>JBILVZ010000003.1:0-61810 GCA_044370175.1 Methylococcaceae bacterium
CTGCACGTAATAAAATTACTGCTGCTATCATTGGTATTATCATCTTAGCTGCTGCCTACGCGCTCACTCAACTCGTCGCCTGGTTGCTCGGCTTTGGTGGTCTAGGTGATGCTTTCACTAAAGTACAGCGGATTAATGTAGCCAAATAATTAACTTAAATACGTTCGTTAGAAAACCCCTCCTCTTGGAGGGGTTTTTGGTTCTTGCCACTTGATTGATCCTGTATACTATACGCTAGAGCTACAACAGCTCTCAAAACTTATGCGAAAACTCACACACGCACTTATCATCACCCTCACTTTCCTACTGGGTATTACTCAGACCACCTTTGCCAGTGGTTTGAAACTGGTCAAAAATGGTGACACGTACTACCTGAGTACTGACTCAGAAACTAGTACTACAGCAACCACGACTAGCAAAGTTGTAGTAGTCAACAGCGCCACCGACTCAGCAACAGGAAGTAGTGTCTTTGGCACACCCATTGAAGCTCCACAAGGGTACACCACTGACTTTGGGGCATTTATCAACTTTGCACTCCAACTCATTATCACAATTGCCTTGCTGCTTGTTCTTTTCAACTTGATCATGGCAGGATTCCAATGGATTACTTCAGGTGGTGACAAAGGCAAAGTAGATGCAGCGCGCCAACGCATCGTGGCAGCACTGGTAGGCATACTGATCCTCTCAGCTGCCTATGCCTTGGCTCAGCTCGTGGCATATCTCCTTGGGTTTGACTCATTCAACGATATCTTCTCTACCGTCAAACGTATCAACCCGTAAAAACTTGAGTGAGGTATGTGTTTGTGAAATCTTCACTCTAGAAAGCAAAAATCTAGTATAATAGAGAACTAGAATACAAATACACTCGAGTAGTACTTATGAAGCAGCACTCATTTTTTCGTTCAGCAGTTACTTTTGTTCGCGGATTTATTTTTGCGGTAGCGATTTTTGCTGCTGTAATCACCCCAGTCTATGCCCAGACCCAGGCTTGGACAGGAGTTTGTGTGGGGCCAGATAAACTCAATGAGAGCACTATTGCCACCGATGTGGCTACACTCCAAGGAGTTCAGTGTTTACTCGCCAATATCTTCACGATTATCCTAACAGTCATTGGTTTAGCTGGATTTGTAATGTTTATTGTTGGATCATTTAGATACCTCCTGTCTGGTGGCAACTCCAAAGGCACCGAAACAGCCAAAAACACCTTCACCTTTATGGTGGTGGGTATCATTGTGGCTTTGAGTGGCTTTATTGTCTTGAGGCTCCTAGCTTCTTTCACTGGTATAGATATCCTCACCAAGATCGTTATTCCTTCAAGCAATCGAGGGTTACAAGGCGATACCTATCCAGGTGGCTCTGGAAGTCCGTAGTTTTAGCGCACCTTTCAGTCTTTTGTTAGTAAAATCTTCTCCAGCGAGTTAGCGACAATTAGGTATAATACAAGGTATGTTTAAACTGAAGTTGTTCAGGTTGTTTTTTGTGGGCGCCATCTTTCTATTTGGTTTATTTTCACTTCGTGCACCAGCACAGGCTCAGTCTGTAGCCGATGGCTTGGCAAAAGAAATTGATGATTTTTTTGCAGTTGGGGCACAAGGCTACTTGGTATGGCAGTACTCGGGCAATAAAGGAAACGGACAGATTTTTGCAAGCGACCCCTATGCTTTTTTCCAAGGCACCCCAGATGGTGAAGCGATTTGCAAGGTTCTCCAGCAAAAGGCATCTGAAAACCCAGGCAAATTCCTAGGCGTGAATATGTGGGATGCAGGTGGCAGCGCGCACAGTCCTGAAAAAATAAAAGCCCACCTACAATGGCTGAACACCTCTTGTGGAACAACGGTCGTTCGCATCTTTGCAAAGGCCGGTGGCCCTGGTGGTGTTGAGAAAGTACTCAATGCTGCTGAGGGCACTAGAGTAAAAATCTTAGTTGCAGTGGGAGACTATAGTAACGGCAGTCCTGGACTTCCCTCTAAAGTAGGATCTGAGTGGTTCCCACAAACCCTCCAAGCATTTACTTCTCGCAACACTGGCAACGAGTTCTATGCTCAGGCAGCTGGTGTGGCTGCACTCAAAAACCACCCTGCCTATTGGGGCACTGAGGTAGCAAACGAAATCCACTGTCGTGGAGACGATGCTATCTTAGAAGATTACAAAAACTTAGGGGAAGCCTTTGCTCGCCTGTTTGGTGGACAAGTGGGATATGGACAAAAAGCAAGTGAAAACACTACTAAGTGTGATAGTCCTGGGGTACAGTTTGAGGGACAATCACACTTCCAGTACACCAACTCCCCTTCCAATATTACCATTAGCTCCGCCCACTACTACAATCCCGCTGAAAAAGCACTCTCAATCGAGGCTGCCAAACAGGCAGTACAACAGGGAAAACTTTTTTACATTGGTGAAGCACCACCAAAACTGAATGCCGATGGCACCGATCCCACTAAAAACATCAATTATCAAACAATTCCTTATGATTTTGACCAATTTTACATCCACCCCATCAAAGGTATTAACCCCTCAAACAAAGATATCATCCGTGATGATCTCGTTAAACAAGGGTATGAAGCTCGCTGTGCTGGCCCCGGTTTTGATATTATCCTTGACCAAAATGGGGCTGATGCCATGAAGAAGTTTCTCGATGTCCGCAATAGCCCTGGTGGAAATGGAGGCGTTTTGGGAGGAAACTCCATTGGCAAGTTTACGGGAACCTACGGCCCCAACCCTATTGGTGACCGTGTTGTTTCACTTCTGACAGTAGACTATAGAAAGTCCCTCGTCCCAGTCTTACGAGATGCGAATCGACTCCCACAACTCAAGCGCTCACTCGAAGATTTTTACGGACATGGTCAAACAAACTCCCCCACCTACTCAGAAGCAGAATTGAAGTCTGGAGCAATCAACTCGCTCTTGACCAACAATCAGCGCTGCGTGCAGTCAGCTCTCTCTCTCTACCAACGCCAAGAGATGTGTAATAAGTTGGAAGACCCCAGTGCCTGTGCACTCTATGCTACGGAAGTACCCGACTCTGGGCTCACGGTAGAAGAACTACTCAAGCAGTTTAAGAGCTACTCATCTGGCTCCAAAGATTTTGAAAATGTCTGCACCAAGTTGCTGGCAGGAGAAAACACCCCACTGCGCCGTGGCATGCTCCACCTGCCACTCCAGATTGATAATGCCTACCGTCTAGCATTTTTAGTCACCACCATCCGTACAATCGTCCCCAACAGAAGATCAATGATGAACTTATTCCAACATCCACGCCGTGGACCGCTGGGTGAAGGCCCTGATCCCAAACATGTCGTACTGGTTACTGCCTTTAAAGTACCCGATATTTTGACCAACAAAGGAACTATTGAAAACGAACCGTTTAGCGGCCATACCCCCTTTAATGATCCTGGTATGTTGACCCGAGATGTGCTGATTCCTTCAAAGATAAAACAGCAACTCGAGAAAGACGGCAATGCGGAGCGCAAGCAACTACTCGACATGGGACGCTATGTAGCATCCATCCCACAAGATGACCAAACTATGGAGATTGAGTGTCAACTCTCTGGCATTGGCGGACAACAATGTCTAGACCCACTGTCCTGGGCACTAGTCGATATCATCAATGCACAAAGTCTCATTGAAAAGCAAAATGAAGACATCAATGATGATCGGCTGACGGCCACTCAAAAAGAGCAACTCTTTAAGCTCGATTGTGATAGTGGTTTTGAGACGGTAGATTATATTTTAGATCCAGGCAAACTTGACCCCCGCGGTGATGCTGGACGGATTTTTAAGAAGGATTGGGGAGTAGCTATCTTAGAAAACCTATTTACAGACGATACCCACATGCCTTCTGCCAATGCGCCACTTGACCCCACTTACTCTGACACCAATAACAGTAAAGTGAGCGATTTTCACTGGGGTCTCAAGTCAATTTTCCATGTTGTCGATGGCAATGAAGGTGCTTTTGGCAACTCAGAAGAAGGCAGAACTGTTCGCCAGTTTATCGTCTACCCCACCGGCTATGATCTCAAAACAGTTGAGGCAGTAGTTTCGGGCACTTTCTTCAGCAGCAACCAGATAGAAGCACTGCGTGAGAAATCCAAAAAGTACGAGTACTTGGAGATGAAGGATGGCAGCGTCGTCTTCACTGGCGGAGAGATAAGTCACTCGTTTGAAGATAAAACTGATTGTAGGACAATATACAAAACCGCTCCTAATGGTGATCTTATTCCGCATGAAGAGTGCCCCACCAAATCATTTGGCTTCCGCCTTGATACAAGCGAAGAACCAAAGCCAACTGGGGTACTGGGAGCTAAACTGGGCTACTGGACACATACCATCCAGCAGCAGTTACAAAAAGCTGCAGCTCTGACACACAAGTATTTAGAAAACTGTGACAGTACTGAAGATTTCTTGTTGGATGCTTGTGGTGGACCAACTATCTCCCAGGTAGCAGTTGGAGCAAATATTGCAGCTGATTTGGCCGATATTTCGAGTTTTCAGATTATGTACTGGTACAATAAAAACATAATTTTCCAACCACCTTCACAAGAGCTTTGGGACGCAATTATGGCAGCTGCCCAAAAACATGGCTGCGACCCGTTTTTAGTATTGGCTGTAGCAAACTCAGAAAGCCAAACCTACGATAATAGTGCTGTAAATGACTCAACTGGTGCTTCTGGAGTTTTTCAATTTACTGGCTCATGGAACTTATGGTGGAAACCAAATGCAAGTGGCGTAAGACAATGTATGTTACACCAGCCCCCCACCTTCACAAGAGAAGGATTTGATTATAGTTCGCCCAAAAACATCCCGGCTGCCGCAGATGCTGCTTGCCGCTTACTACTATGGACAGGAGCACAAAGATATCCAGACAATAAAGCAGACTTTATTCGGGCTTTCTCACAACGGGGAGACAACCAATACGGCCAAATCTGGAATGCGCATGCGCCACAAGCCGAGTATGTCTGGCGATTATGGGGCGAGCTGGTGAAGCGAGCCAACAAAACAGCAGTTCCAGCGCCAGCAGGCTATCCATACCCCACTTGTATTAATCCGTAATGAAAAATGTGTGCGGCTGTTGGCGAGCGACTACATCAACCGCCCAGGAATGTACTCTTTTGGTGGATTAAGTGAATCCATCTTTGCAGCTTTAGTCGCTCGTGTTCTTAGAGGTTTTGCTGTATTTTCACTGACTACTTCGTGGATCACTGCTCCATTTTGCTGAGTACGTGTCTCCTCATCTTTTATTTTGCGAAAACTTCGTCGTGCGCCAGCGCGCAAAAGCCTGGCAACCGTTTCAAAGGTTTCAGCTGAAGTGGCTGGTGAAGAGAGGTTCTTCGTACTTGCCTCTATCCCCGCCAGCAGATTGGTAGCTATATCACTATCAAGTGACACAGAGAGCTGCTGGAGCAACTGAGCTGCCACTTCACTCAGAGAGCTAGCTGAACTTGCATCAATTTTGTGGGTACCAAAAGACGGAGTATGCATCGCAAGCGAGACTGTTGGTACTTCTTGATAGAGCTGCTCGTACCCAAAGTACAACTGCTCCAAACTCTCCAAATCCTTTACCCCAACCAGAAAAATTGCATCGACCGCTGCCCCAGTGTATGAGAACTCGACAGTGCTTGTTTCAAGCGGCGATACACCAGGTTTAGGCTTGATAGTTAAGAAGAAGCGTTTACTCTCCTCACCAATGTGATAACTCACTTTGTCCACTTGATCTGGAGAGTAGGGAAAACTGATAGTGAGGTTTTGATTGCCGATTTCGTGGATGGTATGCTCCAAACCAGCAAGCGCAGTTGCCTCCTGCGTTTCTGGTTTTCGAGATGAAATGAGCTGGACTGCTTTTTCCTGTTGCGAGAGTCCAAGATACAAAGCAGCAGCTACCGCTCGCTGATCCAGAGAGGCTTCTGCTGGATACATAATGAAGATACTGCGCGCAGAATCAAGCAATTGTTGGAGTTGATTTGTGACAGTTTCATCAATCATGAGGATCTCTTTTTTAAACAAAATATAAGTACTACTACTTGTTATCACACTATGCCAATTGTTGTCTAGAAGTACTTTTCACATTCTGCTCCAGTTTTGGTATACTATACGTACCATGCTGAAACGGGTTTCACTCCTAGTGCTTTTTTTTGTTGTTAGCAGCCTCTCCTTAGTAGCCCTTGCTGCTCCCGTTTTTGCACAAAATACTGCTGCTGACCCCGTAGACACAAATGGCAATGGAATTGTAGACAACAAATATGGGTACCAGTACTCCATGGACGAATACGCACAGTACCAAGAAGCAGTGCAAAACTGTGACACACCTTCCTTAGAATGTTTGGTTCGGTATACCACCCGCTTTGCAGCCATGGAGTGGGCACAGGATATTGCTCAAGGGGGCATTAGCGGAGATGCTACAAATAGTCAAAATCCCAGCGACTCTGGCAAGGGGGGAATATTTGCTAATGTTATTCAGCTTTCAAGTTATATGTACAGCAATCCTCCTGCGCATACTGCTACCTACGTAGCCGATGTGATGGATACTGCTGGATTCGCTCAGCCTGCATATGCGCAAGGTTTGGGTTTTGCCTCACTTAATCCAGTATTAAACTTGTGGAAAGTATTTCGTAATGTTGCATATTACTTTTTTATCGCCATCTTTGTAGTTATCGGTTTTATGATTATGCTGCGCAAACGTATCAGTGGCCAGGCAGTTGTAACTGCTCAGCAAGCAATTCCGTCTGTAATTATCAGCTTGATTTTAGTTACTTTTTCCTACGCAATCGCAGGCTTTCTAATAGATATGATGTATGTATTTATGTTCTTGATTGTGGGGCTTTTTGAAGGGATCAAGGTTGATATGGGGGGAGAGACATTGACTGGAACCAATTTAATAAACTTTAGTATCTTGCAGTTAATTGGATTCCTGTTCCACGCCAACATGAACTCTCAGGCGGCTGGACTTAATATTAACTTGATACAGGGCATTTTGTCTGCTGCGACAGACACTTCAAATCTAGCAACCTACATCACTAGTGTGATTGGAGGATTAACGCTGACGTTAGTACTAGCTGTTGCAGTATTAATTGGCGCTATCAGACTATTTTTTGAGTTACTCAAGTCATATGCAGCAATAATTTTGTACGTAGTGGCTAGCCCACTTATCTTGATGTTTGGCGCAATCCCAGGCAAGGACGTTTTCTGGCCATGGCTCAAGGGAATTATTGGTAACCTAATTGCCTTCCCGACAGTTCTATTACTCTTGATCATCTACATTGAGTTTACTGGCAAGACAACAGGTTCTGCAGCAGTAACGGTAAGTGGTGGATCTGAGGGTGGTTTTATGCCCCCATTTCTTTTAGGAAATGGCACTGCTCCAGACCTAATTGGCCCACTACTTGGTTTGGCAATTATCTTGGGTTTACCAGATATTGTGAAGGAAGTTAAGAAAGCGGCAGGAGCTGGTGACGGTGGTATTGGCAGTATGTTAGCTGGATTTGCATGGGGAGGACTAAAAGCTGGATGGAGTGGTAAAGCAGCAGATGGAACAAGCTTACCATTTGGAATTAGCGGTAGAGGGCTTGTAAAAACAGGTGCTATTTTGGGTGGGACTGCAGCAGCAGTTCCAATTACAGCAGCTTTGGGCGCGAAATATGCACCTCAATGGGGGTATTCTAGAGCACAAGGAGCAGCAGCTGGAGCAACAGCTCCTATTGCCGCTATTACAGCATTAGGACCTGGAAGAGCTATTATAGATAAAGTTGGAGGTGGATTTAAGTCACTTCGCAAAAACTTCCAAGGTCTTCAAGAAATGCAAAATGTTGTTACGACTACTATGGCTACAAGAAATAATCGACCAAGCTCAAGCACAACTTCACAACCACCGACAGCTACAACTCCTATAGTTGCTCCAGAAAGTGCTGGCGCACAAGCAGATGTACGAAATGATAGAGTTGAACGCTTATAAACTAGTTATTAAAGACCTATGAATAAACTTTTCAAAAAGATTCATACTGTTTTTGTAGGTCTCACAGATAATCTTAATCCGAATAATGAGAGGATTGCATTTCTTCAAGAAGATACAGCATCGCACACTTTACCCACAATGCCTTTTCAAGAGGTGGTTATTCCAATTGTAACATCAATTACTGCTAGTAAAAGAAACTCTGTTATTGAAAGAATTTAAGGACAGTTGACTTGCAACTTATTGCATAAATTCAAGAAAAAAATATTAGTCTATTAATTTTATTTACACAGTACAAAAACAACTTGTTATTAACCGGGGACACCTCCAATTTCTTGCATTGCAGCAACCAACTCGTGCTGTAGTACAAGACCTGATTCTCTGATGATATGATCAAATTCTTCTTGTGTAAATCTAAACGCGTCTGCTTCTCTAGGAATAAGCTGCGTTGCATTTCTAATGTTATATTTAAATGCAGCCCACCTATCAATGTGCCCTGTAAGGATATATCGCAATGCTACATAATCTTCAAGTCTTATTTCTGTTTTGTTTGTTCTACGTAAACTTTCTATCATTGCAATAGAAATAATAATTTTTCTAAACTCAACCCTATATACGTTATTTTTTTTCTCTGACTTTGCTATCTCTAAAGCAATCTTGTGCATAGTCTCTGGAGGGAGGTTAAACATTAACACACATGGCGAACAAATACCCGTTTTTACATTTGGATCCAAAGGACTAACAATTTCTCTCCAAATATTTGGATCATAAACACTATTCTGACTATCAACATCGCGCTTTGTGGCAACCATACGATCCAACCAATAACCTAGTTTTTGATCTGAGTAATCAATTAATTTCTTGATCATATCAGTATTTGGCTGCAACTCTATAGCAGCAGCAAATAATGATTTTGGCGTTTCAAACGAAGCAATCTTAAAAATATCTGCACCCAAGACAGTAGCAATACCACCACTTAATACTGGATAAATTTCCTTAGCGAATTCAAAAATTTCTACATAGTCCTTTAATTTGCCTCGTTCTCGAGACCCAACATCCATCCAGTTAGCGTGTTTTCTGTGCGTTCTATCAGACACCATTTTAGCTATCGACATGTTATTAAGACCTAGGAAAGTAAAATATTTGGGCAAAAGTTGCCTAACTGTTGCAAAACCCTCCACATATACACCGGCACGAGGATAAGTTTTATAATTATTTCTATATTTTGCTGTCAACATTAAACGCGTAGAGACTATTTCTGATTTAGTTAAGATGTTGTCATCAGACAATGGGCCTAAATTTGCTATATATGCATCGAATCCAATGAGCTCAGCCGCTTTACCTGCTTCAAGTGCTTGTTGACGCTCCACTTCTGTTAAATCTCTAACGACATTATTTTTTCTTGGTGAATATCCATTATGATGATTAGAGCTAGGGTGATTGTCACTGACATACTCCCCAACTAACTTACCAGCATTTAAACCATTAATATTAGGTTCATATTCACCTATCCCTAAACAGTAACAACCAATTCTAATAGCTACCTCAGCACGCATGTGTTCAAAATTTTTATTTTCCAATCCGAACTCACTGATTGGAAACATACCAAACTTCTTTTGCTTATTTTTTTCAACATCATTTAATATGCCTTCTTCTACAATTGCATCTATCAGTATTTTTTTAAACTGATCGTAATTTTGTTTTGCTGCGTAGCGATACATAATTACAAGTTCAATTGGAACGATATTTTGCACCCAATCAGACGTACCTAAATCTATTGATGTTTCAACATAGTTTCTTGGAATTATTGCCAATCGTCTTATCGAATTTTGGAATCGAACTTGATCTTGCTGAGTAACAAGATTTTTCATGTCGCTTTCTGGCGGAATTTTTATCTTTTTTGCTCCTATATCAGCTAAAACTTTAGTTCGTATATTTGCAATTTCTGAATCAGTAGCAAATACATATTTTGAATTCCATCTTTCATAAAAACTGAGTGCTTCGAAAGATAATTCACCCAATCCGGGCTCCTCATCTTGGTGCTCTCTGTCAAACTTATTTCTAAATCCTAAAGCCGGCAACTCAGACATGGCATGCCAGTGTTCACCTTCAAAAACATTTGCTTTAAAGAACTCTTCTACTTTTTCAAATGGACCTTGAGCTTTAATAACATCAGCCCAATTAGTTGCACCACTCAAGACTCTTGCCAATAAATCAACTTGTTCTTTAAATAAACGTGCACTGCCTGGAGGATTATCAGGATGTGATTCTATCAGCTCACTGTAAGTCACTGTTCTTTCTCCATATGGAATTGGCCAATTTCTGATTTTTGCCTCACCTGCTTTTCCATGATCAAGTGGATTATTCCATAAATAATTTAAAGCATTACCCAAAAGTGTATTAAAAATATGGATTTCTAGCTTCCTAACATCTTCAGGGGCTCTACCATCACTTTCTGGGCCCCACAGTTTTCTACTTTGACCAAAAGTTGTCCACATTCGCCGTGGATCAAAGGCAATCTCTCCCGTAAGGAATGAAACTCTCGTTTCAAGTTTGCTTATAAATACTTTAATGGATTCAGATGTGCTACGAATTTTTGACTTTTGGTCATTAGTTAGATAATCAATAGCAAAAGTTTGTCTGCTATTAAACTCTTGCTGCAACACACCAGGATACATAGAAGCATATTCTGTAGGAAGTGCATCACTCATCGCAATAAGTCTCTCGTTAAACGATCGTGATTCTGCCAACAAACTATTAACTTGGTCAAACGACAAGTTTTCACCTATGTTGAGTAAGAAATCTTCTAATTGATCTATCGAGCCTGTGTTAACTGCATTCAACCATTCTGTTTGCCTGCGTGTATCAAGCAATCCGTCGATTATTGGAAAAATTGTCTGTAAGAAAGTTTTAAATTCTGGATTTAACTTGGCTTCTTTCCATAGGGTATATCGTTTGGAATCTATGTCTCGAACAAGCGACCACATATCCTGAATAAAGTTACGTGCAGGAACCAGATATATTCTTCGCTGATCTCTTCTTTCGCTTGGAGGCAAGTTCTGACTTACTTCATCAAAGTCATTAGCAGCTTGATTTACAGTAACTAAAGGCGGTTCTCCTGTATCTTTACTCTCAATACGAGGGTCAAATACCGCATAAGGATCATTCTGTAGTTGCACTTGTGCTTCAGCAACAACTAATTTATAGTCATCTAAAATTTTTATTAGCCGTTCCCTTTCAATTAGAAAGTTTCTATCTCTTCCAGCTTCCATGCCGTCTCGACCTTGCTTAACAACTCTCTTATTTAGAATATTTTGAATTCTCTCAGTTCTATTTTTTAGAGCGTTTAGAGCAGTTTGCAGTTGCGCTATCTCAGCAGGAGCTGCTAATTGAAGTATGAGTAGGTCACCATCTAAAATAATTGGGTTTGCTTGATTTAGTATTTCTTGAATTTCAATCACTTCTTCCTGAGTTAAATGTACTAAGGTAGAGTCACTCAAGTGAGCAGAAATGATAACATTACCTCTACTTACTAAGTTTGAAATTACCGCAATCATATTTTTAAGAGAATTATTTTCAGGAGGTATAACTCTTTCTTGAGTTGAGATTACGGTATTAATAGGCTGGGGCGAGGAAGTCTGTCCCAATTGATCTGCTTTTTGATCGTGCAGCGTTGCAATCCGATTTGTTGCGTCTTGAATTCTATTTAAAACTTCTGCCGAAAGTTGGTAATTTCTTTGATTTGAGATTGCTTTAATACGGCTGTTTAATTGAGCTAAAGTTTGTTCAGCATAATCAAGATCATTATTGTTCAATGCTATTTCTACTCTTTTTAAGAGTAATTCTGTCATTCCTTCTTGGATACGTGGTGCTAAGGCAATAGTACGTTCTACGAGAGGAGATGGAATTGTAAAGTTACCAATATTTCTTCGGATTTTATTGTAATAATCATATGATTCCAAAAAATTTGTCTCAGCAACCTCAAACTGCCCTGCACGGACAGCAGTCTCAGCCGCATTAATAAGTGAGGTTAGGTAATCAATATACGTTTGTTTGTTTTCGACAGAAAAACCTTGTTGTTCGATCTGCATGCTACAAATTATATCATTTTTCTACTCTAAAAACGAGTAATTACATCATATGAGAGAATGATCTATTCATTTATAATTTTATGGCTATAATAAAAAGACATGGCTAGTGAGAATATACAAATTGATCAATATTTACAAGTAATAGATACTACTGAAAGTGGCTTGTATCAAGAAAAGAGCCCTATTGAAGAAAAACAACAAATACAGTTGTCTGATGATAAGCTAGCTCAGCAGCAATTTTTAGGTAAAATTGAAGTATATGCTAAACTTCCACCAGCAATAATTCAATATGTTATAGAAAAGAAAATAGAAGAAATTTCAAAACCTTCAGACATGTTAAATCCTGCTTTAGACTTATCTACGGCAGATGCTGCTGCTTTATTATATGCAGTTGACTATACAACCCAATTAGATCCAATTGCTGCCACAGTATTTCAAAATTCAGTAATAGAACAACTTAGAAAGCGAGTCCTGATTGATGAATCTTCTTCTAAATTATATTTCTTAAAACGTGAAGAAACTATTACAACAGAAGGATTGGTACAAGATATTAAAAGAGTAAGTTCTTTACTTGAAAATAATGAAGTTGTAGCAAATTCATTTTTATTTGCTGTAGCAGATGCAGCCGTGTTGCGGTCTGAAGAAATTAGAGAACTTACTACTATTGATTTAGAACTAGAAGCTGCACTGCAGTCGTTAGCTGAAAATATAAGTAGCAGACAAAAAAAGTTTATTGAATTTGCAGAAGCAACTCTCAATGCAACTCAACTTAGTACAGACGGACAACTTACAGATGAAACTATGAATGTTCTACCAAAAGAGATTACAAATAGCTTAAGCGATGCCCAAGAAAAAAATGTAGAACAATCTATAGAGATCACATCAGAACAAGCTATATCTGCACAATCAGAATCTGAGAAAAATCCTGATAGAATCTGGCCATTAGTATTGATTACTATTGGATCCGACATCTTATTAGGGACCAGAAATATCACAGAAATAACCAATGTACTTATTCAAAACAAAGTAATTGTTCCCCTACTGCAAAAATTTGGCGTAAACCTTTCAGAGACTTTAGAGGGTTGGAAAGTCAATCAATTTGAAGCATTTAATCAAATATTAAAGTTGATGGACCAAAAACACTGCAATGAATATTTTAAAAAGTCCGTGGAAAAAAACTTTTTGTTTGAAGTATTACAACAATGCGCCCCACAGCATATAAATAAAATTTTTGATCCAGATGGGACACAGCGATTTGGAGCTATAACACTGATGGAACGGGATCATTTGGAGCTTGACCAAAAACTTGTAGATGAAATGTATCATAGTCTTTCAGAATCAGAACGCAAAACTTTAGGTATCCAAGAGAAAAAAACTGTATCCTAAGTTTCATTGAAATCAACAAATGATGAACCGTAATTGTACTTGGACACCAGCAGTAGTTTCCCACGGCGACAAATCTGGAAGAAAGATAGGTTTTCCCACCATAAACCTTGATCCAGCCGTCGTACCGCAAGATACACCACAAGGCGTCTATGCATCTCGACTTAAAATTGTAGACAGAGAATATCTTGGAGCCCTCTACTTTGGCCCCCGGCTGGTAAAAGGGGAAACGCACAACGTCCTTGAAATCTTCATTTTAGATTTTAGTGCAGAAATTTATGGGCAAACTGTCCAGTTTAGTTTGGGCAAATTCATCAGACCTGTGTTACACTTCAACTCTCTAGAAGAACTCCAACAACAACTACAAAAAGATATTGCAGCTGTTAGAGTAGCTCTTTCAGCAGAAAACTGACACATACAATTCAAGGATATATGGCAAAAAAATCGACACGAGCAAATACTTCTCCAAGAATCGGCACGCCACTCCATCTCGCACAACAAGCAGAGACAAAACAATCAGCGTTTTTACAGGCGCTCAAAAAAACACAAAACCAAGATACATCCACTACACCCAAACAAAACGCTTTACTTGGCCCAGTCTTTGTGGCTGTTGGGGCTATTCTGTGGGCTCTGGATGGTGTTGTGCGCCGGTCACTTTTTGCACTCCCACCGCTCATTATCGTTTTCTATGAGCACTTAATTGGTAGTATTCTCCTCCTCCCCGTCCTTTGGAAGAGATTCGGGACTGAAAAATTTTCAAAAAAAAGCTTACTTATAGCTTCGGCAATCGCACTTTTTAGTGGCTTGCTGGGCACCTTGTGGTTTACCACTGCCCTAACCAAAGTCAACTTTATTTCCTTTAGTGTGGTCTTTTTGCTCCAAAAGCTCCAACCTATCTTTGCAACCACCGCAGCGGTAGTACTTTTGAAGGAAAAAATTAATCGCCAGTACATCTACTGGGCAGGCCTCGCGATGGTTGCTGCCTTTTTTGTGACGTTTAAAAATGGCTTCGTTTCCTTCCAGACAGGAGATGGCACGCTTGCGGCAGCACTCTATGCGCTCGGAGCAGCCGTGGCCTGGGGCAGTTCTACCGCTCTTTCGAAATTACTACTCAAAGACCACTCAACTGAAATGGCCACTGGGTTGCGATTCTTGCTGACGACTATTTTTTCGTTTATAGCAATTCTTTTATTCTCAGATATCAACGCTATTTTTAGCATCACAACTTCGCAGGTACTGCGCTTTGGGGTGATCGCCCTCTCGACGGGTATGGTGGCGGTCTATCTGTACTACAAAGGTTTACAAATGACACAAGCTAAAATTACCACAATTATTGAGCTCATTTTTCCAATGCTAGCGGTGGCACTTGACGCAGTCGTCTACAAATCGTTCTTAGCTCCCACCCAAGTGGCTGCTGCACTAGTCTTGTTGTTTGCTATCTATAAAGCAGCGCAGCTGAATACCAAGGCAGCTTAGTATTTTGGGAAACCAAGTGGGTTCAGATTGATACGGTGAAGTCGCAACTTTCACGGCTCCTGCCGCACTTCCCTACCCAAAAATTGTGGAGAACCAGGTATAATTACTCCCATGGCAGATGACTTGAACCTCAAACAAAAACCAGAAGTCGTATATCAAGCAGGTGCTACAACCAATGTAGACACACATCCCGTTAAAGTTTCACAAATCAAAAACTTAGGGTTTTATAGTAAGCGTGAACTTGAATACCTTGAGTCAGTTTTTGAAAACCTGCGCGGTTTATATGAAAAAACGCAGGCAAATAGAATCTTGCAGCTCTATCGCAATCAAAAACTAAATATCCGCTTTCAGCTCAAAAGCGAAAGTTTGTCTGTACGAGACGAGACCTTAATAGCGTACGATGGACTACCAAGCGACAATGATGTTAGAGGTCAACAAAAAACGTTGCTCTTTTTTGTTGACTTTGTGAGTTTTTTGATAGGCATTGCGAGCACTCTTCAAGAAAACTTTCCTACTACATACTTAAGTGAGTACTCCAATACCCATGATCCCACTAAGAAACTCTTAGAATGGGGACCGACTGGATCTGATGAGTATGTATCTCAAGAGCAGCTACAGTACCAAGTAGAAGAAATTGAATCATTGATTGAAGCTATTGAACTAGCTTTTGTAGCCTGGGAAAATTCTAGCCCTGAGGTGATAACTGCTCAAGAGGAATCGGTTAAAAAAGCAGAAGCATCTGAACTGCATTCTGCCGTGGTACCAAAACTAGATGATGATCACGACGAAGATGTAATGGATAGTGATCCTACAGAAGGTGCTGGGGATGATACTACTGATACAGATACTGCATCCAATCGTGATGTAACTGCAAAAATTGCACAACAAAAACAGTTTTTGTATGGGTTTGCTAAAGTAAATCTTATAGATCAGTTTTTTAGAAGTGCTGGATTAGATGCTACTAACCTCCCTCCAGAATTTCAAGCCCATTATTTTGAGCTTCTTGAGATTCTAAGAACTGAGATTAACTCCCTACAGTTAACTGATGAAGAAATAGAATCACTTATCTCTGGTGGTGCAGGTGAAACTGTTCTGCGTGCTCGTTTATATAATAGACTTCTTGCTAGACTCTTTGGCAGAGGTGAAAATGGCTTTTTTGTTGTCTATCAAGAATTAATGCGTGAGCAAGTTGACTACTTACTTGCTCAGAATCAATCCGCCACAGCAGATGCGCTAACAACTGAGCTAACAACATACCTCAGTAATTTTGTTGAGAATGAAGAACTCCAAGAGATACAGCAACAAGTTCATTCGTGGATACAAAAATTACAACAGCAAACACAGCAAGTAAGGATACCTGAAGACTCTGAACCAACTCTATCTGAGAATGATGTTCCTACCCCACCCATACAACCCTCATTTGAACAACTTACAAGAATCACCACCAATCAAGGTGTTACACTTACTGTTGCTGAACAAAAAATACTTCCCAAACAAGCTGGTCACGTTATTTGGGGAGCCATGGCTCAGGTGTTCCCAGAAGAAGCATTAAGAAACAACACAATCCCCCCACAGCTGTTTGGACAAATAAATGAAGTTGCTATTGAGTATTTAGCCTCTCTTTCGCCTACTGAGCTACAAAAAATCACAAAGTCTCCCAGTAGTCTCATTCGTCACATAAAAAATCTTTCCATACGAATACAAACAAATGCAGAACTCACCTCGAGTTTAGATGCATTTTTGCAAACTACTGGTAAACCCAACTTTGATAGACTTGAGCGAATTGAGGTTGAAACTACCTGGGCAATTGAGAACGCAAAATACGAATTATTCTCTGCAAGCACAATTGGTATCGGTGTTATTACTCAAACTCCTAAACTTGAAAAAGAATTTTTAGAAGCAGAACAAAAACTTGAGGCTAAAGTTTATGCATACGTTTTAACATTATCAAATGATGAGTTGTTACAGTTGTACCTAAACCAAAATAGAAGAGAACAACTGTTTGAACAAATTATTAGAGCTCTAAATAGTGATCCAGCTTTCAGAAAGGAGCTTGGTGAGTTCTACCAAGAATTGATTAAATATTATAAAGAAAATGGGCTAACGACTGAACAAGCTCTATTTGAAAAAAACCTCAAACACAGTGTTCAATTTGAGGTTTTATATGACGAAGGCTCGGTTCGATTCATTCTTGATGATATTAAAAAGACCGATCCCGAGGGCGTTTTTGCCAAACAACTTGCATTTGAATTAAAAGATGATTCTCCTATTACACTCAAAAGAACCTCTGATATTTTGGATGCCATGATTATCACCCATGGACAGGCAGGTACTGAAGACATGGTCTCTAAACTGGATACAAAACTCTTGGGGATGATGTTTGCGCTCCCCTCTGATCAGATTACTGATACAAATCACCTAACAATCCGTGAAATTTTAATCGAGTACACACGTGTTCGTGCGCTTAACATTAATCCTGGAGAAGGAGCTATCCAAACTGGATTTTTACCCATCCCAGAGATACCAAAAACAGCTCTAGAACTTGAGGTGCATAGGGTTGCAATCAGCAACATGGCACATAGCGTAGAACATAATGGAAGTGAAGAAACTGCTGCTGTTACTGGAGGAAAAATAAGGCATCGCATTGAAGCTGCAAAACTTGTCGCTGGTCACGCTTGGGGACCGCTAGAAACAGAGCAACGTGCAGCTCTATATATTTTCTTTGACATACCAATTCCTCCAGCAATTAGAGAGCGGATTGTAAGTAAAAGTACTGACCCTGTTGCTGACAAGAATTCACTTGCAGTACCACTAGAGTTTGTAGGATTTACTGGTGATGTTGATAAAATTACAGAAGCAGCTTGGAGGGGAAAATTCAGAGTTTTAGATTTTGGAGAGACTCAACAAAGACCAACCATCCAAAAATCTGAGGTTTATCAGGATATCGTTAACTTAAAACGGTTAGAAAATGAATTAATTTTAGCGCAATACACTGTTCTTCCTGAAGATCAACAAATTGCAGTTGCACTACAATTACAACAAACTCCAGAAGATTTACAGCTTGTTCTAGCACAGTCCGTTGGTTCCATGGATGACAGAGTCGTACTATCTGCGCCACAAACTGAGGAATTTGCTGCACTAGCAACTGCTGCCGGTGCCCCAGCAGCATCTGGAGGAGATTTCTCTCCACAAACCAGAGCTGCGGGACTCAACAGCATGGCCTCAGGAGCAATTAAAGATCTTGTCACAAAAAAACTTGGCTCAAAATTACTTGAATACGGTGCTGCTGCAGTAGCCGGGCCAGCAGGTTGGGCGTTGCAGCTTAAAAATATTGCTAGAGTTGGCCAGAAGTTGATAAATAACAAAGAATTTAGACAAATTGTGATAGCCGGCGGGTCTGGAGTAGGGCTAGCCGCTGCAGCTACTTTTTTGTATGCATTTGGTAATATTCCTGGCGCACTCACTATGATTGCTTCCTTTATAGTGGGTGGCCCGATTGGTTTACTTTACGGTCTACCGCTTGCGTTGGGTGTAGCTAAACTATTTCCTGGGCTCAATTGGCTTCCAGTCAGGACTCCGCCGAATCCCTTTGGATTTGAGGGCTCGGAACAGTCAGCAGCTGGCTATAAGAGCTTGAGTGAGATGCGAGAAGCAAATAGTGCTTCTGCAGCAGCAAAAAATGGTGGTACTACTAGTGTGAATGAAGGGCAAACTGCAACAGCGAGGAGCTCTACCACACAAACACCTTCTCAGGCACAAGCTGCAAGCCAAGCAGAATCAGCAGGAGCACACAATCCTCAAAGTGGAGTTACCCAAGCCTTTTCCACTCCAGCAACTGCGACTGCCACGACTTCCAGTAGCTTAGGCTTTCTAAGTGCAGGTGGCATCGGCCTCCTCGCGCCAGTGCTTGCAGTTGCCCCCGTATTTTTGATCACCTTACTCACTATTACTGTTATTGCAGGAGCGTTCCTTGTCAATCTTCCCACCAAACCGTTTAGAAAAATTGGCTTTACCAGTACAGGAGAACAAGCGAGCGCAAAGTATGTAACAGTCACCAAAACACCCGACAAAGGCAATAACCCCAACGAAATTGCCAACAATACCGCAACTACCATCAACTACACGGTTACTATTGCACCAAAACCTGGGTATACCATTAAAATAACAGAGGCAACCGATACCTTTTCAAGTTTTGGAGAGCAGACTTCCTCAGATCCTATCAGCTCTACCTTCGCTGTTTCTCAAATCCCAACAGAAGTACTCACCACTCAGGCGCCACCCATCACCTATACTGCTGCGATTAGTAATAAATTTAAAGACGCGTATATCACTAACACCTTTAGCATTCAGTTTACGGTGATGGATACTACTGGCAACATAGTTGAAAATAATCAGATATTTAATGCTGCGGCAAATGTTTTGATTGGTGAGCCTAAAATTGGCTGTTGGCCAGTGACTGGCGTCCTAACCACCTATCCATTTATGAAATCTGTCCCAACACATGCAACAACAGATGCTTTTGACATAGGAGCGCCTCTAGGTACTCCAATTTATGCACCATTTCCAGGCAGCATCAATGATCGCGACTTTGATAGAAGAGGATATGGAAACCTCATAACCCTCGAGTTTGTTATTCCTGGTGATAGTACAGGACAAAAAAGAGTTGTCTTCTTTGCACATTTAAGTGGCGTAGCTGCGAAGTTTAAAGGCAAAAATGCTGAACCTGTAGCTGCAGGAGAGGTCATTGGCTATGTGGGTAGTACTGGCAACAGTACTGGTCCCCATCTACACTATGAATTAAAGAATAACCGCAATAATCCTGGAGATCCTGGACTTGGCATCCGAAATATCGTCCCTGGAGGTCTGACCGCAACCGTTGGGACACCAACTAGAAGCTGCAAATAAAGGAACTTATGAGCAATTTAAACGAACCTCAGTTGGAAAAAAAGAAAACAGCACGTTGGTTTGAGTTAATTTTACTCATTTCTGCAGTGTTACTTGGAGTCGGTTACACACTCAGATGGCTCACGCCTACAACCATTACCCTACAACCCACTTTAAACAGAAACTATCAAGGGAGTACGACCAGCTTTGACACAATCACCTATGTGGGAGCTCTTCCAAATTTCCCGTCCGAGCTTGCTGTTGCCACTGCTGAAAACTTTGTTCCACTCACTATAGAAGATAGAACCATCAAAAACACTCTTATTCAGAAATACCAACTCCAGCGACATCCAGAAATCCCCAATCTTTGGTTGAGTCCTGAGTATGCACTGCAAGAAATAGAACAGACCGGTAGTTACGAACTTTCCAGCCAAATACCTCTTGTTCAAGGAGAAGTAGTAGATAGTGTAGCAGCCTTCCAAGCAGCAGAGAGATTTGTGCGAGAGCTCTTTCCAGAAAGTAATCTCCAACGTATTGAAAATAGAGTTGTCTATCGCGAAGCTGACGTTCATGGCGATATTGTAGGGGCAACTGATGCTGGTTTGGTAGAGATTCCTTTTGGATACACCCTTGATTCATATCCTCTATATCTAGAAAAATCAGTAGAGTATCCTCTTACTATTTTAATAAATGCAGATAATCAGGTGCAGAAAGCCAACTTTCATCCGTTCTTTTTAACACCTATAATAGATGGAAAAATAAAAACCCTTACAGTTACGCAGGCGCTTGAGAATGTTGCACAAGACAAAGCGACCATTATCAGCTCTCATTATGATGGTTTTGAGGATGAATCCCTCGAGCAGATTACTTCAGGTTCTATGAGCTCGGTTACTATTGAGTATCGGGTTAGTGCTGACACAAAACGTATTGTCCCCTACTACCGATTTTCTGGGCAGTTGGTAAATAATCAAGGTCAACAGTTTTACGGAGAAATTATTACGCCCGCTGTTCAAACAGAAGCTGACCAATCATGATAAAATAAAACTCGATCTCGTGTGATTTTTTGACTGCCCAACCATGAAAGAACATCCAATACCCCAAGATATTACCAACTACCGCTTTCATATTGTCGGTAGTATGACGCTCAAACAGTTTGGGGAGTGTGCTCTAGGTGTTATTATCGGTTTACTCATCTATCAAACAAACCTCATCGCCATCATCAAGTGGCCGCTTATTCTTATTTTTGTGGGTGGTGGGTTTGCTGCTGCTTTTTTACCTATCGAGGAGCGTCCATTGAGTCATTGGATTTCTACCTTCATTAGTATTCTGTATAAACCCACCCAGTTTTTTTGGAAGCGCAACTACAATATCCCCGCTCCATTTTTATTCAAAGCCGATCATGTTGATATTGCAACGTTACAAGAAATTGATTTGAGTCCGGTGCGGCGTCAAAGAATTAAAGAGTTTATTTCTTCAACAGCACCACTTGAGGGGCAGTCCGATTTTACAGTTGATGAACGCCTGCGGATGGCCAGTATTTTAGATATTTTTCAAACACAAACAGTCCGAGAGGTAGTTGTAGAACAGCGGTCAGAAATCAAGGATAAACCCAACTTAACGGTCCGTATTCGCAGTATGCGCCAAGCTACGATTACAGAGACTGTAGTACCTGAAGAACAGTTCTCTGCAAATGCTTTGGGGGGATCAGCCGCAGACACCTATCTATTGGATACCAACGTTACACAAGAGCACCAGACTTCTAATAAAAAAGATGCGTATCTTGATACCACACAAGTTGCGCAATCTATTCAAGTCCCAGAGATACAACCAGTTGAAGTAGCTCAAATGGTGAATGAAGATGAGTTTGCAGCATTAGTACACCAACAAACAACCAACAGCTCAGAGCGCGCTTTTATCAGTCAAATGGCACCCACCACAGCTTCACTTACAGCTACAGATACCGTTCGCTTTAATGCATCACTCCCCTTCCCCAGCAAACCCAACACTCCAAACAAACTGGTGGGAATGATTTTGACACCTCGAGATGAACTAATTCCTGGAGCAATTATTGAGATACAAACTCCACAAGGAGTGGTCTCTCGCGCAGTAAAAAGTAATGCATTGGGACAATTTTTTATCACGACACCACTAGAAAATGGTGAATACATCGTTTCAGTAGAAAAAGATGGTCATACCTTCAAACCAATGACTATTACCTTAACAGGAAAAATTGTAGAACCACTAGAGGTACGCAGCGCATAATAGATAAAAATACCAACTGCCTGTCTTGCGGGCTGGTAAGAAAGCCAGTACCATACAGAAGAGTGTAAAATACGTATATGTCTGAAATTATTCAATCCACTACCCAGCAGTTCTTAGACATCTATGATATCACCAATAATTTTGTGATCATGAAAGATGGAACGGTGTCTACTATTCTCACAGTAGATGCCATGAATTTTGGACTTTTAGCAGAAGAGGAACAAGACGCCATCATGTATGCCTATGCTGGTTTACTCAACTCACTCAACTACCCTATTCAAATTATTATTCACTCACAGACAAAAGATGTTACTTCATATCTTAAGATTCTCCAGGAACAAGAGCTTCAAGCTGAAAATGAAACAATGCGCCGACGGATTAGGATGTACCGCGAGTTTGTAGGCAACCTTATTCATGAGCGAAACGTCTTAGACAAGAAGTTTTATGTAGTCATCCCTGCTACTGCACTCGAAATGGGATTTTTAGCTACCTCTAGCATACTACCTGGTAGCAAGGCGTTTGATATTGGGACCGTTGAAAGATCTCTCATTATTGAAAAAGCACAAAATCTACTTGATCCCAAGCGAGATCACCTAATTGCCCAGTTTGCACGTATTGGCCTATATTCTAGACAACTCACCACACAAGAAATCATTCAGTTGTTCTACGTCAGGTACAACCCTGAGGCAATTGAAGGACAACAAATTGGAGAAAGTACGAGTTATAGTACTCCACTTGTCAAGGCAAGTATCCAACAATCTATGGTGCAAAGTATTCCCCCAGCTGCTGTTTTCACAAACCCAACTCCAACAGAGACTCCTGTCGCAACACAACCGCAAGTAGCTCAAAGCGCTGCTGTGACACTACAACCAGTCCCCGAAATTCACATCGCTGCTGAGCCACTGCTTACTTCACCTGAGATTTCACCGCAACCCTCCGCAACATTCACACAACCTCCAGTTCAGACACCACTACAGCAACCACTTCAACCAGATGTACAGGTAGAATACACAGCCCCACAAACGCAACCAACAGAAGGTATACAGCAACCAGTTGTAGCTGCCTACACTCCCCCCGCTCCAGTGACACAAACTGCGCCACAGGCAGCCGCGCCAATAACTGAAGTTTTCACCGCACCACCAGACACTGTAAAATCAAGTACTCAGTCGATTCTGTCTGGGGTGGACGGTACTTCTGAGCAAAGTATTCAAGCCGACTTAAACGCAACGGTTCAATCACTCGGTATTGCGATACCTCCCACACCTGCACAACCACCTGTAGCAACTCGCTCCCCTAACCCCCAAGCAGCTCAACAACAAGACTTACCACCGTTGCCAGAGATATAAAATAACTTCAACTCTTTGATGTGGTGTAAAATACCAGTACAATAAACATAATGCCCGATTTATCATCACTCCTACCAGCATTTCCCTTTGGCAAAAAAAAGACAAAAGACGCTGGTCTGACGCCTGAGCAAATTCAAGAACAAAAAAACTTAGAAAAACTACAGCAGTTTTCTCGCGGTCTGGTAACGATTCAGGATATTATTGCGCCTGAAGCAATCGAGGTGGACTTTACCTATCAGAAAATTAACTCAACCTATACACGCACGCTCTTTATTGCGGGATACCCCCGCACAGTACCCGCCAACTGGCTTGGGCCACTCATCAACTATCCACACCAGATTACAACAGCTATGTTTGTTTTTCCTGTCGACTCTGCTGAAATCTTAGACAACCTTAAACGTAAAATCACCGAAATGGAAGCAGAAATTCAATCTGACCTTCGGGCTGGTAAAATTTCCAACATCAACACCGAAGTGAAACTCGAGGATGCTCGCTTTATCAGAGAAGAACTAGCCAAAGGTTCAGAGCGGTTTTTCCAGTTTGGGCTCTACATCACTATCCAAGCAAAAGATAAGGAAGAACTTGATAAAATTACTAAAAGTGTCCAATCGACACTTGGAGCACTCCTGATTGTTTCAAAAAAGGCCACACTCCAGATGGATGAGGGATTTAAGACCACCCTTCCAATGGGCACAGACAAACTCCTTGTCACCCGTAATATGGATACGACTTCGCTTGCGACCACGTTTCCCTTCACATCGTCTGAGCTCACGATGGAAACAGGTATCATGTATGGCATTAATGAGCATAATGATTCACTCGTCATCTTTGATCGCTTTAAGATGGAAAACGCCAATATGGTGATCTTTGCTAAGTCTGGTGCAGGAAAATCATATACCGTTAAGTTGGAAATTCTGCGTCAACTCATGTTTGGTGCTGAAGTGATTGTCATGGATCCTGAACACGAATATGAGGATTTATCACAAGCAGTTGGCGGTGAGTACATCAACTTCACGTTTGGTTCATCTACCAAAATCAACCCATTCGATTTAGCGAACCTCTACGAAGAGGGAGAAAATGAACTTGGACAAAAAGTCATTTCACTCCATGGGCTGTTAAAAGTGATGTTGGGCAACATGACCCCACAGCAAGATGCTCTTCTTGATAGAGCGCTCGTGGCTGCCTATAAAGCCAAAGGTATTACTCCAGATCCTGCTACTCAAGTGAATGAGCCACCACTTATGGAAGATGTCTATAAAGCACTGGTGGGTATGGAAAATAAAGATGCTGATGATATTTCAGCCCGCCTAGAAAAATTCATCACAGGTTCGTTTCGAGGAATTTTTGATCAAAAATCCAACATTGACATTAAAAGCCAACTGACCGTCTTCTCTGTTAAGGAAATGGAAGATGAAATGCGGCCAATTGCCATGTATATCATCTTAGACTTCATCTGGACTAGAGTACGTAAAGACCTCAAGAAGCGCTTGCTGATCATTGATGAGGCTTGGTACTTTATGAAGCATCCTGACTCTGCTTCATTTATTTTTTCGATGGTCAAACGAGCTCGAAAATACTACCTAGGAATCACCACTATCACCCAAGATGTGGAAGACTTTTTACATACCGATTACGGGAAAGCGATCGTTACTAATGCTTCAATTCAATTTTTAATGAAACAGTCGACTGCATCTATTCCTGTTCTTGCTGAAACGTTTTATCTCTCACAAGGTGAACGTCAACTGCTTGTTACTTCAGATGTAGGAGAGGGAATTTTCTTTGCAGGACAAAACCACGTGGCACTGCGCGTGGTGGCTAGTGAAGAAGAACACACTCTTATCACCACCAACCCAGAGGAAGTTTTACGCCGAAGAAAAGTTCAAGAGAGAGCACGTACAGAAGCTGCACTACAAACACAGCAGAACTTGCAAGGTGGGTATGGCATGACTGCTACACAGGCCACCCAGCCACAACAGCAGCAGTTTTCACAAACCCCACTTCAGCAGAGACTACAGTCACAACCGGCAGTTGCAACCAACCCAACACCTGCCGCGACAGCTGTACAGCAACAAAACCAACAGGAGTATTATGCTAGACCTCCCGCGGCACCGCAAAAAGCACAACCTCAGCCAGCTCAAGCGCAACCATCGGTGTTCAACAAGCCATCAACCGAACCAGAACTAGATCAGTATGGACTCCCCACAAAACCGCTCTATACACCCGACTCAATCGACAACTACCGACCACCAAGTCGTATCGTCAAGCCATAATTTCCCCCTTGCCAACTGTGAATAAGTCTGTGTATAACTAGACTTCTAGTACTATTCTCTTCTATATCAGAATAGAAATCACATTGATTTTTAGCCTGGAAGCGATATATGCAAGCGCCACTCACCAATCAAGAAGTTTCTGTAATTTGGCAGCAGTATTGTGCTATTCTCCAGCAAAACATGACCCCTGCTGTCTATAACACTTGGATTCTCTCAAATCCTGTCACAGACATTTCTTTTCCTGACGAATCCAGGGCCCTTGTCATCATTACAAGCCCTACTGCATTCCACTCCACAAACTTAAAGAAAAACCTACACATCCAGATTAAACAGGCACTTGATACAGTTTTACAACGCTCTAGTGAAGTCCAATATCAAATTGGAGATCCTCAGAAACTCAAAGCTACTCGCAAAGAACAACAGGGATTTTCTCAAGTGATGCAGCCTCACTTAGGTACCTCATTTGTTGATCATGCTGGGGCTCCACCAGAGCAACAAACCAATGGTGGATTTACTCCGACAAGACAACCAGGTGAGCAATTTTTGCAACAAGCTAGCTATACACACACTCAACAACAACCACTACAGCCATTGACTTCAAGTCAATCTCCTCGAGTTGAAGACTTGTTTTCAGAAAGCAATCTTCTCAATGCTGCTGAAGAGCGCTATCTGATGCAAGCACGAGGGATTGGACTGAGAACAGACTATGTTTTTAATACCTTTGCGGTTTCTACCACCAATGAGATGGCTCATGCTGCCGCCACTGCCGTATCCAATAGACCAGGACAGTCCTACAATCCACTCTTTCTCTACGGTGGGGTCGGAGTCGGGAAAACGCACCTCATGCATGCAATTGGTCACAACATTCTCCGTGCAAATCCTACAGCAAAGATTATCTACTGTACCGGCGAAGAATTTACCAACGACATCGTTCATGCTATCCAGACAAAGAAAGCTAGCCACTTTAAAGATCGCTACCGCAGTGCCAACGTTCTATTGATTGATGATATTCAGTTTATTGCAGGTAAAAACGCTGTGCAGGAAGAGTTTTTTCATACGTTTAACGCACTTACCAAGCAGTTTAGCCAAATTGTTCTGACTTCTGATAGACCACCACATGAGATTACACTTCTAGAAGACCGTCTGAGATCACGCTTTGAAGCAGGTTTGATGATTGATATTCAGCAGCCTTCCTTTGAACTGCGTACCGCAATTGTATTAGTTAAAGCCAAAGCCCAGCAGATCTCAATTACCATTGACTTAGCCAAGATTATTGCCTCAAAAGTGGAAAGTGCCCGTAAGATTGAAGGCATTATCACCAGTATAAGATCTGAAATTGAGCTCAAGAAAAAAGAGCTTAATCAGGATTTAATTGAAGATATACTCCAGGTTGAGGTGGAGACCAAACGCCTCCGTATTAAAGTTTCACCAGCTGATGTGCTTAAAACAGTAGCCAATCACTACCATGTCAAACAGTCATCTCTTAAAGGATCAAGTCGATTAAAAAGCCTTGTCACAGCGCGCCATGTTGCAATGTATCTTCTTAAAAAAGAACTTTCTATGCCGCTGACCGAGATTGGACGTTGGTTTGCTAGTCGAGACCACACAAGCGTGTTGCACGCAGTTAAAAAGGTGGAGAAAGAAGTGGTACTCAATGACGAGATCAGGCAAGATGTTTCTGCACTACAAATGACCTTAGCAGCAATTTCAAAGTAACTATTACTCCTCGTTATTTTTTAGAACACACTATTAGTAGGTGTTATTTACCTCAAGTTATTGCAGATGACGAGGCATACACCTCAAAACTTTTCCACAAATGTGCACAACTATGTGTATAAACTGTCAGTAAGCAACTGAACAGTTTGTGCACAAAAATAGAAGAATGTTTACAACTTTGAGTTTTCAACAATTGTCTACACAGCAATCCACAGAAGTTTTCAACAAGAGGAGCTGAGTACATTTCACACATCATGCACGTTCACCTACCAGACTTAATAAGGGCAGTTTTCAACACGCAGCGGTTTCCCTACTATTACTACAACTATTTTATATATAATAGATAGTATGCAGATCATCGTGTTACAAGAAAATTTACAAAACGCACTTACGTACCTACAAAAGGCAATTCCTTCAAAACCGCAGGTACCTATTCTCTCTTCGATCTTACTTTCTGTTAGTGAGAATGTCTGTACGTTGGGTGCAACAGATCTCTACTTCGGGGTCAAAGCTACCATAGCTGCACAGATTGAAAAAGAAGGGCAAGTAGCAGTACCAGGAAAAGAATTTCGAGAAATAATTGGATCACTCCCCGCAGGTGAGATTCAGATGGCATTTACAGGAAACACTCTAACTATCACGACAGCACACACACACTTTTCACTTCAATGCCAAGACTGCACTGACTACCCTCAGTTTCCCCAGGTTTCTGGAGAAAAAGCTATCTTTACTCGAAATATGGTAGAGGTTGTGTCTCAACTTGTTTTGTTTAGTACGTCTGCAGATCAAGCACGACCACTCTTGACAGGAGTGCTCTTCTCTCTTGATGCTGAAAAAACGCGAGCGGTGGCAACAGATGGCTTTAGACTCTCTGTTTGTGATTTTGCACCGCCACCTGAACAACAACCGATACAGTTTATACTGCCTTCCCGTGTCGTTTCGGAAGTCTGTCGTATCTCTGCACAAATGCAAGCTGAAACCGTGGTTTTCACTGTCTCAGAGAGCTTGAAACAAGTCTTTATTGCCTTCGATAGCATCGAAATTTACGCACGGGTGTTGGAAGGTGAGTATCCACCATACGAAAAAATTATTCCTGCTAGTTTTACTACTCAACTCACCGTCGCAGGTGATGAAGTCTTAGAACAGGTCAAGCGTTCAACAATTTATTCTCGAGATACCTCAAACATTGTGCAGTGCGAAGTAAGTCCTGAAAACCTTACGATCAAAGCTACTTCCTCTGCTCTAGGAACTTTTTCTGGTGAAGTCCCGTCAGTGCAAGTTGCTGGACCAGGTGGTGTGATCGCCTTTAAAGCAAAGTATATTTTAGATTTTCTCCAAGCTGCAAAGCAGATGGAGATTCAGATGAGTATGAATGATAGCTTAAAACCCGCTCTTTTTCAAGCAAAAGAGCTCCCAGGTTTTAGATATATAGTTATGCCATTCCGTGTTAGCAGTTAGTCTGATATAATACACAACTTGTTATGCCAAAACGTACTTGGAACCCAAAAAAGAAGAAACGAGCTCGCACACACGGCTTTCTCAAAAGAATGCAGTCTGTAGGTGGACGTAACGTTTTACGACGTCGTCGCCATAAGAGCCGCAGTAGACTTGCTGTTTAATTTGCATGTTTCCTCGAAACTATAGACTACCGCTACGATCCATACCGGATTTTTTTGTCGAAGCTCAAAAGTTTCAATCTGGTTTTTGTACGGTTTTCTTTCGTCCTGCTGAACACCTACAATTGGTTGTTGTAGTCCCAAAGCGTGCTGTTGCTTTGTCGAGTGGTCGTAATCATATGCGCCGCATCTTCTATGCCGCCTTACTAGCCAATCTGCGCGACATTGCAACTAAACAAGCACAAGTATGCATTGTGGTGCAACGGAATATTCCAAAAGAAAAAATCACGCAAGTAGCTACATACTTGATTAGAGATCTACAGAAACGACTACCCAGTGTACAATAGCGAGTGTGATTAAAAAGGTGTGGTTATGAAAATTATATGGTGGATAGTTGCTTTTTCAAAAGCACTGCGACACACAATACTCACCTCAGTATTTGGTGGTACTATCAGTCGCTGTAGGCACACCCCCACTTGTAGTCAGTACCTAATCCAAGTAATTAAACATGAGGGGATAATTACCGGAACATATAAAGGAATTTCGCGTATAATGACGTGTTACTAAAAAAGGGGCTATGCAGGCAATTTCAGACATAATCTTTACCGTTATTTTTCAGATCTATCAGTTTACTGGCAACTTAGGTATTGCCTTGATAGTGTTTACTATTCTCATTCGGCTTGCTATCTGGCCCTTAACTGCTTCATCACTCCATGCGATGAATAATATCAAGAAGTTGCAGCCTGAGGTAGATAAACTCAAGAAAAAACATAAAGGTGACAATACTGCATTACAAAAAGCGCAAATGGAGTTGTATAAAAAATATAATGTTAACCCAATGGCTGGCTGTTTACCTCAAATCGTCCAGATTGCAATTACGTATGTTCTCTATCACGTTCTGATTAATTTCCTAAAAACCCCAGAACTCAACGGGGTGAGTATAGATCCGTTCTTTTTAGGTTTGAACCTCAATAACCCAGATCCAACCTATGTTTTACCGATTCTGGCTGGTGTAACACAACTTTTTCTCTCATTAATGATTGCTCCTGGCGCGGAGAAGCGAGATTTGGTTGCAAACGATAGTAAGAAGAAAAAAGTTCAAGAAGAAAACAAAAAAGAAGAAGATTTTGCTGAGATGGCACAATCCATGCAACAGCAGATGATCTTCATAATGCCCGTAATGATTGGTATACTAGCGGTCAACTTTCCAGCGGGGCTATCGCTCTACTGGGTAGTAACAACAATTTTTAGTATTGCTCAACAATGGCACGTATCTGGCTGGGGTGGTATTACACTCTACTACGCTCGGCTTAAAGATTTTGTAGCCAGAAAATAGAATTGCAGAAAGGACGTATTTATGACAATCGATAGTTTTGTCAAACAACTGTGTGAACACTGTGGAGTAGATCCTACTACTCTTGAGGTGCAACTAGATGATCAAGGAGAAATGGTAGAGGTGACGCTGAGCTTACCAGAAGAAGACTCAGGACGGTTTATTGGTTTTCATGGGGAGACACTCGAATCTATGCAACGGATCGTGCGTATTATCTTTTCAAGTGAGTATCCAGAAAAGAAGATTCTGCTCAACATCAATAATTATCGTCAAGAACGTGCAGAAAAACTGCAAGAGCTCACCCAAACTGCTGCTGCACGAGTTTTGCAAACAGGTCAGTCGTATATATTTCAATCGTATTTACCTGCACATGAGCGTTTTATCATCCACTCCACATTGAGTGAACTACCAGACAGTGAAAAACTGGAAAGTGTTTCTGAAGGTGATGGCAAAGATCGCCGCTTGAGTATACGCTTAAAGGGCGAATAACTACTATGCAACTAGAAATTTTCACGGATGGTGGCTCTCGGGGTAATCCAGGAGAAGCTGCCATTGGTGTGGTAGTGCGTGAGGGTGATACTATTCTCTATGAATCAGGCAAAACTATTGGAATTGCCACTAATAATGAAGCTGAGTACCAAGCAATTCTCCACTCTCTTTTCTGGCTTGAGTCGCAAAAGCAGGTGTGTGCAACCTCAACTATAACCTGGAAGCTCGATTCAAAACTAGTAGTTGAGCAATTGAGTAAGCGCTGGAAAATTAAAGAACCACGGATGCTCACCTTTGCGCAACAAGCATGGAAATTACTTGAAAAAATTGGTTTATCGTATAAAATAAAACACATTCCCAGAGAAGAAAACTCCCACGCTGATGCATTAGTAAATCAAGCATTGGATGCAGCAAAAGTTTAAACAGCTATCTTTGAACTGTACGTAGTCACAAAACTTCCATACAATAGAGTCGTTTAGTATGCTCGAACAGCGACTCACCACTGAATTTTATGAAGATACCCTTGCGGTTGTTATATTTGACACGGTTGGGTGTTTTTCGGAGCCACTTTCTGCGGAGCTACTGGGTAAGAATATTGAAGTTGTAGAGCTTCCACTAGAAAATTTAGATAACCTCCAAATACAGCAAGTACTTGAACAGTCATATAAAATACTCGTTATTCTCTCTCCAGCTCAGTATCAAGAAAACTACAAACAGCAGCTCCTCAAACTGCAACTATTTCAAGATAAAGTGACGGTGTTGCTGCCTGTACTAAGTGGACTCTCAGAGCAAGTTGCTGGTGAAATCCCCTATCTCGCTCACTACCTAACCTCTCAGAGTGTATTGATTAAGGCTTGTAATGAGCTCTTACCGCAATCAACCTTTATTTTTGGTCAAGATACCTTATTACCACCTGAATATACCTCCTTGTTTGCTATTTTTTGTCAGTATATCCAAAAAGGGTTTATCTTTGCTCCCAACACGCTCATTACCCCTCACACAGTAGCTGAATTTTGTGAACGGGCTGTTCGTGAGTTACTACGTCCGCACCGATCAAGTGTCTCCATTAAAGGCAGAACTAAATATGCCTTTAAACTCCTGGAAAAGGTAGCGCTTCAGTATGAAAATTATTATTTTTGCCAAGTTGCAATGCAAAAGGTAGAAGCAGTTGAAGTTGAAACACTGCCCTTTACCGTTCGGGATAGTGTCATCCTCACCGACGAGGAAAGTGGTACTTTATGGTTTTCTAGACAACTCCCCTCGCCTGAACAACCACCTTTTTTTGTTGCGCAAAAGCTTTCTTTCCTAGAAGATCAACCAAGTTCTCAAACCGTGTATGATGCAAAAACTCCTGCGCTACTTCCTCCATTACCAAAATATGATCCGTCTCTCTACAAGGAAAAAACACTTTTGTTTAAACAAGGGGGGGCAGAACCAGCTCCATCAAGAAACGAGCCTACCTATATCGAACAGACCACACATATTCAATCTATAGAAACTGTGCTGGTACAATCGCCACGGCAAGACACTATTCTCGATGAGTTTAATGTTTCTTCTGAAATTCAGCGTATTTTTACTACAACACGACAAGAACAAAAAACTGAGCGAGTTCAACAACTAGTGCAAGAAAAAAAGACACTGATAAGAAAGTCAAAAAAGAAAACGATGCTGTTTTATGGTGGTTTGTTGTTTGTGAGTTTTGGTGGATTAGTTGTTGTTTTACTGCTCATGTTTGTAGCCTCAACAGCGATCTTGCATTCGCAAGTGCAAACACAGTTGACTACATCTTTGGAAAACAGTGCTATTCCACAGAGAACAAGCTGGATAAGCAAGTTTGTATCTTGGCAGGCAAATTTCTATAGCACTATTCTAGAAGTGCCTCAGCTTGAAGATGCAAAAAAATTAGTTTTGGTAGAGCAGCAGGTAGCTACTATAGCCGCTACTGATTTACAAAGCGCTGAAAGCCTTAAAAGACTCTATGGGACTGTACTGGGAACAACTACTGGTGATGTAGCTCAACTCACCGAAAATATAGGTTCTCAAACGCTCTCAGCCTATGAAGCAGCTGCACAAGTAGAACAATCTTTACTGAAAATGACCTTTACTGATGAAACAGTTACCACAAAAATCCTGGAAAGCTATCAAAAAAAAGTGGTACAACTCAAGAGGCATCTGGGGGTTACGCAACAGCTGCTACCGATTTTAGAAATAGTCTTTGGCGTACAAGGACGACGTAGTTATGCGCTACTTCTACAAAATAACCAAGAACTACGACCAACTGGTGGTTTTCTTGATGCTATTGCTATTGTGACTTTTGAAAATGGGACGTTGGTAGACTCACAAGTCTATAGCAGTTATGAGTTGGATAAACGAATGTCAGGAACTGTGGCTGCACCTGCAGAAATCACCAAAGCATTAGGACAGAAAACATTTTCAATATATGATGCCAACTGGAGTCCTGACTTCCCTACTAGTGCTGCAACGATCGTGTGGTTCTTAGAAAAAATTCTTGCTCAAAGTATTGATGGCGTGTTGGCTATAGATAGCTACGGTATGCAGAATATTATTGAAGCAATGGGACCTTTAGAGTTGCCTGAATATAATGAGGTTATTACTAGTAAAAACCTCCTCGAGCGCCTCGAGTTTCATTCTGAAGTGGTACTGGTTGAAACGGAAAAGAATCACGACTATCGCAAAGTGCTTTTTTCACATCTCTTGGATAAGGTAGTACAGTTGCCGCCTGAAAAAGTTACTCCAGTATTAGCTGCTCTTCAAGAAAACTTCACTACAAAAGCTACAATGCTAGCTTTTTCAGATGCATCTGAAACCCAAATAGTCAAAAACTTGGGGTGGTCTGGGGCACAACTTATACCACGTTGTCCATCTGAGTTCTCAAATAAAGAATGTTTTATAGACCATCTCATGCAGGTTGAAGCAAATGTTGGGGTCAATAAAGCTAATTACTACCTCAAACGAGCCGTTAGACACACCATTTTTGTCTCCCCTACCCAAGCTGATCACACACAACTCATTACATTTGAGAACACAGCGCAGCTTGATGCTTGGCCGAAAGGAAGTTATCGCAACTACGTGCGTTTCTTTATCCCCTCCACTGCTACCAATATTCAAGTTTCTGTTGCTGATCAAATTATCCCAGAAACCCAGATCACTCGTGCTCAAGAAAAAGAGTTCCTTAGTATTGGCTTTTTATTAGAAGTCCCCATTACAACGACAAAACAAGTCTCTATTACCTACAGCACTCCGTTTGCAACAGCAGAAAAGAGCTTTTCGTATGTCTTTTTTAATAATGAACAACCAGGCAATGGTGAAACCCCCTACTCTTTACAGATTATTCCGGTAGCTGGTTTACTACCTGTGGTGGTAGCACCGCAGGCTGAAATTACACCTGCCGGCATTACTTTTACCCGATCCAACGATGAAAGCAGTCTGTACGCAGTCGAATTTACTCAAGCAAAATAAAAAAATCTTGGTATACTATATCCCTTGTAACAGTAACTAGCAGGTAAATGCATAAAAATTTATAAAATCAATACATATTTTTTATGTATAAACATTTATGACAAAATCAAAAAAGACGGTTTTACACGTGACTTCAAGAGATCTTTTTGGTAAAAAAAGTAAGCAACTACGTCAAAAGGGATTAATCCCTGCCAACGTATATGGACTGCAAGAAGAATCTGAAAAAATCGAGTTACTCTTGAGTAGTTTTAATCGAGTTATTGCTGAACAAGGGGATACAACACTTTTATATCTGCAAGTAGGTTCTGACAAAGAAATCCCAACCCTGATTAGCGAGATTCAATACAATCCAATCACAGGCACACCAACACATGTGGCGTTTAAGCGTGTTAATCTCAAGGTTAAAGTCACTGCTGAGATTCCCGTCGAAACGGTTGGTACTGCAGAAATTGCCGGTGCGACAATTGTTTTAACCCGCAATGTACTCGAAGTAGAGGCCTTACCAGCTGATTTACCAGAAGTCTTTGAGGTTGATATCTCAAGTCTCACGCAAGTAGGGCAGACACTCCACCTCTCAGATGTCAGTTATGATCGAGAAAAAGTGAAGGTGATGTTATCTGAAGAAGAGCTAGAAGCCCCAATAGTTTTGGTCCAAGAAGTAAAGGAAGAAGTAGTTGAAACCCCAGCAGAGACTCCAGAAGGTGCTGCAGATGCAACCACCCCAGCTGTAGAAGGTGAATCAGCGGCTTCTGAAGAAAAGAAAGAATAATTTTTACTAGAGTAATTGAGAAGGCCTCCTGAAACCAGGAGGCCTTTTTGTATCTGACGTAGGAAGCACTCCAGGTGTGGGTATAGATTGTTAGAAGGTACTGATATCGAGTTTTTTTAAGGGCAGATTATTGGTTAAAAATTGGATTGTTGGGGTCGAGTTTCTGAGCAGCTTCCCAGGTAAGATATGATTCCCGCTGGTTTTGTAGTGCTTTTTGCAGAAGAGAAATATTGAGTAAGACAGCTGTGTGTTGTGGTTGTAATTCGAGGATTCTTTGTTGTTTCTTAAGTTCAATTTCTAGGGTCTGCCGTGTGAAGTTTTGAGAGTAGTGGGGCACTGCGCTAGTGAGTGAAACAGATATGATTTTTTCTGCCGCAACCTGTTGTATGGTGATTAAATAACTATGTATACCACCAAAAATGAGTAGTCCAAGTATGGCTAAACTCCAGATCAGTGGGCGGATATGTTGTACGTACATAGTCGCTAAATCAGCGACAAATAAACAGAGGTATATGAGCAACCGAATCCGGATAATTACTAGAGACATACCTTCATTATAGGCAGTTACAGAGGAGGAGAGAAGAGGACTTTTTTAGTTGGACTTTGTGCTCACTGAGGGCCACTGTGCGGTAATCAATTGTTTGGAAAGCGAGGTGTTTTTTGTTCTCAATTCTTGCCAGATTTTTTCTGTCACAAATGGCATAAAGGGGTGGATCATCTGCAAAAAGGTGTAGAGACCTTCTTGTAAAACCTGTAATGAGAGTTTTCCTTGTTTTTGTTGCTCGATACAAGTATCACAAAACCAGTGCCAAAATTCGTTATACAACGTATCTGCTGCCAACCCTATCTTGCGCTCCTCCATATTTTTAGTCACCTCACTAGTTATAGAACTCATTTTTTTCAAAAATGCAGCATCGTCAATTTCTTGTGCTAGTTTGGTTGTTTCAGATGGTGGTCTAGCGGTTGTAGAGATCTCGTTTTCAGCTTGTAAAGCAATATAGCGTGCTGCATTCCAAATTTTATTGGAGAAGTTACGCATTGCTTTAAAATCTTGATCTCCAACTGACTTATCAAGCCCCGGGGTAGAGCGGATCACGAGTGCCATTCTCAGTGCATCTGCGCCAAACTTTTCGACAATTTCCAGTGGATTGATAACATTGCCTTTACTCTTGCTCATCTTTTGACCCTTTGTGTCGCGTACTAGACCGTGTAAATACACTTCAGAAAAAGGGGTCTGTCCTGTAATATATATTCCCATGATCATCATCCGCATTACCCAAAAGGGGAGAATGTCATAACCGGTTTCCATAATTGTAGTAGGGTAAAAGCGTGAAAAATCATCTGGTTTGTTGGTTTTGAGTGTTACCACTGGCCATTGAGCAGACGAGAACCATGTGTCAAAAGTGTCGGTTTCAGGTAGATATAATACTTCATTTTTGGTTGCTTGATTCGTGTTTTTTATGTGTATTTGTTTTGTTTTATCAGCAGCAGTTTGACCACCTTCTTGTGGAGTAGTAGCTGTAGCTGTGGTATTTGGTGGGTCGATAGAAATGATATACGGGACGGTGCTTTCAGCAAATAGTTGTTGTAAACCTGCGGTTATTTCCTCGAGTGAATGCTCTTTGAGGAGCTCAGCAACGACTCCTTGTTTGAGTTCTTTTTGCGCACTAATAAAAGAGACGGTGATCTTATCCTCATAGCCGGTCAAGGTATACCAAACGGGAATGCGAATTCCCCATACCGTCTGCCTGCTAATATTCCAATCTTGTAAGTTCTCAAGCCAATGGCGCAGGATTTTTTCCCGGCCAGCACCGTGTAAAATTGTTTTCCCCTCATCCAAGGCCTGGAGAGCAGCTTTCGTCAAGCTTTTTCTCTCCTCATTTACTTTGATAAAAAATTGAGGTAAGGGGAGTGGTTCAAGGATTCGTCCACACTTGTAGCAGGTGCCAATTCTGTTTTGATAGGCAGTATCTATTTTTTCGAGTAAGCCATCTGGATATTCTGGTGTTATCTTTGCTTGAAGATCAGCAACGACAGCTTCACGAGCTGCCTTTGTGCTAAGACCAGTATATTTACCTGCTCCATCAGTCATTTTACCTCTTCTGTCAATCGCAATTATGATGGGTAGTTTGTGGCGTTTGGCCACGGCAAAGTCATTGAAATCATGGGCGGGGGTGAGTTTTACGATACCCGTCCCAAACGCTGGATCGACAAACGCATCAGCAATAATTTCCATCTCCGCGTCTGTGAGTGGATTGAGGACTTTTTTGCCAATTAAATGCTTGGTTTTCTTGTTGTCTGGATCTACAGCCAAATGGGTATCTGCCCAGATTGGTTCAGGACGAGTGGTGGCAAGTGTAATGTAGGTACTTGGGTTTTCTGCCAGACGATAGCGGACGTAGTAGAGTGGGGTAGTCTGATCGATGTGATTGACCTCAAGTTCAGAAAATGAGGTGCCACAGTTGACACAAAAATTGACGAGCTGGAGGTCTCGGTAGACGAGTCCATCTGAAGCTAGTTTTTTGAACGTTTCCATCACAAACGCAACAACGTCCGTATCGAGTGTAAAGGTAAAACGGCTCCAATCTGCTGAAGCGCCGAGCTTCTTGATTTGATTAACTGCTACATCTGAGTTTTCTTTGACATAGCTCATGATGTCGTTGAAAAGTGTCTGACGATCAAAGTCAAACCGAGATTTACCTTGTTTTTTTAGTTTCTTTTCATAGACAAACTGTGTCTCAATACCGGCATGATCGGTGCCAGGAATCCAGACAGCGGTATCTCCACGCATACGATGAAACCGTGTAAATGCATCTTCAATAGAGACGAACATGGCATGTCCAATATGGAGTGGATCGTTGGCATTGGGAGGCGGCATGATGATTGAAAACGATTTGTTTGTAGTGGCAGCAGCAGATGTAGAAGCAGCAACTGGTGTGGTTGGCGAATCACTGCGGGGTGCAAAGGCATGAGCCTCTTCCCAGAGGGTATAGATCTCTTCTTCAGCTTGTACATGATCGTAACGTGATTCCATGGGGTAATTATAACACTCTCTGAAGAATCAAATGCTATACTATAGTGTATGTATTTTCACTCTGGATACACAGGCGGCCCATACTATATACAGAAAAAAGATTTTTCTGAATTTGCTAAAAGTAGAAACATGAAGCTGGGAATCCTGAATCTTAGCTTTGCAGTGATGTTTGGTGTATTGGAGTTTTTTATCTATCCTGAAGTACTTGCTCTATATAATGAAATAGAGGCTGTTTTACCCGTTACCTTAAAGATTGCCCCATACGTTGTTGGGGTAGTTTGTTTAGTTTTTGCCTTTTTAGGTATTCAGTTTATGATTCAGAGTAGAGAATTGAATGAAGCTCAAAAAACTTTTATGGCACAGTATTCAGATGATGCTATGATTACTGTTAAGGATGTTTTTAGTTTTCAGACAGAGTATAAACTGCTTTTCGCATACGGAATTAGTATCGCTGCATTTATCTTAACGACAGTAGTGCCTATATATCAACTTACCAGTCAACTATAGTGGTACATAAACGTACGTATATAATTATTAGAAAAATAAAGGACTTCTATGCTCTATCTCCTCGGAATTATTACCTTTGCAATTCTTATTTCCCTCCGTCAGGTCAATCAGTATGAACGTGGCGTTAAGTACACCATGGGACGTTTTAGTAGTTTGGTCAACCCAGGCTGGCGGATTGTTTGGCCGATCTTTCAGAGCATGACTAAAGTCGACATTCGTACCCGAGCGATGGACGTGCCGAAACAAGAAACCATTACCAAAGACAACGTTTCGTGCAAGATGAATGCAGTGATTTATTTTAAGATTGATGATGCAGCTAAAGCAATTAACGAAGTGGAAAATGTGATCTGGGCTGTCTCTCAACTAGCGCAAACCACCATGCGTCGTATTGCAGGTGAGGTGACTTTAGATGAGCTGCTGTCAAATCGTGAAAAAATTGCCGCTCAAATTTTACAGATTGTTGATTCTACGACTGAACAATGGGGTGTAACAGTGGAAACGGTCGAGCTTAAAGATATAGAGCTGGCTGAAACTATGATCAGAACTATGGCGAAAACAGCTGAAGCGGAGCGAGAAAAGCGAGCAACTATTATAAACTCGGAAGGTGAGGTGGTGGCTGCACAAAACTTAGCTCAAGCAGCAGCACTCATGGCTCAAACTCCTGGGGCACTACACCTGCGTACCCTAAACTCAATTAATGATATTAGTTCAGATCAGTCAAACACTGTCGTTTTTGCCGTACCGATGGAGGTATTGCGTGCAATTGATGGAATTACTCAATATATGGGTCAGAAGAAGTAGTTATCGTTTGTTTTTCCGCAGTGCCTGAATAAGTGACCGTAGCTCATCATAGAGTATGAGCACTGTGGGTGTGATGATGCAGAGAATAAATCCCCAGGGTGATTTTATAAACCGAATGATATATCCAAACTTGGGTATCACTCCAATCACTTTGCCAATTACTTTTTCTTCAGTTATGACTTCTAAGTCTGCAGTTTGATTGGCGTCACCCTTTGTTACAAATTTTCCTGGATTTTTGGACTGCACTTCTTGAATACGGTGGGTGACTGTTCGGTCGTTTTCATCTTTGAAAGTAACCACATCTGCTTTTATATACTCAGTTTGCTTCTTAATAATGATCGCATCCCCAGTCATGATGCTCGGTTCCATTGAACCAGATTGAACAACATAAGTACGCCAAGGGACAGTGTTACGAAACCAGCTCACCAGCTTGTAGCTAATAAATCCAAAAAACAAGGCAATCACAATGTAGACCACGATGTGCTTGAGTGTTGTTTTGTTCATGAAGATTATCTACCGGGAAGAATCTGTCGTAGGTTAAATGTAATATCAAACGACGTACTATCACTTTGCACTTCATTGCCAAAATCTTTTCCTTCAGTGGTCCAATCAATACTGACAGTAACGCTCTGCCCAGGTGGTATGGTCACTTTTCCAGCATTTGCTTTCCAGAGTGCTTCATACTGAGCTCCGTTTTCTGCTGAAAGGTCACTCGTGAAAATTGTCCGTTCTTGATTGTTTTCCTTGAGCTTGATGACTGTTTGAATATTTTTGCCCAGCTCACCCAAATTTTCACCTGGATTGGCGCATGTAGTATCTTCAAGAGCTTCTGGCTCATTGCAGTCATTCTCAAAATTTTTAACATTGGAAAGCGCAAAACTGAACTCACCAGGTAAACTTCCTACATTATTAATCACCCAAGATTTACCACCAGAAACTACGTTTTGTGCACCAACGCCACTTACTTGTAGACTCTCGGCTTGTTGATTGTTAATTCCTTCAACAGTCATGTCTAGCGTACCAACTACAAAACTACTCTGGGCTGATTGTTCGCGGTCCACAAAAAGCGCTTGCGTCGTCATCAGTCCAATGACGCCAACAAGTGAAATAAGAAATAAGCTTTTGAGCAGTCCAAGTTTTCGCAGCATGGTTGTGGGTTGTTGTAATCTTCTCATACTTTACCTATTCCGCCCAAGCACCAGAAGTTACTGTGTTCTGTAGTGTCTCGGTATCTGTAAAATGACTTTCTGGACTTTGACTGACAAATGAAATATTAAATGCACAGGTTTGGTTTTTTAGTGCTGCATCTTTATTATTGAACTTCACAACAAAGACAAGATCTTCCCATTTTTCTTGATCAGATAACTCACCAGAAAATGAGAGATTCATGAGATTTCCTGAATAGACAGGACTCCAATCTTGCATAATAACCCCTTCGAGACTTTGGCAGAATGCATCCGAACCAGCTGTTTTTTGAACGCTGACAGAGTAGGGGAATTCAAGTTTTCCACTATTCTTAATTCTCACTGTTTCTACCTGGAATCCACTGGGAATCATTCCAGTGACTGAGAAGAGGAGAGATTTGGAGAGCTCGTTGGCAGTGTCGTTGGTGGAGAAATCTAATGTTGTTGCTTCAAAGCTATTGTTCTGAACATCTTCCTGATCAAACAAATCAGCATCAGTGAATTGGGTGTACGCGGAAAACACTGCTATGAAAAACAAGCTGAGTTTAAATAGAAGTCCGAATGTTGGTCTCATGTTTAAGACTGAGTACTGTCATGCTTTTTCGGTTTTTCTTTAAAAATTTCACTACCCACGATCAAGATGAGTGGAATGACGATAAGTAAAAACATACCAAATGGCTGCTGACTGTGAACGAGCAGATATCCAGCTTTTGGAATTCTAAACTGGTATTTTCCTACGATATTTTGTTGCGTGATTGGATCTGGGTCGGTGGCTTGGTTGTTATCACCTTTGGTGGTGAGCTTGCCCTCATCATCACTCAAAATACGGTGAGTGACGGTTCTATTAGCAGCATCGTGGAACGTCACAATGTCATTTTTTTGATACGCATTTTGTGGTTTGATAAAAATAACATCCCCAGTCATGATTGTGGGCTCCATTGAACCTGACTGGACGATAAAACTTCTGAGTGGGAGTGGGCTTGATTTGCTATTTGAAGCAGTTGTTGCAAAGCTAACGAGCACAAATGCAACGTAAAAAATCCAGAAAATACTACTGATAAATTGAAATGCTTTTTCCATATTATTTCTTTAAAACGCTAATACGGAGGGTTTTCACCCTCCGTATGCTTAGTACTCGTCGATCCACTCCTCAACTAAGTTAAGAAGGGTTTACTTGTGTCAAATCAAATTGTGCTTGGAAACTTAATCCATCACTTTGGATTTCGTTGCCATAGGTAGCTGGGTCGTTTGCCCAGTTCATTTTGACTTTAACTGTTGCTCCAGCAGGAACTGCTACTGTGCCAGCGTTAGTATTCCACTGTGTAGCATATTGGCCTTGATTTGAAGTTGCCAATGTTGAGGTTACAACAGCATCTTCTTCATCATAGTTACCATCGTTGTCGGTATCAATTTTGACAACAGCTGTGGTAGCTGCACCTAGTTCACCGAGTGCATCTGCTGCACAAGCTGGCTCTGTCACTAATTCTGGCTCATTACAACCATTTTCAGTGTTGGTAATACTGTTAAGACGGAATGTGAGATTGCCTGGAACAGTACCAGCGTTTCGAATTGTCCATTCCTTTTCACCGGTCACAGTGCCATCTACACCGATGTTATCAACATTGATACTTTCAAATGCAGTGCCGTTTTGGCCATCTACAGTCATATCCAATGTTCCAGCAGCAAATGTGTTTGAAGCTGAAGTCTCTGTATCACTGAAGAGAGCTTGGGTAAGTGCGTAACCGCCTCCTATGAGTGCTGAGACGATGATGAGAAAGAGCAGGACTTTATTTTTCATTGATGAACCTTTCTTTTTATAATATGTATATATTTATTTTTTTATGGACGAAATACTACGCATTTTGAGCGTAGATGAAGTCCAATAAATATGTATTTTTGATTGACAGATCAGCTCAACTAATCTGGATTTTCAAAAAATAGCATATTTATATTCATTTATAAAAATAAATAAAAATAAATCACTTACTACAATACTTATAATTGAAATAGGTAGTCAACTAGATACAAGTAGCTATTAACTAGATCATTTGCCTTCTGATGGGTGTTTTTTTGCGTCTACGTTTGATGATTAAAAATATAAAAAGTACTAGTAATAGTATAAAGCAAAAATGTATATAAAATGTGCGTAGCATGAATCTATTATTCGCCTTTTGTGTGGGGTTATCCACAGAACTATCTACTTCAGTTTGAGCGCCGAGTACTTTCCCTTCATTTTTTTGACCAATTACTTCTTCTTTAACACTAAAATTATCCTGATTTTGATTTTCCTTGGGTGTGGGAGGTACTTTTTTTCGTTCCAAGATAACTTGCTTCGATGTTGGCCCAATAGCGCATCCTGAGCGAGCAGTAATACTGAAAAAGTAGTTTTTCTGTGGTGATAAACCTTGGGGTGAATACTCGGTTGTGTTCCCGACATCAATGGCGGGGTAGAGCAACTCGCCATCGGTAGTTCCAAAAGTGAGCTGATAGTTTGTTGCATTTGGCAGCGAGTTCCATCTCAGTTTTGTAGTAGTGAGATTGTTGGGGTTTGGAATACTTGTAAGGTTGAGAGTTCCTTTTGGTGGTGTGTTGCTGCAAGTTTGAGGTGTTGGTGCTCCTGGATTCTGTGATGGCTTTGGAGAGGGAAGAGGTGCGGGTTCTTTGATAGATTCATCACAACTAAAGCTGAGGTCAAAATCAACAGTTGCAGTGCTCCCTTGGTACTCATTCCCTGCTGATTTATTAAATAGTACATTCCAACTGTATTCACGCATTGTCGCTGCATTGAGTGTATCAATGTACAGTGGAGTTTCTGTTGTGAGTAACTTTCTTAGTGGAAAAGCGGTCAGTGGGGTATCTTTGGAAGTAACAGACAGTGTTAACTCATCCGACAAATCACTCTCTGAGTATGAACCGCTATGACGGGCTCGTACTCCCAGTTCGCAACCTTCGTCTTTTCGCTGATTATGAATACTCACTATTCTGCTGACGCTTTCGCCAGGAACCATATTGTCCGCAGTAAAGAATGGAGCATCAGAAGTAGAACTTTCACAAGCACCCTTCTGAGTACAGCGAATCACAATGTGCTGTTGATCTGAAATTGCAAAAACACGATTGGGAACGGCTAGGAAAATAACACAACAACACAGAACAGTGGAAAAAAAACGCCAAAACATGGTGTCAGTATACTCGATTTCAAAAGGTTATATACCTTTGAGGTATTTCGCAGACCAAGGTTTGTAGTTGGATTTATATTCTTCTTCACGAATTACTTTTCCATTCTTATCTTTAACTATATTTTTGAAGCTGGCACTGATTCCTGCTGCAGCCCAGTCTACTTGTACTGTTTTACCAGGAGGGAGACTTGGATCGGGAATATATACTGGGGGTGGGGCAGGTCTGAAGTTCCAGGTTTTATGATCGACAATTTCTGCAGTGCGTCCATCAGAAGTGCCATATAATTCATAATACATATAGAGGTTTTTGCTATCTGCTTCGCCGTAAATTAAAATGGCATGATTGGTATCGTTTCTAAATCTAAAGTCTGTTTCTCCTGAATAGACTGTTGCATCAATCCCAGGCTTGCTATTAAGCTCATAGTAGCTCACTCGGTAACTATGCGGAAGGCGACGGGTAATTTCCAAACCTGCGTTGAGTACAGCTCGAAAAAGAGTAGAGCTAACCTGACAAACGCCACCGCCATCGCCAAGAACGGTTCTGTTTCCTTGAATAACGTAGGCAGATTTAAAGCCGGTTGCTGCAGAAATATCACCAATGGTTGTATTAAATGAAAACTGCTCTCCTGGTTTAATAATATGGAGCGAAACCTTCTTGGTAGCTAGGGCCACATTGTGAATACGATTGGGGATTGAGTGGGCATAGTAACTTTCCCCAAAACCAATCCGCTCTTTGATGCCTATATCATTGAAGTCTGCAAGGGACTTTTTGGGAGCTACTTGTGCAAGAGGGAGTTTTCTTTCAATTGTTTTAATTGCTGGGTCGCTATTTGCTTCATGTTCACCGATTGCTTGAACTACTAGTTCTGTTGTTTTACTAACTGCAAGGGTTAAGCCGTTTCGCGGAGGAGTGAACTTGGTGACCTGTAGTGTCTCTTTGTCGTATGCGAACTCTGGTTCTTGAGGTGGGCGGTTGACTGCCTCTTCCCATGTCAAAACTTCGTCTGCAATGAGAGTAGTCTGAGTTCCCTCAGGTAACCGCAAAAAACTAACCAATTCTTTATCAGAAAGAGTGAAGGGGATACCTTCTCTAGTAAACGCGACAGTTTTGCCAACCAGTTTGCTGGCACGCGCAACGCCTTGTTCAGCTTGTTCCTGTGATAAAACTGCGCCAGTGCTTGCCACTAGTGCAGTAACTTCAAGATCAGTTGTTCCAGCTTTTTCGTTCAGTGTTTGTCTGAGCAGTTCTACCTCTACAGCTCTGCCTTGTTTGCCAGCAAAAATGCTCAATGAACTAACCACTCCGCCTTTGGCAAGTTGTGCTCGTGGTTCCTCATCTGAGAAGTCAACTTTTCTCTGCAATGCACCGATGAAATCTGTAACTGGAGCGTCAGCATAGACGACATCCACACGCGCCTCATGAGGTGTGAAGTAGCGGCGCAAAACTGTATACACCTTATCTCGAGTTCGAGTATCCGCGGGCACACCTACAAGTGGGAGAATGGCCTGATCAACAGCATATTTAGCCTGGAGTTGGCTTGAACTTGAAGCAACTGTAACATCATCAACACGTATTGTTACCTGGTGTAGTGGTGGAGCCAACAACTCAGTTTCTATTTTATTTTTAGCTTCAGCCACAGTCATATTTCCAACCTCAATACCATTAACTGTGGTATTGAGTGGTAAATGGGATTTGGCATTTAGGTAAATAAGCAGTAGAATACCAGCGATGAGACAACTAAATCCAGCTGCTGCAAAGGAAATAGTAGTTAGTTTTGCAGTTTGAGTGGAAGACGTAGTAAAATATTGTTTAGTGTCAGACATATGGTTGTTCGCTATGCTATCATGTATATAGACAATAAGCTGTGTGTATATTGTGTCAGATTAGCTGCGATCCTTCCAGCAGTAATGTAAAAATAGTACTATATTATGCCCGCTCCATTACCTAAACCTGCCACCCCACCAGTAAAAGCTGCCGATCAAGCACAACGGCCAGCTGCGCCAGTCGGTTCTCCTAAACCACTTACCCCAAGTATTCCAGTGGCACCTGCACGACCTGTTGAGTCAGCAAAGCAAACCTTTGGTAGTGTTGCGCCAGCTGCGCCGACAAGTCCCGCAGCTCAGGTAAATGCCTCGAGCGGGGTCTCTCCCATTGCACCAAAACCTGCTATTCCAACGCAACCAATCACACCTGTGCAAACTCCTAGTGCAACACCAACTGCACCCACTGTAGCGCCATCTGTAGTAGCGTCCCCAACACCAGTGGTTGCTCCAACTCCTCAGGTGCCTGTTCAAAAAGTAGCTGCGCCACCCATGCCTCAAGCTATGCCAAAGAGTGTGTTACCTCCACAACCGCTTCAAGCGACACCAATTCCTCAACAGCGGGCTCGCATTCAAACACCGCCACAAACATTAACAGCACTCTCATCAATGGCAAGTAATAAACTGCCTGCAGGTGCTGGAGCGGTAGCAGAGCAGGTTGCCTCAGTGGATCCTAAAAAAACTGGTCCAAATGTTACTGCAGCACCGCAAGCTCCTAAGAAGTCTGCTGAACCACAGTTTGTGCAACCAAAAAAATCTTGGTTTAAGTACCTGCCATTTGTGGGTGGTGGCATTTTGTTACTCCTAGTTATTGGTTTTGTAGCTTTTAGATTTTTAGGATTGGGCGGATCAGCGACAACCAGTATTCAAAACAATTCTGGTGATACCACGACAAACCGTGGTGCTAACCCAGGTTCTGGTAGTGTTGCCACTGGTTCTAAAGTTACTCTTGAGTATTGGGGTTTGTGGGAGCCAACAGAAACAATGGCAAGTGTGATTAAGGACTATGAAGCCAAAAATCCTACTGTAACTATCAAGTACAACAAGCAGTCTCATCAAGATTATCGCGTCCGCTTGCAAAATGCACTTAGCTCAGAAAACGGTCCTGATATTTTTAGATTCCATGCCTCATGGGTGCCGATGTTGCGGCAGCAGCTCTCTGCACTGCCAGTTTCAATCCTCAGTCCTAATGAATATCAAACAACGTTCTATCCTGTTGCAGTCGCACAGCTTCAATCCAACGGCCAGATTGTCGGTATTCCGCTCATGTATGATGGCTTAGTTTTGTTCTACAACAAAGAACTATTTGAAACTGCCGTTATGGAGCCCCCAAAGACTTGGGCGGATCTGAGAACTGTGGCGGGGCAACTTAAGTTAGAGTCTGGTACTACGCTGACCCGTGGTGGAATTGCGATGGGCAATGCAACCAACGTTGAACACTTCTCCGATATTTTAGCGCTCTTGATTTTGCAAAACGGAGGAGACTTATCAAAGCCCAGCTCTAAAGAAGTACATGATGCACTACTGTTTTATACCAACTTTATTAAAACGGATGAAGTTTGGAGTAGTACCCTGCCAAGTTCTACGATTGCTTTTGCTCGTGGTGAGGTAGCAATGATGTTTGCTCCCTCTTGGAGAGCTCATGAAGTGAAAGCAATGAATCCAGATCTAAAGTTTGCTACTGTTCCTGTTCCACAACTATCTGATACACGCATCGGTTGGGCGACGTATTGGGCAGAAGGTGTCAATGCAAAGAGTACAAAAAAGGAAGAATCATGGAAGTTTTTGAAGTTTCTCAGTAGTAAAGAAATTCAGCAAAAACTCTTTGCTGACCAAGCAAAAACGCGTGCTTTTGGAGAGTTGTACTCACGCAGAGATCTTGCAAATGATCTAGCAGGAGATCCTGTGGCTAGTGCGGTTATCCAAGATGCTCCCTTTGCTCAGGGTTGGCAGATGAGTTCATATACGCATGATGATGGCGCAAATGATCAAATAGTTAAATATTATGAAGATGCTATTACTGCCTTAAATCAGGGGGAGTCTGTGGAAGAGGTGCAGGCTACACTCACCCAAGGGGTTAGTCAGGTGTTGCGTCAGTATGGCATTGCAAGTAGTACTACAACTGCGCAGTAGCTTTGCCCACTTCACACACCAGGTATAATGAGTAGCGTGTCAGATCACTTCTATAGAGACTTACTACTAACTTTGGCATATAGTGCTCAGTTTAGCTATCCACTGACTGTGGGTGAGTTGTTTTTGCGTCGCATAGCACGTTCTACAAAAGTAGGTTTAGTGCAGTATGCTCGAGAAACAATTTTTATTTTGCCCGCACTTGTTCAGTTAATTAGATTTGGTAAAGTAGAGTACTTAGGTGGGTATCTGTTTCTGTCGGGTGAACAACACACAGTTGCAACACGTACCAGAAGAAAAAAAACGACTGCAGCTAAATTTGCAGAGCTTGAGCCACTTATCTCAATTTTACGTAAATTACCAGGTATCGCTGGAGTAGCAATCACTGGTTCAGCAGCGGTTTTTAATGCTGATACAAATGATGATGTTGATCTGCTAATTATTACGGAGGATCAGCGTCTTTGGATTTTACGACCGCTGATTCTTTTTTTTGCATTCCTTTATGGAAAACGGCGCACCTGGCACAGAGAAGAAAAAAACAGTTGGTGCTTTAATCTTTGGCTTGAGCGATCAGCACTGGCTCAACCACGACCTTCCCATTCGCTGTATGTTGCCTATGAAGTGTGCCAAGCTAAATGGGTGATTGATGTCGGAGATTGTAAACAATCGTTTTTGCGTCGTAATCACTGGGTGCGTTCTTATATACCTGTGTACTACAGTTGGTGTAAGGATCAATCAGTAGTATACACATACGGTTCACAGCAAAACTATTTGGCGTATTGGCCAGTTCTCTCTGAGTGTATAGGGATCTTAAACTACTGCGCCTATCTACTGCAAAGATGGTATATGTCGCAACATATGACTCGAGAGCGAGTGACACTTCAAGCTGCTTTCTTTCACCCAAGAGACACTGGGCTCATTGTCGCTGCTAAATATCATGATATAGTGAGGAAGTTATAAAACTGAATCAGTAGTATATGCATACGCACACAATACTAGCAACGGGTGTTTTTGATATTTTACATGACGAGCATATTCAGTTTCTCAAGAGAGCAAAGGCGTTGGGTGGAAAGCTGGTGGTTGGTTTAGAAAGTGATGTTCGAGTGCGACAACTCAAAGGTGTGGGCAGACCAATTAATACTCAAGAGGTGCGGGTGAAAAATCTCGAACAGCTCAAGTTGGTGGATGAGGTGTTTATTCTGCCCGAAGTATTTGATAAACCAGAACACCACCGCGCAGTCCTGGCCGCTATCAAGCCAGATATCTTAGCGGTTTCTTCACACAGCCCTCATCTAGATGCTAAGCGTGCGCTGATGCGTGAACTTGGCGGTAGTGTGGTTATTGTCCATCAACAGAATCCTGCAGTCTCCACAACACTAATACTTGCACAACAGAAAAGCAACTAAGATACCAGTAGGAATATAGATATGGCAAAAGTTAAAACTCAGTTTGTCTGTCAAAGTTGTGGGCAAAGCTACCCACGCTGGACAGGGCAGTGTCCAAACTGTAGTGCTTGGAATACCCTGGTCGAAGAGCTCAAAGAAACTAAGGCTGCAGGACTTTCTCGAGTCGCAGCTCCAGCTATAGGTATTCCGTTTTCTCGAGTCGAGCTCATAAAAGACGCAAAAAGACGGTTTTCAACAGGAGTTGGAGAGTTGGATCGTGTTTTGGGTGGTGAGAAAGAGGTGATGGGGATGGTGCGAGGAGCAGTAATGCTGATTGGCGGCGAGCCAGGTATTGGCAAGTCAACGCTGCTGACACAAGTAGTCCTAGAACAACTACGAGCTGTGCAAGCTACAGAACAAGCAAACCAAATCAAGCTACCTAACGGTGGCACTCCAGTGAAAGTGCGTCCCATTGTGTATGTTTGTGGTGAAGAGAGTCCAAGTCAAATAACGCTACGAATCAATAGAATTCTTGAACTTCAAACACAAAAAATAGAAGATAGGTCTGTCTTAGAAAACCTACTATTTTTGCCCAGCACTGATGTTGATAGGGTAGTTTCAGCACTGCGTGAGCTTGAGCCACAACTAGTGGTAGTGGATAGTATCCAGACTATGACAACTGAGGACTTGCTCGGTTCTTCTGGAAGTGTTGGCCAGGTGCGTGAGTCTGCAGAGCGTTTATCACAGGTCGCTAAAGAAGTAGGATTTCCCATGTTTCTGGTTGGCCATGTTACAAAGGAAGGGCAGCTGGCAGGACCAAAAGTCCTTGAACACATTGTTGATACAGTTTTAGAGCTGACGGGCGAGCGTACGAGCGACTTGCGCTTAGTGCGTGCCATCAAAAATCGCTTTGGGGCAACAGATGAAGTGGGGGTTCTGCAGCTTGGAGAGGCTGGGTTCATTTCAGTGGCTAATCCTAGCAGCCTATTCCTTGAGCATCAGCAGAAGCCGGTGGCAGGTTCAGCCACGGTCTGTGTTTTGGAGGGTACTCGACCACTCTTGTTGGAAGTTCAAGCACTTGCAGTTCGCTCACAGCTGGCAATGCCTCGTCGAGTTGGACGTGGGGTAGAGCTTACTCGTATTCAAGTTATTTCCGCAATTTTACAGAAATATTGCCGCATGCCTCTTGATAACTATGACTTATTTATTAACTTAGCAGGTGGATACTCAACAAAAGAGCCAGGACTTGATCTGGGAATGGCGCTCGCTATAGCTAGCTCGTTACAAAATAAACCAATTCCAGCCGGTACAGTTTTTATTGGTGAGGTAGGGTTGTTGGGGGAAATTCGCCAAGTAAACCTGATTGACAGGCGAGTAAAGGAGAGTTTAAGGCTTGGATTTAGTGATGTTATATCAAAGCAAACCCACAGTTCGATAAAAAATATTGTTCATCAATTCGGCTTAGATTCGTAAAATACTATGGGTGATTGATTCGGGTGAGAGTTTGATACATGGCGTAGAGATCTACAAACAAATTTCTAAGAAAATCCAGGTGTTTGTGCAGTATCCAATTATTTGCGCTTAGCGTACCGCTCGCCACTACTGCGCAACACCTTCTCGCGGTTGCTGTTATTACTTTTTGAGAGTCCAAGTGTTTGAGCGGGGAAGGGTGCAGAGATTTGATTGTTAATAGCGATCTTATTGATAATCTGATATTTACCCAGTGAAACCAAGTCCTCAGAAGTGTAGGCATCACCAAACTCTTTATTAAAAACCTGTGCATCGTCTGCGCCCATCACAAAACTAACGATACTACCACAGTTACCAAAGATTGCCTTCTGCACCTCTTCTGGAACCTGAGCAATATATTGATTGGCCAAAGTTAGATTGAGTCGATACTTACGAGCTTCAGATAAAATTTTGGTGAAAGACTCAGTGGCGAAGTTTTGAAATTCATCAACATAGAGATAAAAATCTCTACGAGATTCCTCAGGGACATGCACTCGAGCCATTGCTGCTAGCTGAATCTTAGTAATCAACATAGCACCCAAAAGAGTTGCATTGTCTTCACCTAGCTTCCCTTGGGAAAGATTGACCAATATAATTTTACCTTGATCCATCGCTTCCTCAATGCTGAACGAACTTTTGCGCGCATTCACCACATCGCGAATCAGTGGAGAAGAGACAAACTGCCCAACTTTATTGAGAATAGGTGCAATTGCCTCATTACGCTGCTTATCTTGTAGCACATCAAATTCATTTACCCAGAAATTTTTTAAGATTGGATCATCCAGCTTTTCTACCATCTGCATGCGAAATTTAGCATCAGTCAACATGTCTACAATATCCGAGAGGCGAGCGCTCTCACTTTTGAGTAAGGTAAGTAGGGCGTTGCGTAAAATATACTCAAGCCGTGGCCCCCAAGAGTATGAGTAAAGTTTTCTAAAAACAGAAACAATGCCTGAAGCAATCAGTTCACGATGGACAACATTATTGCCTTCAAAGAGGTTGAGCCGCACTGTTCGTTCGGGGTCGCTGGGGTCAAAATAAATGGTGTCATTGATCCGATGGGAGGGGATATAGTTGAGGAGTGTTTCAACTAGATCTCCATGTGGGTCAATCACACACAACCCTTCGTCATTGCGTAGATCATTAATGGCCATGTTTGCCAGCATGGTAGACTTACCGGTACCGGTTTTTCCAATTACATACAGGTGACGGCGTCGATCTGTTCTCTGCAGGCCGTAGACGGTTTCACTATTTTTGTAGAGGGTGCGCGCAAAGCAGTTGATCTCTCCTTTTGCTTCAGCAGACATCTCAACGGTGAGAATAGGCAAATTTTCAGGTGGTTCACCGAGTAGTTTTTTGCCCCAGGCGATATTCATTACAGTTGTCAATAAATTGTTTGGAAGGTGAAAGAGTGTTGCTAGTTCACTTACACTCAAGTGATTAGTTTTTTGCCAGCCAAAGGCACGCCGTTTAACTGTTTGTAAAAATGACTTTTTAAAGAACCAGACAAAAGAGACTTTGAGATAGTTGCTTTCACTCAAAGAAAATGCCTGAAAAGCATTACTGATATTTTCAAAGACGAGGTTGCTGCGTTCATCTGAGTCTGAGCTAACGATTAAACGGATTGCCACTTGCAGAGATTCAAGACTAGTTTTTCTTGCGATTAAACTTTGTTGGGGATGTGGGGTTGTGGTAGTAGCGTCAGTTGGTTTCCACGTCTGTTTTTCTTTAGATACAACAAACTGCAGCAAAATCCGGTCAAAAGGGCCAGCTTGAGAAAGAGTGGAGAGCAGGGGGAGGAGCGCATCTGTACTCGAAAATTGATCAAAAGTCTTAAGTGGCAAGTAGTCAGCATTACCCAGTCGTACGGTACCAAGTTGGAGGAATCTACTTTGACTTTCCACAAAGTGGTCATGTAGATGTAAAAAACCATCAACGGGATCTTGTTCTAGGGGCGTAATCAGTACCTGCGGGTAGCTGGCAAAGAGCAGGCTCTTGATGTACTCGACCAAACGGGTGGGGCAGTAGCAGAGAAAAAATATTGTTTGATTTTCTACTAAGATTTCAAAACTAATATATTCACTCTTTCGGTTTAGTTTGCTCCAAAGAGTGTTTTGTAGTTCTGGCAGTGCTCCAAATAGTTGAACTGCCGCTTCGCAAGTGTAGGTATTATTGCGTCCAACGCGTAGTTCAAGCAGTGTGTGTGGTGCGGGCATGATGAGATAAGTATACCACTTCGAGTGGGTAGGTCGTTATAGCAGGTTAAAAATGTTGTGTACAAGTTATCCACAGCGATTGGTGAAAAACAATAGTTGTTTATAATTACTTATTTTATTGGCTAAAATACTTGCTATAAAAAATATGGGACTTATATTAAAACCGAAAAAAGAAACTATAGGTTGACGAGAAAAGAGCAGATCGCTATACTACGAATAATTAAGTTTTACCGAAAGAAGATTGAGTGTTTTTAGGAAAAAGAGAGGAGAAATAAAAAAAGCATCACTACCGCTGGACAGACCACGAGAAGCAATGCCTTTTTCTATAGAGATCCATCAATTTTGATGAATCCTCAAGTGAACAAAAATATACCAAGTTCACACCTTTCTGTAAACTCAATCTTATCGCAGCTAAACATATTAAACTATACCTATGAGAGTGTTTTGTGGGAGTTCGGCAGTTGGGCAGGCAGCCGAGCTCCCACAAAGCACTCTCTTTTTGTATGCTCACCATGTTTTGGCTAAATAAGTACTTAATCGTTGAACCCACCGACTGAACCAGATGGAAGTATCCTATAAACTTGAAAAATAGCTGAAAATGTGCTATAGTTGCGCGAGTAGTTAGCTATATGTTGTCATGGCCTTAGTCCTCACCACACATCCACTGTTACATCGTAGGTTTTTTAGAACTGCTCGTCGTCGTCTTGAGGGTAAAGAGGTTTTGATTTTTTCTGCTCAAGAGTATGAAATAAGTCGTGTTACAGGAGCAGCAGTGCGTGAGCACGTTGTGGGTTGGACTACAACAGTCGCCAAGGTTTTTTTAACGACAGTACTCCTAGCAAGTATCGCGATTATTGGCAGCGTTGTTATCCCAGAGGCCTATTCTAAGTTTTTCCCAGAATCAGTATCTCAAGTGGCTACGCATACCCCAGTGGCTACGCCAGCTCCAGTAGTGGTAGTCGAAAAAAAGTATGAACCACCGCTAGATCCATCTTTGCCAGAAGGTACCTGGATTTATATCCCAAAGATTGGAGTAGAAACAGAGGCCCAAGCTACAATAGACCCCAATGAAGCACTCGACACAGGCGTCTGGATGGTACCAGATTTTGGCGTGCCAAGTCCTGACGTTCAAGATCCCATTATTATGGCAGCTCACCGATTCGGTTGGCAATGGTGGTGGCAGGATGAGTACTGGCGCAAACACTCATTTTATCTGCTGACTGATACTCAGCCTGGGGATCGAGTGGAGATCGTCCACAATCAGCGCAAGTGGACATACGAAATTTATGCAGGGGAAGAGGGGACAGAGATCACCGACTACGAAGCGGATCTGATTCTCTATACGTGCAAGTTTCTCAACTCTCCTATCCGCTACTTTAGATATGCTCGAGTGGTTGAAGAGCCAGCTCAGGCAATGCTCTCTGCTCTGTAAGTTTGTGGTAAAATGGGCGCTTGTGCAATAATTCTTTTAAATTTGACAATTTTTGTCTATTCTGTCATACTACGTCATAACTTCAGTACGAAACCTAGATCTCACCCTTGAATCGTTTGCTAACATCCACACAAGTATTTAATTAGTAGTTCTACCACCTGGTAGTAGAGTATTTATAAATTTTCATCGTATGCCAAAAACCGCTTCTGCTGCTGGTACTCTTGTAGAGAAACCAGAGATCACGCAAACCGCAGTCCCTACTGCAATCATTTCAGAAACCTCAGAAAAACCAAAAACTCCCCGAAAGTTGTCTATGACCGACAAAAAAATATCTGATGAAGTAACCTCGCGCCCAACTGTAGAGGCGCCTCTAGCAACTCCTCAAGTTGCTATATCAGAAAATACTGAAAAAACAGCTCTTAAAGTTCCCGGCAAAAGTGTGCCTGTTATTCCACTACAACCTAAAGTACCGACACATACAAGTCGCGGAACTGCGAGTAAAGTAGGGCATCCATCTGCACTCGTATCTGCTGCCAGTGGAATTGGGAACTCAGGAACGCAAGCATACCCAAATGGCCAAGGTCACAGTAACAATCAAAACTATTCAAACAATCAGGGTTACTCTAACAATCAAGGGTATTCCAATAGTTCTCGCTACAACAACCGCCAGGAACGTCAAGATGACTCTGGGGAAACTGCGATGATTACTGGAGTGCTCGATACCTCGAAAGATGGTCATGGTGTGCTGCGTGTCAACTTGAGTGGTGATGATGAAGGTGATGCGTATATTTCAACTTCACAGATTCGTCGTTTTAAACTGCGACCTGGTGATGTGGTGACGGGACCTGCCCGAGTTCCTAAAGAAAATGAGCGCTATTGGGGTTTACTCAAAGTAGACATGATCAACGGACAAGTGGCTGAAGAGGCGATGAAGATTGATCGGGTCAAGTTTAAATCACTAACTCCAGTGTATCCTGATGCTCAAATTAAACTTGAAACAGGAGATGAACCATTATCACTGCGTATCATAGATATGATTGCGCCAATTGGTAAAGGACAACGAAGTTTGATAGTTTCCCCTCCAAAGGCAGGTAAAACAACGTTGCTCAAAGATATTGCAACTGGTGTGGCAACCAACCATCCAGAAATCCATATCATGGCGGTGCTAGTGGGGGAGCGACCTGAAGAAGTTACTGATATTCGTCGTCACATTGATAGAATCACCAAGAGTAAAGGCGAAGTGGCTGCGAGTAACTTTGATGAATCTGCTGAAGATCAATGCCGAGTGGCTGAGTTAGCGCTCGAAAAAGCAAAGCGGATGGTGGAAGTGGGTAAAGACGTAATGATTTTACTCGACTCAATCACTCGTCTTGCACGCGCGTACAACTTATCAATTCCAACTTCGGGAAGAACTTTATCTGGTGGATTTGACCCAGCGGCTCTCTTCCCTCCAAAGAAGTTCTTTGGTGCGGCTCGCAACTTTGAAGTGCAAGGCTCTTTAACCATTATTGGTACGGCACTGGTTGATACAGGTTCTCGTATGGATGATCTGGTGTATGAAGAGTTTAAAGGTACGGGTAACCAAGAGGTGCACTTGGATCGCAAACTGGCCGAACGACGCATTTATCCAGCTATCGATGTTCAACGCTCTGGTACTCGTCGCGACGATCTCTTGATAGATGGCGTAACGTATCAGTCTATTGCTACGTTGCACCGCATGTTGGATATGCTCGACAGAGAAGAGCGTACCTCAACCTTGGTTGAACAGATGAAGAAGTCCAAGTCTAATAAAGAGTTCTTAGCTTCATTGAAAGTGGGCTCATAGCTGCATCTACGACAGCATTTTGCCTAATGCACTTTGAGCGCGCGTCCGTGTTTCGTGCTTTAATCGGGTGCAATAAAGATGGGATTCAATGATACACTGAGGGCATATATGGAAATGTTTTCTGGCAAGTTTCAGCTACTATTCCCACTAATCAAAGACATTTCCTCATTTGGTACATTTTTAGTGTGGTACTTGAGAACCCGCAGTTACCACTGGTTTAGACGCTTTGAGCTAGCCAAAGATGCTTTGGTGGACTTGCTGTATCAAAAAAGAGGGAGATATGTTAGACCTTTTTTGCATCTAGGGACGATTGTTTTAATTTTCTTATTTATTACGACGGGGCCAGTACTTTTTTCAAGAAGTGAGGAAAGCAAAAATGCAGAAACAGGTATTTTGGCTACCACAGCGTATGGTTCTTCGATTTATACCCAGCAAGCTGAAGAAGTTCGAGCGTTTAGAGGTGGTGAGGTGATCACCCATGTGGTGAGTGAAGGCGAGACCTTTTCGAGTATTTCTCAACGCTATGGACTGCAGGTTGCGACTATTCTTTGGGAAAACAAGATGACTGAAAAAACACCATTGAAGCCTAATATGGCTTTGCGGATTCTGCCTGTTGATGGTGTTCGACATCAAGTCCAACGAGGTGAGAGCATTTACAGTATCGCAAAGAAATATGGCCTAGAAGGTTCTCAAGCACAGGTGATAGTCGACTATCCCTTCAATGAGTTTCTCAATGATGAAACCTTTGAGCTAGCGACAGGGCAGTACTTGATGGTGCCTGATGGTGTGATGCCACAAGCTGCAGCTCGGCCAACTTCGCCAATCGTCAGAACCCCAGACAACCCTAATGCTACAGCAACGGGGAGTTTTATCTGGCCAGCAGCAGGCATGATCACGCAAGGCTACCGGTTCTATCATAAAGCTTTTGATATTGCCAACCGTGCGGGGGGACCAATCTTGGCAGCAGATGGTGGGGTAGTCATCGCAGCAGGTTGGGATGCCTCTGGCTATGGCAATCGAGTAATGATTGATCACGGCAATGGCTATATCACGCTCTATGCACACTTAAGTGTCCTACAAGTTTCAGCTGGGCAACGTATTAACCGTGGCGATGTAATGGGGCAGATGGGTAGCACTGGTCGCTCTACAGGTACCCACTTGCACTTTGAAGTTCGCCAAGGTGGGGTACTCCTCAATCCAGGTAGTTTCTTACGATAAAACATTCAGTTTTTGGTGCAGTTCAAGATCTACGCAAGCTAAAATGCTTGTAATGAAGTAAAATACAGGAAACGCGCACAAAATTGTCGCTAACAACTTATGACAGATTTAGTTTTTTTACATGTACGAGCTGGTGGTGGTGGAGATGGTAAAGTTTCTTTTCGCCGTGAAAAATATATTCCAAAGGGTGGCCCAGACGGCGGTGATGGTGGTCATGGGGGTAGTATCTACGTCCGTGGTGTAGCAGGTGAAACAACGCTGCGCTCCTATGCAGGCAAAAAAGGTTTTGCAGGTCAGCCTGGAGAAAAGGGCATGGGGCGTAACTGTTCAGGGGGAAATGGTGAAGATTTATATCTTGAAGTTCCCATTGGGACAGTTATTTGGCAGTTGAGTGAAAATAACATCGCTCATAGACGGCGGTTGATGAATGGTGGGTTTGCACCACTCAAAAAAGATCAAGTTGAAACAGAATTGTATATTCTTGAAAAAGATGGCATCACTCCTCCCGAGCGAGAACCAGATGCACTATTTAATCCTGAGGCAGTTGAAAAGTATCAGCACGAACGATTTAATCCTGACGCAGAGGGACTTGTTAAACTTGTTGAGTTTACCCAAGACGGTCAGGAGTACTTGCTGGTGCAAGGTGGCTTTGGTGGCAAAGGTAATGATACTTTCAAAAGTTCGGTTAACCAAGCCCCGCTCCAGGCACAGTACGGTACTTTTGGTGAAGAGCGCTTAGTGGCTTTTGAGCTACGTCTGCTAGCTGATGTTGGGCTTGTAGGGCTCCCAAATGCTGGAAAAAGCACGCTACTTTCTATTCTTACCAAAGCTCGCCCAAAGATTGCATCCTATCCATTTACAACCTTAGAACCACACTTAGGTATCATGCACGATACTGCCAGTGGCAGAGAAGTGGTGCTGGCCGACATCCCAGGGCTTATTGCTGGAGCGAGCGAAGGCAAGGGATTGGGATTTGAGTTTTTACGGCATGTAAAAAATAGTTCTGCGTTGGTTTATTTGTTGTCTTTGGAAGAGGGGGTGGTTTTTGACGAGTCACTCACTAATGAAGACAAAGCAAAAGTATTGTTTGAACAGTATCAGACGCTACACGGTGAGATTGCTGCTTTTGACCCTAAACTAGCTGAAAAACGATCTGTTCTGAGTATTAGCAAAATAGATATATACAGTACTGAGCTTATTGATGCAATTAGACTATATTTTAGCCAGCAATCGCATAGTTTGATATTCTTTAGTTCAGTTACCGGAGCTGGTATGGCTGAGCTGCAAGAGTCGTTGGTTGCACTTAAACGTGCATAAAGTTTTCCTAGTATAGTACTTCTACTATAGTGCCTTTCTCTATTTTTGAGTGCAAAAACAGGTAATAAGTTGGTAATGGCAAGTTTGTTGAACAAGTAAGATACAAACGCAGCTGGCTTGATGGCCAGCTGCGTACTAGTTGCAGTACTTACAAATATCTATGGGGTAGGGGTTTCTGTAGTTGTCGGTGTCGCAGTTGGGGCTGGAGTAGCTTTAGCTGCTGGTGAGATATCCGCATCTGATGGAGCGGTTACATCATTGGTATTTAGGTCAGGATCAAGTAGAGAAGGTGTTGTTGTTCTCTGTTGCTGCTGATTGGTGTTCTGCCCGTCACTTTGCGTGCCAGTCTGCCCACCTTGCGCCTTCTTTTCATCTTTAGGTAAAGCAGCAATCTTCTTTTCCACCTCAGCCAACTCGTCTTGCACTTGCTTCAACTCTTCAGGAGGTCTGTTGTTGAGTAGTGGTATGAGTGCTTGGTAAGCTGCTTTTGCATTTTCCAAGTCGTTAAGCTGCACCAGTGTGATCGCTAAGTTGTAGATTGAGCTTGGGTAGTCTCGTTTCAGTGCAACTGCCTCGTTGAAGATATTAGCAGCTTGTGTGTACTGCTTCTGATTGGAGAGGAGTCCTCCTAGCGCTAGACGCAGATCTGGATTGGTCGGATCATTGTCAATGGCAGCCAAGTAGCCTTGGATGGCAAACTGATCAGCTTGTTCGGTAGCGCCAATTAAGTTTTGATAAATCTGCGCTAATACAGTAGTGTTTTGCACATCAAGTGGATCCAGAGTGACGGCGGAGCGAGCTTCTCTGACTGCTTGTTGAATGAGTACCCCAACCTGATCTTTTTCAGCTTGGGTAATATCGGCTTTTTGTGCAAGTGCAGAGGCAATGGCCATATTAGTCATCGCATATTGGCGACGATAGAAGTCGTAGTATGGATTAAGCTGTACTGCTCGCTGTTGCTGCTCATAGGCTTGCACAATCTCTTGTTTTTCTGCGGCTTTGGCTGAGTTGAAGAAGGCAATACTTGCCGCATAGTAGCGTCCGCCAAAGTAGCCAACAAAGGCAAGTAACAACAAGATAGCTCCTCCAGTAAAGTAAATGGGGAAGGACACTTTACGAGATGGCGTGTGGAATGCCTGATCTTGGGTATCCATCGACATGGTAAGCGCTTGAAAGCGCATGACTGGGAGTGAGCCGTGCATGCTAGCCACTAGTGCTACCAAAAGTACTGTCTGAACCAAGAGGATAACTAAATGTGTTGGTAGTATGAGTTGAAAGACAATACTAGCTAAAAGCATATAGCCGAGTACCTTACTTTGTTCTTCTTTAGCGAATCGAGTTAGTCTAAACACCTGGAAAACAACCAACAACCAAGTGATCAGACCTAAGAAACCAGTGGTAGAGAGCAGCGTCAAAGGCAAGTTATTGGCTTGAGTAAATGAGTAGTTCCATTTATCGGTGCCGTTGATCCAAACAGGTTTAAACCTGGTGTATAGGTTGGTATATGAGGCAGGCCCACCACCGATTAAAGCAGCTCGAGGGGCGCGAATGGTGTCGAGTGCGACAGACCAACTAGCAGCCCAGGAAGGTGCAACTTGAGAGCCTGGTCTGCCTGGTAGTAGTGACCAGCCTAAAACCGCAATACCTACTAAAATGATGGGAAAAATAATGGCAGTAATACGGCTGATATGCTTTTTAATGACACTTTCAGCGATCATGCCGACGAGTACTATCACTAAGAACTGCAGTGCAAATAGTGAGTTGACAGCCACGTTGAAACTCAAGTCTGTAGGGAGTTGTAGTCCAAAGATGGCATTAAAGGCAGTGGCAGGACCAAACTTAAAAATTTGAGTAATAGAAAATAGGGTAACAATACCTGCTGTCACGCCAGCAACTGGGAGTAACAAATCAGCAAGTTTTCGTGTGGTAGTGGTGCTGGCAAAGATCACAAAAGAAACTAAGAGCAGGAACGCACCACCAAACCGCATCAGCGCTTCGATAGGGTAATTGCTCGTAAAAAATGTTGAAGCTGCCATCGCTAAGCCAAAAACAAGCAGGGGAATGGTGATGGGTGAGAGTACTAGCTCAATTGTTTTCTTTTGAATAGAGTAGACGACAAAACCGATTCCTAATGCAATGGTGCTCAAGAAAAAGACAAACAACTTGGACTGGTTGATGAAGTCATCTGTGATAGGCAAAACAAATAGGAGGCCCAAAACCATGGTGGCAAGGACGATATAGTTGCTTATTGATGAAATAAAAGTAGCACTACGAGACAGCATAAGACCTCATTCGGGTTATCAATACTAAAGCTGTTTCATTTAACCAGAGTAAACAAAGCCTTGTAAAGTAGAGGTTTTCCTTAAAATTTGATTAAGACTTGAGAAGTAGTCGGTAGTAGGCGTAGTATATGTGGATATGTATCGTCGTACAAATTTTCGTAAAAGTGGTTTAACTTTGATCGAGATTCTCATTGTTGTAGCAATCTTGATGGTGCTGATGATTACTGGTATGGTTTTTGTCCAGCCCAGTCTAAGCAAGGGGCGTGATGGCAAGAAAAAGTCAGATTTGCAGCAGATCTCAGTAGCTCTGGAAGAGTACTACAACAATAAAGCCTCGTATCCAGCTGCGCTGACAACGTGCGGTGAAACAAGTGAGATAGCAAGTGTTTTGAAAAAAGTCCCTTGTGAAGGGTCGGGAAGTCGTGCCTATCTATACATTGCTGATCCAGTGGGATGTGATGCAGCGACGGTGCGTTGTAGTGGCTACCGATTGTTGACAGATCTGGCATATGATCTGGATACAGACATTGCGAAAAAGGGCTGTACGACAGATTTTGGTGGGAAAAAAGGCTGTCATCAGGCCGGTGGTATTGTGTATGACTATGGCGTAGCAGTTGGACGCAGTTTAGCAGACTACTAAGGTGTCTTGATTAAATCTAGTAACGAGAACACAAAATAGTATATGATGAAGCTATGAAATTCTTTGGGAAACAAGCCAAGCAAAAAGGTTTTACGCTGATTGAGCTACTAGTAGCGATGACAATTATCGGCATCTTGGCCACAATTGGCTTGCGTAGTTTCTCTGGAGCTCAGCTGAAGTCACGTGATGCAAAGCGGAAAAATGATCTAGCTTCTATGCAGAAGGCACTTGAGTTGTACTACAACGATTTTGGTCAGTATCCACAGAGTGCTGGCG
>JBILVZ010000049.1:0-3187 GCA_044370175.1 Methylococcaceae bacterium
CACGTTAGGAATGCTAATGCGCAAAAATAAAATAAGACACCAGGCTAAAACTGGTGATGGAATGCTACTAGAAGGTTGGGATGTGGCGTATATTTCTAGTCTTTTTCACTTTTGGCCTAAGTTTTTAGATGTGGCGCAAACGTGCACTGGCTGTGGTTCAAACCTCATCCACAAGCCACACGATTATCTTCTCCGCTTTGGTACAGCAGATCAAACTGCAGTAGAAACATACTGTGGTTTATTGCTGGATTTCGCAGCTCTGCGTTTATTTGGAAGGCCAGCCACAGGCACCTTACATGTAGAGCCAGTAGTTGACTCAATTATAGAGATCACAGCTCCAGGCAGAACAATAAGCGTTGATTCTGAAATTGTGCGCTCTCAAGTGTCTGGTTCTGTCAAAATTGACCGACAGCCTCAATGTGGGCTTCCGCAGATAAACTTGGCTTTTAGATCGCCAAAAAGCACTATATAGACAGGGTATAATATAGGTATGATACGGTGTGCCGAAATGTAGAGTATATATACTCTGTACAAAATGGCACCAATCTCTACCCTTTGAATGAAAGAAATATTCAAATATCTGACCTATTCTTTTTTGCCTTAGTACGACGTATGCCAGACCAACTATTCACCGTACGGGATGGATTTCAGGAGTCCATTCGAGATGGTCATCTGGCCAATGCAGCCATCGAACAACTTTCATTTAAAGTGGCGGCTCAGTGCGTCATAAATTTAAAAAACCAATTCACATTCACTGACGAAGAAATGAATATACTCTTCTCCACTTAAGCAAACTCAGTTTCCACATCATTACTGACGTAGGTGCCGATGTCTTGACCGCGTACAGCGTTAATCAGGTTATCACCTTTGAATAGTTCAAAGACCATCACAGGCATGTTGTTCTCTTTACTCATTGCCAATGCAGCTGTATCCATCACTTCCACACCTTCCATGGTGATTGCATCATGGAACGTTAAAGTCTTAAAACGCTTGGCGTCAGGATACTTCACTGGATCTTTGTCAAAAATACCATCCACCTTTGTAGCTTTCATCAAAACGTCACAGTGCAACTCAAGTGCGTGGAGTGACGCGCCAGTATCGGTGGTAACATACGGTACCCCAGTGCCTGCTGCCAGCAACACTACCCTACCCTTTTGCATATGGCGGATTGCTCGACGACGCACAAAGCTCTCAGCCACTGCTGGCATCTGGAGGGCTGATTGGACGCGTGTCGGGACTCCCACCTTTTCAAGAGCATCTTGGAGCGCTAGTGCGTTCATCACAGTGGCAAGCATGCCCATATAGTCTGCAGTGGAGCGATCGATACCATTTTTTGAACCAGAAAGACCACGGAAGATGTTGCCTCCACCCATCACGAGGGCAATTTCAATATTTTCTACGTACACCGACTTTATTTGTTCAGCTACGCGCAAAGCTGCTTTGGGATCGATGCCATACTGGCGATCACCCAAGAGTGACTCACCACCGACTTTAAGCATGATTCTTTTAAAACGGGTGGACATAGATACCTTTCATATTATTTTACGCATGTAGCTGTACAAGTTGTTTTTTCTACAAATGGAGTGAATCCGTCACAAACACAACCTCTCTCACAGCTGTTTGTTTTTGCATTATATTCATATGCATCGAAACAAGCTCTACACCGCCCTGAATAAATTTTTTCATAGCACTTGGTTGGTTTTATACCAACACTAGAGCCCAGAAAAGGCACATAGGATAAAACTATTGGAAAGAAAAAATATATAACTAAACCTATTGCTATGAGTAGTAGTGATCCTATTTGTATTTTATTCATATTAAAACCGCAACTTTGCTCGCAGACGCAGCCATTTCCAGCGTATTTCTTCTACAATTCGAAACACTTTGTAGAATGTTGGATCAAGGATTAGGTCATACGTGCCAATAAACTCAGTTAAGACTGATCCATAGCCTTTCTTGAATCGGTGGAATCCAAAGAAGGGATCCTTTTCACTTGCATCGGGCCCCAGCGCTCCCCACATATCAAAGGTATGACAGCCCATAGCTTTACCAAATCGTATCATTTCCCACATCAATAAGTTACTTGCCATCACATCTCGATACTGTGAGCTGGAAGCCCCGTACGGATAGTACAGCACTCCATTGAAAACAAACATCACCCAAGAAGCAATCACTTTTTCTTCGTATACAGCATTAAAAATTCTAATAACTCCTGAATCGCCCAGTGTTTTCCAGAGAGTGCGAAAGTATGCAGGGCTGTGGGCGTAAAAGCCTTGCCGTTTGGTTGTTTCTTCTAAGATAGTAATATACTGTTCCATGCCTTCAGAGGTGGTATTTTCATAGATCTGAACGCCTTTTTTTTGCGCTAAACGGATGTTGTAGCGAGTTTTACTCGAAAGTTGCTCCATGAGTTTTTCCTCTGATTTTGTCAAATCGAGGGTAAAGGTATAGCGCGTAAAGAGTGGACGGCCTGGTGTTGCACCATGTTCTAAGAGAAACTTAGCAACTTTTTCATGGGCACTGAGTGCTCCTACTGGTTGTGCAATATTTGGCTCCATTTTGATGAATAAAGCATTGTACTTACTACCCAGCTGCTGGAGGATAGAGAGCTGCTCTTCATCAGGCATGGTGCCTTTAGGAAAGTACCCTAATTTACGACCTATGACGGGGATATCATGAAACGTGACTTGCATGCCTCGGACAAGTTTGCCATTGTCAAAAAAACCGACTCGCTCAACCTTAACACCTGTTTTCTTTCTAAACTCACCCCACTCCCATGATTGGAGTGGATGATCAACCACAGCGTTAAATAAGGGGCGCTCTTCTTCGCGTAGTTCTCGGATAAGCATATCTAAAGATCTTATTATACAGGGTACACAAGTAGTTGGGGATGAGCAAAGTTTAGCGTTGTGTGAGGGGTAAAAATACCTGCGACTGTTCAAGTGGCATAGGTGTAGGGGGCACCGTGTGTGTAGCAGTGACTGGAGGGATGCTGGTGGGAAAAAGTGTGGGTGTGGGTACTAGGGGCACTCCGAGCTTATCCAATAAGCGAGTGTAGTTGATAATCCCAAAACCACGTTCCGCAGACCATGGTTCACCAGCTGAGTATTGTAGTATTTCAAGTACCTCTGCAAAACTTGCTTCTGGTATTAGTGCCTTTATGATTGCTACTGCTGCAGTCACGTGT
>JBILVZ010000014.1:0-30314 GCA_044370175.1 Methylococcaceae bacterium
CAACATAGGTGGCTATGACCAATCCATGCTCATCTGCCTCAGAAGAAGTCAGTGTGTCACTGTGGGCTACAATCGCATCGGTATTATCTGATTCAACCGGGATAAAAACGTTTAGCTTCTTATTTAAAAACTTTGCCTGATTATTCGCTTTCAGTTCGGCAACAATCCGCACCGGAAAGTGCAGTATGTACGAACCACTAGCAATATAGTGTCGGAGCGGATTTGGCTGTGATTCCAAAGCAGTACTACCTGTGCCATTGTCAAACAAACACCCGGTATCAGAAATCGCAGTTACATGTGCTTCCTCCAGTTGTATAGAACCCAAGCCTACCGTAGCCGAAATACTGCCGGTATTGTTGAGATGTAAAACGATCGTTGTTTCTCCCTCAGAGGCAAGAAGCGCTTCAATCTGCACTGCGTCCTCTGGGGTCTGTGGTTCTATGCTATCAATGACATTGTTTTCATCTGTCAGTGCAAACAAAAGTTCAGTGTAGGTGTTCACCTTAATTATCTTCTTTTCCTGCCGTTCTCTGTCTGTGATGCCTGGAATGTAGTAACGTGGTTGGCAATCTGCACCCAAATACTCTGCATCAACTTTCCAATACTCTGCCTTATCTGATGGCGGAGGACACTGATAGTATTGGCTGATATGTGATTCTGTTTGTGGCATAGTGCTGATGTATTTCGTAATGCAGACACTATATTATATATCATCAATATGTATCTCTATTAGGGTACATGGAGCGTTCAAAAGCAAAGGTCTTTGTAGATGTTCACAGCGAAGTAAGTGCGTTGACAAACTGCAGCTTGTCTTATATACTAGCGAACTAGTACGCTAATACAATAGTTATGCGAAAAACAAAACTTAAAAAAATTATTGGATTGATAAAAAGCTGCAAAGATGATGCTGAGTTGACTGATCTACTCGAGGGCTTATTTGCTCCACAAGAACTACAAACCATCGCTACTCGAATTGAAATTCTGAAACTGTTACTAGAAGGTGAACCGCAGAGAAAAATAGCTGACCGACTCGGCGTTGGGGTTGCCACCGTCTCAAGAGGTGCTAATGAATTAAAAAAAGGTCGGTTTAAAGTATTACAAAACTATGAAAAGAACTAGAAGCCGCATAGGCATACTTGGTGGTTGTGGCCCACAGGCCACCAACTACTTGTATCACAGCATCATAGAATATTCGCAAAAAAAATACGCTGCTGCTGCCAACTCAGAATATCCTGAATTACTTATATATTCTCTACCCATTCCCGATTTCATTTCAGATACAACCCAAGTACCTGTTGCTGAAAACATGCTCCAAGATGCGGTTCATTCGCTGGAAAAAGCAGGCTGTACCCATCTCTGTATCGCTAGTAATACGGTACATATTTTATTAGAGCGTCTCGCACAAAAAACTACACTTCCCTTTATCTCCATCATTACTGCAGTGGCGAAAAGATGTACGCACCTGGGCTTCAGAAAAGTGGGACTCCTTGGGACTCCGACCTTGCTTAAATCAGGACTCTATGCAGATGCGCTTGCTGCAGTGAATATAGAATTGCTCTATCCAAACCAAGAACAGCTCCAACTCATCGAAACGGTCATCCGCTCAGTGCTTGCTGGAGAATCACTCGAGGGTATTGCAGGCGAATATCAGAATACTATTAGCGCTCTCCTCGCAAAGGGTTGTGACTCAGTCATACTGGGATGTACCGAGCTTCCCCTTGCACTAGCGAGTGATTCTATTTTACGTAGCAAAATCGTTGATTCAGACGAGATCTTGGCTCAAGCAATTGGTGATATATTTTATGAAAATAAAAACTGATAGTAGTTTGTAGGTAAAAAAGCCTGTCATTTACTTAAATTCGAATAAACCTTTAACCCAGCCAAAAAACTTGTTGATCTTGGTTTGCTGTGGGTTGTGCGCGTTAGTAGGTGCGGTACTATTTTCAGTGGCTGCTGCACTTTTGCTTTCAAGTACAACAGGACTAGCAGGACTTGGGCTTGATTGTTTAGGCGGATTCTCTTTGACACTGGTACTACTCTTTGTACCTGATGCTCGCAGAGATGCAGTGCGTACCGCCTGCTTGCTTGCCGCATAGTAGGTACCCCTTTTTGGACTCACCGTTACGATACCACTCCAGTCTCCTGGAGTACAAACATTCATGGCACGTACTTTAAATGAGTATGTAGACTTTGGGTTGAGCTGTTTGATTTGATGAACAACTACACCACTACTATCAGTTTTTGTAAATGAATCTGCATGTTGATCACTTGCTGTACCTGTACCGTACAGAACAGAAAAACTGCTATACGGATTGCCCGGTGGGGTAATGTATAGCGTTGCAACACTGCCCTTTCGATCTACTTGAAAAATACTTGGTGCAGAGCCTGGTTTTTGATCAGTGCAGCCAGAAGGTGGAGCTGATGATCCGTTGTTATTTGTTGCTGTTTGGCTAGAAGTGGAAGTTGTGGTAGTTGCACTTGGCGTTTTATACACCTCAAATTTGTGAGTACTTCCCAAACTACCTGAGTAACTTAAAGTACCTGAGCTATTGGTTGTAGCTGTACCGGTGGTAGATCCACCAGCAGTGAGGTTGGTGTCCACCACCGTGTACTGAGTGGATGCTTGCAAGTTGTAGACAGTCAGATCAACCGTGGCAACTCCGGTCAAACCTTCAAGTGTAAACGTCTTGGCTGTGGCAGCGGAGGCTGCCGAACCAGAGACATCGTAGGTCATGTTTGCTGCCTCGTTGGTTCCGTTTCCCAACATGACTTGAAATGATTGAGTACGCATATATCCTGCGACAAACACTAGGTCTGATGAATTTAAAACAGGTGCAGTAGTTGTCCCTGCCAGAATCGCAGGCAGAATATAGTTTTCTGCAGTGATAAGCGGCTCGCCTGTATTTCCTTCTTCAGGGTAGCCGTGATACCAGCGTGTCCAAGCGGAGACCGAGATGGTATCCAGCGTACCTGTTTGAAGCAAAGCCCCACTATTGTCATTAAAGTTTGATACTCCAAATGAATCAATGCTTGTAAAGGTTTTACTTCCATCAAAGTTGATGGTCTGCGTCTCAATAGTTGTTCCACTCGAGTTTTTGAGAATACCCGTGAGGACACCATTATTTACTTCCAGTTCAAAGTTGTATGTTTCATTGAGTGTCAGGGAATTAGTAAAAATTTGTAGTGTTCTGTTTGTGGAGTTTAGTGCAGTACCATCATAGTCGATACGAATATACGGTTTCAGTGTTCCAGAAACATTTCCAATAACCAGTGAAACTGCATTTTTAAGAGAAGTATTGCTAGAGTTTCTGAAACCGATGAGTGTTAAGGCATTGTTACCGGCCGTACTGGCTACCGTAAAAGTAAAAGTCGTCTTGAAACGATCAGTTTTACTATAGTTTCTCAAACTATCCAGCTTTTTATAGAGCGAGTCATAGGTGCTATTTCTGTCGGTTGTCCAGTCAATCCGTTGACCTGAACCGTTCCAAACAACATCGGTCGCTCCTGCACCGAGACTCAACCATTCAGCAAGGTTAGTCGAGAGATTATCATCAAGATCTGTGGTAGTTGTCGCTGCTGTAGAAATACGAGTGGTAACGTTAGTAAAACCTTCTGCACCTGACACCGTGGTGTACTGCGTAGCATGTGACTGTGGTACATTGGTTTCTGCGGTATCGTAAAAAAGTTGAATGTTGGTATATGGATTATTTTTTGCACCAAGGTAGAAGGCACGACTATAGTAGTTATCCAAAACACTAGCTGGCGTACCACCAATGCGTGTTTGCATAATAGTTTGCTGTGTGCCAGTAGCACCATTGGTATACCAACCGTACGTGCTGTTGTAGCCATAGTCACTCATACCAAAAAAAACCGTTGCTGTATTAAAATAATCTGGGAAACGGGTAATCAATCCATAGGTATTGCCACCACCACCAGAGTAGCCAATGACATTGATGTTATCTTCATCAATGTACTGTCCATAGTTGTTTTTGACATACTCTACAGCATCACGAAAATCGTAGACTTCTTTTCCGCCATCGTCGGGACTGCCTTGACTGTTTCCAAAGCCTCTCTTGTAGGTACGAATTGCAAAAACTCCCTTAGTAGCAAAACGCTGAATAATGCCATCTGGCACAGTTGTTGTATGACCATGCAGCAACAAGACTACTGGCAACGCGCTACTAGAAGCATTGTATGAAAAATCCATCTCCAGCGAAAGCGCATCAAGTGTAGATGTATGAGTAATTCCTGTTGTCGTGATAATACCACCGGTAAAAGTCACTGCTGCAGTATCGGTAATGCCGATACCACCTGCAGTAGCTGTATACGTACCGGTTCCAGTATTACTGCTTTTCACGCTAAATGTTGCAACACCACTGGAATTAGTGGTAGCAATTGTAGGTGTGATTACATCTTGAGCACCACGACTCGAAGTGAGTCGTACCGTAGTATTTTGAACTGGTGTACTACTACTATTCAAAACTGTAACCGTGACGGTGCTGGTACTGGTGCCATTGGCCGGCATAGTGGTGGGACTAGCAGTAACGGTGGTCAGTGAGCTGCTGGGAGGGTTGCTGTATGTGTGGTTGTAGTCAGAACCTTCGACATAGTTGTTTCCCACTTCAGTGGCAGTTAGTTCACTACTATAGACAGAGACTCTATGAACGGTGCCTCGTATATTTCTCGTATTGTCATACGGGTTACCGCCAATGGTGAGATTGGCGTCATTGGCTGTATATGCTGCACCTGCGGTGGCTGAAGCTACCAATACATTGTCCACATAAATTCTGCCAATTCTAGTCGTATCGTTGTATGTAAAAACAATGTGATATTTTGTGCTGTAGTCCAAAGTGTTTGCTGAAATAAGAAAGTTGGTACTTACCGAACCCACCGTAGCACTTGACCAGTGGGCACCCCCAAAGTAGGCACGAACAGTGCGTGTTGATTGATTAACTTGTATGTTGGTTCCACTGAGTGCATCTGCAGGAACTTTATCAATCAGGCGGGAGAATTGACTTGACACTCCTGCCCAGTCACCACTTGAAGGCATTGTGTACCATACTTCATACGTATGTGTGGCGCTATCGAGTGAAGTTGCATCAAGAACTGTGATTTTGTCATCACTACCATCAAAAGTGATAGAACCGCTACTCCAAGTAGGCGAGCCGCTTACAACACCGCTGTTTCCACTCCCAGAGCTATCCACAACAGCAGTACCAGTATTCTCATCCAAATTGAGTGAAACAATCAGTGAAGTTGTAGTGAATGCAGCAAAGACAGGTATAACAGAAAGAATCGTCAGTAAAAAGACTAGTACATACTGTGATGTAATTTTATATAGAAAATTTCTACTAATTTTTCTAAAGACTTGCCAGGTCTGTACCGCACCCATTTATACTACTTTAAACTAATTAGTGAGTACACTCAATATGATTAAGAAACCGTAGGGCAATTACCTAGTAATTCTTATATTTTTCCATCTGCCCCCAGTTTTTTCCAACCTTTACAGAGACAGCAATTGGCACTGCTAGGGGATACACAGTACACATTTTTTCCCTAACAGCAGAAATTACTTTTTGCAGGATTTTTGGGTCATCTGTTACTTCAAAAACTAAGTCATCATGAATTTGAAGGAGGAGTGCGCAATCAGGATTATTGCTCACAATCTCACTATGAATGGCAATCATTGTTTTCTTCATCAGATCTGCTGCAGAACCTTGAATTGGATAGTTAATCAAAACTCGCCGCAAGCCGTTATCAATGGTTTTTTGCTGTTTTCGAGTAGCTATATACCTTCTTCTGCCCAGAATAGTTTCTACAAATCCTGCCTCTAACCCTTGTTGTAAATACCGTTCATAGTACCTACGAATCTTTGGATATGTGGCGTAAAACTCTGAAATAAATTTTTGTGCCATTTCTACTGGAATATGCAACTGCGCGCTCATCCCAAAACCACTCATTCCATAAATTACTCCAAAGTTAATCGTTTTTGCAATCATCCGTTGCTCGGGAGTTACCGCAGTATAGGGAACATGAAAAATCTGTGAAGCTGTTGTGGTATGAATATCTTTGTTTTCTTGAAAAGCAGTAACTAGCGCAGTCTCCTGACTCAAATGTGCTAGTATCCGCAACTCTTGCTGAGAGTAATCAAAAGAAACAAGTACTTTTCCTGCGGCAGCTTTAAAACAGGCCTTTATCTTTTGACCAAATCCGACTGCTGAAGCAGGAATATTTTGCAAGTTGGGGTTTGCTGAAGAGAGGCGTCCAGTACTTGCCACAACTTGACTGTAGGTAGTGTGAATCCTACCATCAGCTGCTACTGCAGTTGCCAAGCTCTCGATATAGGTTGAGCGCAGTTTACTCAATTCACGATATTCTAAGAGTTTCTGAATGAAGGGAAAGTTTTCAGCATGTTGTGAGATTTCTGTTTCATTGGTTGCGTACTTTCCCGTCTTTGTCTTTGTGAGCGGTACCTGCAGTTTTTCTGCCAAAAAAGCACCAACCTGCACAGAAGAGTTGAAGTTGATACTAAAGCCTACTTCAGCTGTCATGTTCTCAGTTAGTTTTTCTAATGCTGCATCAATCTGGTTGCTCACACGACGCAGTTCTGCAACATCCAAGCAAATACCAGCATGCTCCATAGCAATAAGTACTGGGACAACAGGTACCTCTACAGTTTGATAATACTCCAACAACTTTGGGGCAGCATCTAATTGTATCTTTTGCTTTTCAACAAGTGATGCAAGCGTACTCACTCCGTGCCGTGCCAATGTTTCTGCTTCACCCACAACTGCTTCACCTCCAAGTAACAAAAATTCAGCCAGTAACGCATCAAAAACACTTGCCGTCTCCTCCTTGTTGTAGTGTGTTTTCCAATCCCAGAAAATGTGTTGCATACAGCACTGATTATACCTGAATAATCATCCAAACTCGTAGGAGCTCAACTTGTTCTAAATAGTACTGTTTTGTTTTTGACTTTGTCACTATACAATGAGATAATATATGTATCTAATACATATTATATGGCGAGGGACTATATGTCTTCCAGCCCAGCTGCTACATTTCAAGAGTTGAACTCTCCCTACAATTTTGGCTATACTCATGCAATGCCAAAAAATACTTTGAAATCAAAGAAACTAAGTAAACAGCTTGGACTGATTGTTGCTGCGGGTTTGGTCTTTACTGGTGTAGTGACTACCTATGCGATTGCAAAAAAGGTACAGTATGACAGACAGCAGGCTAGTTTAGCTGCCCAAGCTACCCAAGCCACCTACCCTTCTCAAATTTTAGATTTAAGCTTCTGGAAGCTCACCTTGCCTATCAATAATGCTGAAGAAATTAAACAGCCAATACTTGCTACCTATACAAGTCAATACATGAAGGTTAACGCTAATGGTACTGGCGTAACTTTCTACTCCCCTGCAGGTGGTGACACTACTGGAAGATCAAACTACGCGCGCTCAGAACTAAGAGAAAGACGAAATACTGCTAATGAATATACCTTTGATGCACAAGATTGCCCTGCTAAAGACAAGCCCAATGAAGCCTGTTGGAGCAGTTACAAAGGGTATCACTTCATGAGCATTGATCAGGCAATTACAAATATTCCTGTCATCAAACCTGAAGTAGTCGTTGGACAGATCCATGATAAACCAGATGATGTAGTTGTTTTCAGATTAGATAACAAACGCCTCTATGTAAATATTGATAACGATCGTTTTGGAGGTTCTGATATTACCTTAACCGATAATTACCAGTTAGGCACTCGTTTTACCGTAGCATTTGAAGTAGAAAATAATGTTACAAACTTTTACTACAATGGCGCCTATGTTGGCAAAATGACTGGTCGCTACAACGGTGGTTATTTCAAAGCAGGCATGTACGTGCAATCTCGAGAGGCTCTTGAGAAAAAGAATGGTGCATTTGGACAGGTAGATATTTTTGGTATAAAAGTATGTCATGCCGCTACCAAGGCAGAATGTGGAGTTACACCAACGGTACCTCCCACTGCTTCTCCAGTTCCTAGTCCAACTGCTACACCCACACCAAAACCAACTACGAGCCCTTCCCCAAAGCCAAGTGCTAGTCCCACTCCATCAATGACGCCAAGCCCTAGTCCGGTTGTCGGGAAAATAACAGGATTAAAGCTCACTTCACCAAAAGATAGCAAAGTAATTGCCACCTGGGATCCAGCTCCTGGTGTCTATAAATATAAAGTACTCTTATCCAGATCACCAAGTACAGGGTTTAAGGTTGAAGAAACAACCACAAAAACTTTGGAAACATTTGATCTTGCTAGCTGTAAAAACTATTATTTTAAGATTCAGGGCTACAATCGTGATGGCAGACAGATTGCTACTAGTGATATAGCTGGCATACTGGTCAGTATTGGTAAGCCAGTTAGACCTTGTGACTAAACTAGTATCTAGAAAAAATTAGTTTCGTATAACCTCCCTACGGGGAGGTTTTTATTTATCAGTAAACCTAGTATAGTAAAGCTATGTTAATTCAGTATATTGAAGAGCGCTTTTTAAAGAAGAAACGACGCTCAAATATTTTAGAGACTTTATTGCTAGATCTTTCAGCGGTTTTTGTTTGGCGTGGAACATGGGGATTGATGGATAAATATTTGTTTCCAACGCATCCAGATATTAGTTTTATTTTCTCAATACTACTTGGAATAGCTTTAGTTTTTATTATTCGCCAGTATAATCGCACCTAATACAGTACAATTGCACATCATGACCCCACAGTACTTTGCGCTGCACTCACGTCTTGGATTACAACATCCGCCAATCGGGGCGTCTGAGGCAAACATTGGGGTCGAAGATGCCCCGACAGCAGTCCTTGACACAAATTTCTTAGAGAAATTTCCTGGCAGAGTCACACCATATGTATTCCCCCCACCTTCCTCTGACGCGAGCTACTGGCAGTTAGTACAACAACACTCACTTGCGGCGAGCAAGCTGATCTGTACAAATTTGCAGGCAAATGAAAGGCAAGTTGTAGTTGGTGGGGATCACAGTGTCACATTTGCAAGTTTGCATGCGCTCGCACAACGAACAAATCTAAACACTGTCGGGTATATTCAGATTGACGCTCACCCTGATCTCAACACAGTTACCTCAAGCCCCACAGGCAACTTTCATGGCATGTATGTTCGCGCTGCAGTTGAACAAATAGGTATTCCCACAATAGATACGTGTTTTACGCAAAAGTTGCCAGTACAAAACATTTGGTACTTTGGCAACCTCTCGATCGATCCTGAAGAGCAAAAATTTCTCTCTGAAGCAGCAATTTCTTGTACAAGCGTACATGAAGTACGATCTAGCTGGCAGCCTCTTGCAGCTAAACTCACTCAATTTATTAGTAACTTTCAGCATATTCACATCACCTTTGATATTGATAGCATGGATACAAGTATTGCGCCTGCCACGGGAATCCCCTGTAAAAATGGCTTTTTGCTTACAGATGCTCTGCCACTACTTTCCCACCTTACAGTGGCAGCAAAGAACTGGAGTTTTGACTTGGTAGAAGTCAATCCACGCAAATTAGGAGCACTTCAAACGATAGCCACAGCACAAACAATTTTAGCTACTGTCTTAACATCAAAATAGTTTTTGAGGAATATACTTGTGCATGAACGTATACGTACCCTTTCGCAAGCTCCGTCTGCAAACGGCCCTATTGTCTATTGGATGATTCGTGACCAGCGGGCTCATGACAATTGGGCACTACTGTATGCCCAAGAAATAGCTTTGCAAAATAAGCAACCACTGCATGTTGTTTTTTGTTGTAGAAGAGACCTTGGGCAACACTTTGGTACCGTTCGGATGTTTGACTGGATGCTTGCAGGCTTAGCTGAAGTTGCGGCTGAGTTACATACACACAACATTGCATTTACGTTTTTATTGGGTGATCCTGTATCGCAAGTGGAAAAGTTTTGTCAGCAAATTGGTGCGGGTGAACTGATTGTTGACTTCTTTCCGTTACGAATATATACAGAGTGGCAAAACAAGCTTGCACAAAGACTTACAGTTCGTGTAACACAAGTTGATACCCATAATATCGTACCTTGTTGGATAGCTTCACCTAAGCAAGAATTTGCAGCTCGCACAATTCGACCCAAGATTCATAAACTGCTTGGGAAATATCTCGTAGACTTTCCCAAACTTCTACAGCATCCTATATCCACCTCATTACCAAAAAATAATTGGAAAGAAATTCGTAAGAGCGTACAGGTAGATACAAGTGTGCCCTCAATCACTTGGATAAAACCTGGTGAAAAAGCAGCTCTTGCAGTGCTTGAGCATTTTGCAGCAACGAAGCTAGCTTCGTATGCTGCTGAACGTAATGATCCAACTAAGCGAGCACTTTCTGATCTCTCGCCCTATCTGCATTTTGGACAAATTGCTGCTCAGCGCGTTGCACTAACAACTACCTCCACCAACCACAATCCAAAAAGTAATGAGAGTTTTCTGGAAGAGCTCATCATACGCAAAGAACTTGCTGATAACTACTGTTTTTATAACCAGTCCTATGATTCATTTGCAGGTTTTCCTCGCTGGGCTCAACAAACACTTACACAACACAAGCAGGACCAGCGAACTGTTCACTATACTTTAGAGGAACTTGAAAAAGCCATGACACATGACCATATCTGGAATGCAGCACAAAATGAAATGGTTACTACAGGAAAAATGCATGGGTACTTGCGAATGTACTGGGCTAAAAAAATCTTAGAGTGGACTTCAACTCCAGAAGAAGCGCAACGGTTTGCCATTTATTTAAACGATAGATATAGCTTAGATGGCAGAGATCCTAATGGATATGTAGGAATAGCCTGGTCAATTGGCGGTTTACATGACAGGCCATGGTTTGAACGGCCAATTTTTGGCACAGTTAGGTACATGAGTGCAGGTGGCTTAGAAAAGAAATTTAATACTGCCCTATATGCTGCACAGTGGAAAAACAGAGTATCAACTTAGTGTGCCTCTGCGTGAAAAACCACCTGCAGTAGATAGGTAATCCCAATACCTAGTAAAAAGATCAGGAGACTTGCAACCGACTTCTTTATCACTCGCTCAGTTTGCAGTTGTGGTAGTAAATCTGTAGCTGCTATATATAAAAAACTACCTGCAGCAAATGGTGTTAGTACGTATATAAAAGTTTCTGAATATGCAAGTAAAAAGAAACCAACAATGCCACCTGCAATTGCTGCAAGAGCTGTTAAAAAGTTTAAAAACAATGCACGTTGCACAGTATACCCTGCTTTAACGAGTACCCCAAAGTCACCTATTTCTTGAGGAATTTCATGAATTAAGACTGCTAAAGTAGCTGCAATACCAACTTCTACTGAAGTAGCATATGCAGCGGCAATAATAATACCATCTAGAAAGTTATGAAACCCATCACCAATTAAGTTCATGTACCCAAAGGTATGGGTAGCACAATTTTCTTCATGACAATGACGCCAATGTAAAAATTTTTCAATTATAAAAAACGACACAAAAGATAGTAAGACACCAACAAATAATTGGTGCGCATCAGTATGTTCAGCAGCTTCTGGTAACAGGTGGAGAAAGGCTGTGCCCATCATCGTGCCTGCCGCAAGCGCGACCAGTGCATGCAGGAAGTCATGGATACGTGATTTAGCCCAAGTAAGCGTAAATAGTCCTACTAATGAAACTGAACTCACAAGTAACAAACTCAGTAACGTATAAAAAAGTGTAATCATATTTTTCTAATTGTATCGCACATTTTTCCAAATGCAACTAAGTTGCCTTATTGAACCGTGGGTTTTTAGTGAGAATGTCCATGAAAGTCATCTATTTTTTGAATTGGTGATCTCAGTGCAACATATGCAGCAAGCAGTGTAGTAACTGGCACTGCAAGTACCAGACCGATTGAACCAGTTACTGTTCTAATTATTTCTTCCACTATAATCTCGCTATTTAAAGTCACCCACTGCGGCGTCTGTTCGTTGAGCATAAACAAAATAAAAAGTGGCAAATTTGCACCTGCGTACGCAAGTACCAGCGTGTTTACTAACGACGCAACATGATCTTTGCCGACTTCAAGTCCTCGCCTGTATAACTCTTGTATACTGATATCTTTTTTTGCAGCACGCAGTTGAAAAATTACAGAAACTTGTGAAACGGTAATATCATCGAGCACTCCCAGTGCCCCCAAAATGATTCCACCCAATAACAGTCCCTGTAAATTTATAGTTGCAGTATTTCCAAATTGTAAGAAATACGCTTCTTCACTACCCAAACCAACAAGCTGTGCACTTTGGACACTGATGTACGATAGCACAGCTACGATCAGCAGGGCACTTACCATCGAAGCAAGCGCGATATGTGTTTTAATTTTCCAACCATGTGCAATATAGAGAGTAATCCCACCAATAAGCAATGAACCAAATATACTTACCACCAGTGGATTAGCACCTGCCACGATTTGTGGCACTATAAACTTAACTAAGATCAAGATGCTAACAGCCATACCAGTTAGTGCACTTAAACCACGCATTCTACCTACCACTATCACAATTACTGCAAACAAAAGCGTAAGCCAAAAAATAGTTGGCAATCTATATACGTCAGCCAGCACTATCTCCCGTTCAGCTTCAGTGACTTGCTGATCGGCAACCACTACTTGCCTCCCTTTCGTCAATAACTGCGTTGTATTGAGTGGTTGAAATTCGCTCCCAGCAAAAACATCGACCAGCTCTCCTGTATCGCTTCGCTTGATCTGAAGTTTTTGCGTATATAAACCGCGCTCTTGGTCAATCTCACGTTGCTCCAGGATTTCAACAACGGTACCAGTAGAGTATGTTGGAGCAACAAGTGCTGGTATTTCTACTGTTTCCTGAGCATGTACGGGTGGTGTATGTAAGATTAAAAGAGTAGCACAAAAAACAAGACTTAAGAGGCTAAAAAAAACAGCTTTCATACAGGTAGTCTACCATGTTGGCGAGATAATTGTGATACTATACTTGGTAGAAATGTACAGCAAACTAAAGATTCACAATAAACCGCTCCATCACTTTTTGCGTGAGCACTTCGTGCTTGTGATTCTGGTTGCAGTTGCTGCGTTTTTGCGCTTGTATCAATTGGATACACACGGGATTTTTTTCTTTGATACTGCCCACGATTTACTGGCTGCACAGCAATCACTGCAAGAAGGTCGCCTGCCATTAGTTGGCATTACTTCTAGCAGACCCTGGCTTCATCAGGGCCCGTTGGCAATCTGGATTGAGATGCTCATCATGCTCTTCTTTGGTACTGCTACGCTCGCACAACATATTGTATTTGCATTAATTGGCGTTGCTGCAGTAATTGGATTGTATGAACTAGTGACTGTATTTTTTTCACGCAGGGCAGCATATGTGGCAGTAGCACTGCTAGCAGTATTTCCTCTGGCAGTTGCAAACAGTAGGATGCCCTACCACACTACTCCAATTCCACTTGCCACAGTACTATACCTTTGGTCACTCTGCTTGCTTTGGAACAAGTTTTCACTCAAGTATCTTATCTTTGCGCTTCTCTCAGGAGTTGTGCTTTTCCAATTTGAGTTGTGTAATGCACCTCTGTTACTGTTAATTCCATATGTATTTTGGAGAAAGAAGTATCAACTGAGTAAAAAAGTTATTGCATTTGCAACACTAGCTGGCTTTGTTGGACTGCTTCCTCAACTGTTATTTCATGTTTTTGGTGGTTCGAATCAAGTTTTTGAGTTCAGCAAATGGCTTGTAACACAGATCCTTGAGCGCCTACAAGGTGGCACTGCTACTATAGACACAACTGCTAAAACGCTTCAGGCATTTTGGGTGTTTGGAGGTCGTATTTTTGGAGTTGATGTACCAATTCTATCTATTGCTGGGCTGGTCAGCTTACTTAGTAGCTCACTATATATACTGTATAAAATATTTAAAAATGCCTCGGTACCTGCTGTAGTTGAACTTGCGGGACTTGGGTTATGGCTGCTCGTTGCAGCTTACTTTTTAGCAGGACCACCCTCAGAAGCATACTTCCCTCCATTTTTTATTTGTATACCTATTCTGTTTTCGTATGTTTTTGTCTCACTTTCAAAGAAACTACAACTCTTTGGCACTGGGCTTATTCTTATTTTTATGGGGATCACTGTGTACAGTATTTTTACTGCCAATTTTTTTGTGATGAACAATCGAGCTTTTCAATATGATAGTGTTGGTGAGAAGCGCGCAATTGCAAGAGCACTCGCACGCAGAACCGCTAACAATCCATATCAGTTGAAAACTGCTGAGCGTGCTGAGGTTCAGTTTTCGGCGTTTTTTGAGCACATAGAATGGCTTGCACTTGAGGAAAAAATTGCTGGGCCAAGTGAAGTGGGAAAAGTATACTTTTTAGAAAAAAACTCTGACCCGCAGCCACCAGAGACTATTCTGATACAAAAATTCCCAACTAAAACAGTCTATTGGCATCCTGAGCGATTGTAAAAAGTTAATCCAAAACAGTTGCAATAAACAGCTTCTATTTTTTACCAAGGACTTGGATCGGTTCTTCTTGGATACCTTGAGTCTTAGCTGCTTCCAACGCCCCGCCTTGCCTAATTGTTTCAATCTTTTCAATCTTGCGCTCCATCTGCCTGACCCGAGTACCAGTTAACTCTTCGTAGTCAGTTTGCAGTGTTTTTAAACTTCTTCCATATTTATCAAATTGATCTTTAAATCTCCCCCATTCTCGCACAAATTCGTCAACTTGAATGACTGCATCACGGAGTGAATCGGAGATCATAAAGTTGCGATAGCTCTCCAGCATAGTGCGGGCCACTACTAAAAAAGTAAATGGTGACACCAAAAGCACACGCCGTTTAAAAGCATGGTCGATGACCTCAGGCAATTTTTGATTGAGAAAAGAAAAGATCATTTCATTGGGTACAAACAAAATTGCATAGTCCAACGTGTGTGAGCTGGGATCAATATATTCAGCAACTTTATCAATCTTCGTTTGTAAGTTCTTACTTAATTGTTGCAAGTAGAGTTTCTGTTGCTCTTTAGAAGAACTATCTGCTAGTTTTTGGATCTCACTGTAGGGGAACTTTACATCAACTGCGATATATCTTTTGTCTGGCAAAAGCAGCGTAATATCTGGTCTGAGTGTGGAGTTTTTAAGGTGCAGTTGGCGTACATAATGCACCCCTTCCATCAGGCCGTTTGCCTGCATCAAATCTTCAATAATTCGCTCACCCCACTCGCCACGTGCTTGGTTATTAGAAAGGACCTCTGCGAGTTTTTTTGTAGAAATAGAAAGCTCATCTGCTAGCTTTCTATGTGATTCCAAGGCTGTTGTCAGCTCAGAAAACTTACGCACGCGATCTTGCTCAAGAGTGCGAATCTCTTGCTGTCGCTTTTCTAAGTCACGTTTAATGGTATCGACCATTGTCTCGATTGAGCGATGTTGGTGGGTGAGCGAATTTGAAATAATTTCTTTTTCACCCTGCAAAATATCACGACTCTGTTGCGCAACTAAATGAGCACTTTTTCCAAAGACTTGTTGCACAACTGATTCCAACTCTTTTACTTGAGTATCACGTGACAGCAATTGCCTAACAGCAAGGTATAAACCAAAAAAACCTATAATCAGAATACTAATTACCACTACTTCGAATGTCATAGAGCTGAGTATACTATGAATGAAAACTATGTCGCCAGCACAAACCTCACAAAAAGCTAAGTCTCGCCTTGCCCAGCACGGTAGTGGGAGCGAGATTACTCCATCTTCATGGAGAGCATCTGCCGACGTAACACGTGATACTACAGCAATTGCACATGCACCAGTACCGAGAGTGAAACATAATTCAGATCGGCTCGGGGCAGATACAAACTCGCGCTCTCGATCAGCACAAATCTTTTCGCAGTTTTGGAGCTCTCGACTTCACTATCTTCTACTGCTATTTTTAGGCTTACTAGGGTATGCAGGCACGGTATACATCTTGTGGGTAGTTCACCCCACAGAAATCGCAAATTTTCTCTTTTATCAGAGCTACCTACCACTGCTCCTAGTTAGTTTTGCAGGCCATTTTTTCTTTTTAAACTTTATTTTTTTACATACCAGAAGGGCAGTTCTCGCGGCAGTTGTTCTGACCGTAGTGCTCTTTCTCAAACTCCAAGCTGTTATCGTCACGTTTCCATTACTTTTGACAATCTTTGTAGCTGCGATTTTGCTGGAAGCGTCCCTCTTCTTCATATTTAAGAGGTAGTTTGATATACTACTGTTCTTATATTGATGAAGGAACTATGTCTGATACACAGCTACAATCTCAAACTACACAAGATGCTCATCTTAAATCTGAGCTTGCCAAGGCAATCGCAAACATGAAGTCTCCAAAAGAGATCCAAGCATTTTTGACACTCTTCTTAAGTGACAATGAACTTTCAATGTTGGCAAAACGTTTGGCAATCTTTAAACGCCTTTCACAAAATGTTTCATACGAGACCATCCAACAAGAACTAAGTGTATCTAGCGCTACTGTTTCTTCAATTGCACAACTGAAAAATAATCTTTTTGCTCAAAAAGTTGCAGCACTCATTATTGCACAAGAGTGGGCAGAACAAACCGCATCCCGCTTACGCAACTTTTTTAGCAGATCAGCTCAGCCAACTGCCTAATCGTAGCAGCTAGCGATACAGTATAATCAGTAGACATGAAGAATTTTTATCTCACTGCTGCTATTCCCTATATTAATGCTAAACCGCATCTAGGCCACGTCTTGGAGTGGTTTCAAGCAGATAGCATTGCAAGATATCATCGGAGTCTCGGTAAAACTGTTTCGTTTACTTGTGGAACTGATGAAAATAGCTTAAAAAATGTACAGGCAGCAGAGAAGATCGGCAAAAATCCACAAGAATGGTTGGATGAGTACGCCACATTTTTCGAAGATGCATTTTCCTATTTTGATATTTCACTCACACATTTTCGCCGTGGTAGCGATCAGCTTGCGCACTGGCCAGGGGTACAAGAACTTTGGAATCGTTGTGCACTGCTAAAAAATGGGGACACCGAAAGTGATATCTACCAAAAACAATATACCGGCTTGTACTGCGTGGGCTGCGAAAGTTACTACACGTTTGCAGAATTACTAGATGGCAAATGTCCAGAACACCTCACTGTTCCAGAAACAATCACTGAAAAAAACTATTTCTTTAGACTCTCAAAGTACCAAAATCAAATTCGTGAGCTGATAGTTAGCGATAAACTAAGAATAGTTTCTGAGCAGTTTAAAAATGAGATGCTGGGCTTTATTGATCAAGGCTTAGAAGATTTTAGTGTTTCTCGCTCTAAAGAACGTGGTCGCGGAGTGGGAGTACCTGTCCCTGGTGATCCAACCCAAGTAATGTATGTATGGTTTGATGCGCTAGCAGTTTACCTAACAGCCATAGGCTTTGGCATAAATTCTGAAACTTTTAACACAAACTGGCCTGCCAACGTGCATGTTATTGGCAAAGGTATTAACCGTTTTCACTCTGTTTACTGGATTGGCATGCTCCTTTCTGCTGGGCTTGCAACGCCTGAAGCAATTTCTGTCCATGGCTATATTACTGCAGATGGCCAAAAGATGAGCAAATCTTTGGGTAATGTGATCGACCCATTTGCAGTAGTAGAAAAGTATGGTTTAGAACCAATTCGGTACTATTTACTACGGTACATCCCCACCCATGCAGACGGCGACTTTAGTTATGAAAAATTTAGAGATGCCTACACCGCCGACTTATCCAATGGGCTGGGCAATCTTTGTTCTCGGGTGGCTAAACTCTGTGAAAAACATGCCATTACCACTCCTGTCACCGTGCTCGATTACACTCCTGCAGTTGTGAAGGCACTTACGGCACTTGAAGTAAGTGAAGCAATAACAGTGATAGTACAAATGGTCTCTCAAACAGATCAATACTTGAGTGAGCAAACACCTTGGAAAAAAGAAGGCGCTGAACAAGCCAAAATTTTACGAGAAGCCGTCCAAAATATACGAGTGATTGCCTATCAGCTGCAGCCGTTTATGCCTAAAACTGCTGCTACGATCCTACACCATTTTAATCAAGAAAAAATTACTGCACTTGCACCACTTTTTCCTCGTTTCAGTGAGTAACTATGCTTATAGACACCCATTGCCACTATAACCTTGATCCGCTCTACGGCACGGCTGGAGCTGACTGGCAGCGACACTGGCAAAGAGCTCAAGATGCAGGCGTTACACACAGTGTAGTTGTTGGGACAAATCACAGCACTTCTCTGAGAGCGATTGCGCTTGCAGCCGCTCAACCGCGCTTTATAGCGGCAGTTGGCTTTCACCCACATGCTGTGGCAGAAGCAATCGCTGCAGGTGAAATTGTAGACTCAAGAACTATTAAAAACTGGACGTTGCAACTACAAGAAGTATTGGCAAAAAATGCCAGTACACAACTGATTGGAGCAGTCGGTGAGATAGGACTTGATTACTTTAGACTTGCTGTTGGCAATTCTGATCATCAAAACGAGATACAACTGCAGCAGGAGCTTTGCATCCAACAGCTCCTACTTGCTGATCGCGCTGGATTGCCCGTCATTTTACATGTCAGAGATACGGGGACAAGAGCCTACAGTGACATCCTTCGTTTGGTGCGCACCTATAGACAATCAAACGTACCATTTATTCTCCACTGTGTTTCTGGTAGTCTGGAGTATGTTCAAGAAGCGGTAGCACTGGGTGCGTATATTGGAATTGCTGGCAATAGTACCTATAAAAATGCTGCTTCGATTCGTGAAATTATTCAGAGTACGCCAAGGGATCGCTTACTACTCGAAACTGATGCTCCATTTTTACCACCGGTACCACACCGCGGTAAAACCTGTGAGCCGTGGATGATAGAATTAACTAGCAAGTATCTAACAGAGGAATGTGGCATCTCACTCGAAACGGTATACACCAACACCTTACGAGTATTTACTACACTGAAAACTTCATGAATACAGAGAGCCACGCCGCCCGTTTTATCCGCCGCCACCCTGTCAAATCACAGCGATTCTTAGAGATTCTGCCAGGTTTTATCTCTTGGTCGCTCATTTTATTTCCGTTCTGGGGGTCGCTCATTATTCCTGTAGCAGTAGCCTACTATATTATTGGCTTCTGCGTGTACTGGCTTTTTCGCTCCCTCACCTTAGCAGTTCTGGCAATTGTTGCACATTTTAGAATACGCGCCTCAGCAAAGTTTGACTGGTTGGCTGACTTGCATGTTCAGTTTTCAAATGAGTGGAAAAAAATCCATCATATTATTGTGATTCCTACTTACAAAGAGCCAATTACGACACTTGAGCGGACAATGGAAGCCCTGAGTACTCAGACGTACCCATTAAAAAATCTCCACATTATGGTTTCATTTGAAGTACGTGAAGGGGCAGAGGCACACCACAAGGCAGAACAATTACAAAAAAAATATGGCGGGCACTTTGGACATCTATGGGTCACCTTTCATCCCGACATAGCTGGCGAAGTAAAGGGGAAATCTTCCAATACCTGTTGGGGAGCAAAACGTGCCAAAGAATTTTTAGTTGATGAAGAAGGCCTGCCAATTGAAAACATTACTATCTCAAGTGAAGATGCTGATGCTCTCTTTCATAAATCATATTTTGCAGCCCTCACCTATTCATTTTTAAGCGATCCCAAGCCCTATAATCGTATCTGGCAAGGTGCAATTGCATTTTATAACAACATTTGGCAAGTACCGTCGCCAGTCCGCGTTCTAGCTGCACTTTTCTCTGTTACACAGATGTATATTTTGGTTCGTGAAGATCGTCTCATTAATTTTTCTACCTATAGTACTTCCCTGAAACATATAGATGAGATTGGTTACTGGGATACCGATGTTATTCCAGAAGACTACCGATTATTCTTTAAATCATATTTTGCAAAAAAAGGTGATTTTGAAGTAAAGCCAATCTACTTGCCAATTTATGCCGACGCTGCCGAATCCAACTCATTCTGGTCAACAATGATCAACCAATATGAACAACTCAAGCGCTGGGCATGGGGTGTCAGTGATGACGCCTACATCATCAAACAATACATCGTTACTCCTAACGTGCCATTTTTGGATAAAACGGTACGTGTTATCAAAATAATTGAAGATCACTTTTTATGGCCAGTCAACTGGTTTGCAATTACAGTCTCTGCTTTTCTGCCACCAATCTTAAACCCTGCATTTAATCGAACAATTTTAGGAAAAACGCTGCCACAAGTCACCTCATTACTACTGACCTTCTCACTTGTTTCTCTGGTAGTGGTCTTTGTTTTAGACGCACTCAATCGTCCACCACGCCCCAATCGCCACAATCCGCTCTCCTATATTCTACAGCCACTTGAATTCTTACTCTTACCTATCATAGGTTTCTTCTTCTCAGCATTACCTGGGCTTGATGCCCACACCAGGCTTATGCTTGGCAAGTACATTGAGTACAAGGTTACCGAAAAAGTCTAAGTTCAAACTAGACAAAGTAGGTATTTTGGATGATGCTAGCGCACTAAAAACTCCTGCTTTTAAGCTGCTGCAATGGTTTGTATACTGGATGGTAGTATAGAAACTATCCCGATATGCGTGCCCTGAAAAAGTTTTTTCAAAAAAAAGAAGTATGCCATCCAATACTTGCTGCACTCCTGCTACTTGTCTTGGTATTGCGAATTCCAAATTTTTTTGAACCATACTGGTATGGGGATGAAGGAATTTACTTAACTATTGGCAATGGAATTCGCCTAGGTGATCGCCTCTATGTAGATATAGTAGATCACAAGACCCCACTCATTTATTATTTTGCCAGTGTTGGTAGTCAGCTTAACTTTAGAATCTTACTGGTCACTTGGATGCTGATCACTACTATCGCTTTTTACCGCTTAAGCGAACGCATTTTTAAAAATGCGACCAGTAGTCTTGTAGCTACCTTAGCTTTTATCCTCAGCACTACACTTCCACTTTTTGAAGGTAATATTCCCAATGGCGAGCTATTTGTAATGGGTTTTGTTATTTTTGGACTTTGGATACTTTCTTATTCTTCGTACTTTTCACAGCTATTGGCACACCAGGATGAACAAAAGCACTATAGTGATAACAAAATTTTATTACTCAGTGGTGCCCTGCTTGGTCTTGGAATTCTTACAAAAGTTCCTGGCCTGTTTGATGCGGTGGCTGCCTTTACTATTGGTTGGTTCAGCACCCTACGACTGGTACGCGAGCTTTCCCTGCGTGTTGTGGTGCGCAAGTACCTCCCCAAAACACTCTTTCAGATGACACTACTAGCCGCTGGAATTGCACTCCCTATTGTTCTCTCAATCAGTTACTATTTGTTGCGTGGTTCAGGTGAAGCCTACCTAAATTTTGGGTTACTCTATAACTTCCACTACAGCAGCAACTGGGATCTTGGATTGACCAATCCACTGTTGTCGTTTTCATTTACCTTATTTGGGAAATTCCTCATTATGACAGCTGGAATAGTTGTTCTTTCAGCACTTACAAAATTGCTCAGTCCACAGCAGCAATTCATCGCTAGCTGGACGCTACTAGCACTCTTTGCAAGCCTTCTTTCCAACCGCCCCTATCCACATTATTATTTACAAGTTTTTCCACCACTTGCGCTACTGCTTGGATATGGGCTAGAAAAACTCCACAAACGCCTACAAATTTATCAATACGGGACAATCGCAGTACTTTTTTTGATATTTTTTGCAGTTATAAAAGTTATCAATGTTGGTGGGTATCCAACTGTCAGCTACTATCAGCGCAGCTTCCAACTCCTAACTGGTCAAATGAAGTATGAAGATTACCGTAATTCATTCGAGTGGATTATGAAAGATAACTATGCAGCAGCTGAAATTATCTCTAAGAGTCCTGATAAACATTTATTTATTTGGGGGACCAATCCAACACTGTACGCGCTCACTAAGAAGCAACCTACCGGCAGGTTTACAGTATCTTTCCACATCACTGACTTACAAGTTTATGAAGAAACTTTCAAGTCAGTAGTGGAAAAAAGGCCAGAGTACATAGTGGTGATGAATAGTGAAACAGCTGAGCTACCAGGCTTAAAGGCCTACCTGCGAGATAACTATATTGCCAATAACTCTTTTGAACATTTTGTGCTGTGGAGAAAACGAAGCACAAGTAGTTTATAATCAGGGTATGTCTGAACAGCAATTTAAGATTGAAACCTGGGATGAACTCAGTATTAGTATAAAGCAACCTCTCTTACTGTGTGTAGCAGTGATCGGTCTCATCTCGATTATAAGTACTTTGTATTATTTTTTCTCGCAACCGATAATTCCACTTTTTTATTCATTAGCACGCCCTGATCAAGCATTAACGAGCAAAGAATGGATCTTTCTCTTTCCTGCTATAGCATTACTGATCACGTTACTGCATAGTATCTTATTATCACTCTTTAAAGATTTAGAAAAATTAGTTTTACGATTGTTTGCATGGACTACTCTAGTACTACTCAGTTTTTTACTTTTAGCACTTATACGAATTATTATTATTACACACTAACATAGTATGTGGGCATTTTTAAGCACAGCAATACTTGCAGCAGCCATTACACCAGTCATTATTAAAATGTATAGACATTTTAATTGGCTTGATGATCCCACCCAAGACTCACATGCAAAAAAAACACATTCAAGACCTGTACCAAGAGGTGGCGGATTAGTAATTTTTATCGCGATTATTGCTACCAGTTTTTTCTTTCTTAACGTTGACCATTATTTGATTCATATTCTGGTAGCAGCTGCGCTCCTTACTTTGGTTGGTTTTCTTGATGATATTTATGATCTCAGCCCTGTTTTACGACTGGGAACCGGTTTACTTGCTAGCTTGATCGTTGTTGGTTCTGGTATAGGAATTGCCTATGTTAGCAACCCATTTACTGAAGGAGTAATTCATTTAAATTACTGGCAGTTGCCAATACAGTTTTTAGGAGAGACACGCAATATTTGGATCCTTTCAGATCTGTTTGCAGTTATTTTTATGGTTTGGAATATGAACATTGTAAACTGGTCAAAAGGGGTCGATGGGCAAATGCCAGGTTTTGTGAGTATTGCATTACTTTTCATTGGATTACTTTCGTACCGTTTTATTGATGATCCCACGCAGTTCAATACAGCCAACCTCAGCTTTATTGTGGCGGGAGCCTATGCTGGTTTTCTCGTTTGGAATTGGTATCCTCAAAAAATAATGCCTGGTTATGGGGGTGGGTCACTTGCAGGCTTCTTTTTAAGTGTTTTAGCGATACTTTCAGGTGCAAAATTGGCGACAACCCTCATGGTACTGGCGATACCAACTGCAGACGCAGTTTTTTCAATTGCACGCAGACTGCGGGCGCGCAAGTCACCACTCTGGGGAGATCGCGGACATCTCCACCACAAATTGCTCGATGTCTTCCATTGGGGAAAACGTAGAATTGCGGTCTTTTACTGGATTACGAGTAGTACTTTGGGCGTTTTATCATTGTATTTGAATACTGTGGGCAAATTGGTTACAATCACAGTAGCAGCTCTCTGCGTATTTGCTATTTTGATAGTAGCAAAATACAAATCAACTAAACGACCATGAAAAACTCAGCACTTTTTTTATTACTACGTAGCGCACGACCGCGGCAGTGGATTAAAAATTTGGCAGTGTATGCTGCGCTCTTTTTTACGGGCATGTTATTTACTGCCCCAGTAGGTGAAAGTAGTTACTTTATTCGAGTAACCCTTGCCTTTGTTGTCTTTTCCTTTTTAACTTCAAGTGTCTATATCATCAACGACATTATTGATAAAGATGCAGACAAACACCATCCATTCAAGCGTAAACGCCCCATTGCTTCTGGAGAACTTCCCATACCAATTGCACTTTTCGGGGCAGGTATCTGTTTGATAGTTGTTGTATTCTTATCACTTTGGTTGCCGCTATTCTTTAAGTTGCTGATTTTTGCCTACCTCCTTTTACAGGTGCTCTACGCCAAATACTTTAAGCACATACCCATTCTTGATATTAGCGCGATTGCATCAGGATTTCTGATTCGAGTGTATGCAGGTGCTGTTGTTGTGGATCTGCACATGAGTGTCTGGTTTTTACTCACAGTGATTTCAGCCTCACTGTTTCTTGCTGTTGGAAAAAGACAAAGTGAGAGAACACTGTTAGTTGGCAAGGATACTAACTTAATTGAGCAAACCCGAAGGATACTTAAGCGTTACTCGCAGCGTCTGCTCGATCAATACACAGCAATGTTTGGTACCGCCACTTGGCTGACGTATGCTTTATTCACTTTTCAAGATCAAAACGCTTCACCAGCTCCTCAATTTGCAACAATCTATGATGCACTACCTCGAACACTACACTCACAAAAACTACTCATGTTAACACTACCCTTTGTGATTTTTGGCGTCATGCGGTATTTGCAGCTCATTTATGAAAAAAACGAGGGCGAATCTCCAGAGCGTGTACTACTGACTGACAAACCACTTCTACTCACTGTCTTCTCTTTTGCAGTTAGTGCTTTCATATTGATCTATATTGTTGGATAATTCGTTTTTGTTATGAGCACGCTGTTACACCGTTTTCGAGCTGTTATTTTACTCTCTATACTTTCATTTGCATTTTTCACCCGCATGTTCAACCTCAATAATCCTGAAACGTATATATTTGATGAGGTGTACCATGCAGTAACAGCCAAACTAATTGCTCAAAATGATCCCCGTGCTTATGAATGGTGGAATCCCGCACCAGAACCAAACACTGCCGTCGATTGGCTACACCCACCATTGGCCAAGTACTTTCAAGCTGCGTCGATACTTGCCTTTGGAGAAAACTCGTTTGGCTGGAGATTTAGTTCAGTGATTTTTGGGGTGCTCGTAATACTGATGACGTACCACTTAGCATATCGGCTCTTCAATAACTCGACAATAGCACTGTTGAGTGCAGCAATAGCGAGTTTAGATGGTCTGTTATTAGTACAGTCACGAATTGCCATGAACGATATTCATGTTACTTTTTTTATTCTGTTTACTTTATATACCTATCTTGTATATCGACAAACCAATAGTATCGCAAAATTGTTTTTAACTGGCTGTGCTGCTGGGTTGGCGCTGGCTAGTAAGTGGTCAGGTTTGTTTGTCTTAGGAAGTATCGGTTTATTTGAAGTTTTTTCAGCACTTAAAATATTTTTTATAGAGTATTCCAATACTGAATTTTTACGTAAGGAGTGGTGGTTCAAAGTTCTACGGTGGATAGGTTTACGGGTACTCATCTTAGCTATCATTCCAGCTGTTTTATACATCACTGGATACACACATATGTTTTTACAAGGCAAAGGCTGGGCACATCTCAAAGAGTTGCATAATCAAATTTGGTGGTATCAGACCCACTTGGATGCGACGCACACCTACCAGTCCCGCCCACTTGAGTGGTTCTTAAACATTCGACCTGTCTGGATGCATGTTCAGTATCTTGATCAAGCTAGAGCTGACATCTATGCATTTGGTAATCCTGTTTTATTTTTAATAGGTGCGGCCACAGTTTTTTCTACACTTATACATTTTTGTTTGCGAACTTACGAGTTTTTCGCAAGTACTTCCAGAAAGACAATGCAGGTATTTGCAAAAAAAATTCTCCAACATGCTACTACAATGGTTGCAACAAATTCACTTATTTTTCTAACGATCAGCTACTTTGCAGTTTGGCTTCCGTGGCAGCTCTCACCTCGAATAATGTTTTTTTATCACTATACACCAGCCGTACCACTGCTCTGTATCTTGATGAGCTATTGGCTGTATCTTGTTGGCAAGAAACAGCCATTCATATACTATCTAGTTTTAGGTACTATCGCACTCGCTTTCGCAGTTTGGTATCCACACTGGGTAGCGATTCCTGTTACAACGGAGTTTGCGGATGCTATTTATTTTGCACTCCCACAGTGGAAATAGCAGTAGGTAAATACTCCATAAACTGCAAGGAACGAAGTTCAGCCATCACTGTTCTAATGAGATCTTTGAGCTCCTCTACCTCGGTAGTAGGTAAATCAAAAGCATGTATAGCAATTTTTCCTGTTTGAGAATCTGGGACAACAAACTCAAATACACCCTGAATCACTTCTGCAGAAAATGCAGCATCCATCTGTGTTAGTAGTTTATAAAACAGTAACTGTCGTTTAAACGGGCTACGGATACTTTCTGGAAGGGTCAGTTCACGCGCTGAGAGTCCAGCGGACTGCGTCTTACCTTCGAGCGTATTCCGTGACTTTGCAGAGCCTGTTTTGTAGTCGATCACACGAACCGTTTTATTTTTTCTATCAATCCAATCTAGACGATCAATTCTACCCACGAGTGGAATGTCATCCAAAACTGTTCGTCTCATACCTCTACCAAAGCGTGCTTCAAGTTGCCACGGATCTACTTTTTCTAATTGCAACTGGCTGATGTATTGTGTCAATACATTTTTTCCATACACTACTCTGCGTTCATAGTCTTCACGGGTCAAGATTTCTTGTGCAAGTACTGTTTCATAGCGATCAAAGATTTTTTCATTCACTAGAGGTGAGCCTTGTTGGATGTGCTTAAATACTTCTTCTAAAGCAGCATGGATTGCCGTTCCGAATGCTAAGTATGGTGCATTACCAGAGGGAATTAAGAGCAAATCGCGCAAAATAAATTTTGCAGGATCTTGGAGATAATTATTTAATGCTGAAACTGAGAGTGTATATCGCTCAAGTAGATCCGTAAAAAAATTTTGAGCTTGTAGCGTATGCTGGGATGAAATGCTGGGTGCCACTAACCGACTCAAAAACTCTTCTTGTCGTTCGACAAGGTGTATGTCTCTATGCACTTCAAGCCCAACTGAACTTGCCTGCATTTCAGTAATAAACATACTAGGAGTAACAGTTTTGGTAGCGGTATTTGAAATTACAGTTTCGGGATAGCTCACTATCACTTGCTGCTTAGCTCGAGTAATCGCCACATACAGCAACCGTCTATCGTCTTCGTTACGTTCTTTTTTTGTGACGTCGGTATGACTCAAGATTTCTGCTGGAAGCGGCAACAAGTTTCGTTCTCGAGTATTACCCCATACTCCATCGGTACAGTGCACAACAAAAACATATTCCCACTCTTGTCCTTTTGCTTTATGGACAGTGGAGAGGTGCACCGCCCCTTTGGTAATATGTAGATCCTGTGCAATTAAAGGAATGCCATAGGAGCGCATAGTATCAACAGCTGCAATAAACTCTGTGAGTTTAAAGGTTGCACGCTCACGACAAAACTGTTCAACAAGTTGTCGTAGTGAGTTATAAAATAAGAGGTGCTCTACTACCGTTGGCTGCTGCTTTAGCCAGTCTAAAAAGCCACTTTCTGCAGCTACCAATGCAAACCACTCAATGAAGGTGAGCTGTCCATCTTGGATTGCCCAACTTTTTAACTTTTCGAGCAAGTTGGCAATCTGCCCATACTCAGTTTCAGAAAGGCAGTCAGGACTGAGAACTTGCAAAGCCGCATGTCCAGTCTCCACAAGTTCATGCACCATCTTGCGCTCGCGCCCTGCTAAATGGGTAATACGGTAGACACTTAACGGATCTAGTTTGAGCCAAGAATAACAGAGCACTTCAAAAAAACGCTCATCTTCTTGATTTACTTTATATAACTCAATTATTTGCAAAAGCTGCAAAAATTGACGGATAGGTTCAAACTCAAAAACATTATTTCCACCATCAATCTCATACGGGATCTGCCACTTTTCTAAAATTTCGGCAAGCTCAAGTGACTCTCGATTGGTGCGATACAAAATTGCAATATCTTCAGCTCGAACATTATTTTTAATGAGTGTGGTGATCTCTTCTGCAATTTGAATAAGTTCAATGGTTTGAGAAGGTGCAGACCAAACCTGTACCGCTTGAGGTTGGGTTTTGATTGTCTTGAGCGGGGTGGTGAGCGCCGCAAACAGAGTTTTTGCTGCTGGCGACTGTGTTGTATTGGTCTGCGTTAAAATATTATTACTAATCAACGTATGAGCCACCGTAGTAATTTCTGCAGGACAGCGGTAACTTGTCTCCAAAGTAATAACTGTAGCGTTTGGATACTGTGAAGTAAAACTAACTACATTTTCGGTTGAAGCACCTTGGAAACGATAAATTGATTGGTGTGGATCACCCACCACAAAAATATTCGCCTGTTCTCCCCAATATGCCGCAAGCAGGTTTACAACAGCGTTTTGAGCAGAGTTGGTATCTTGGTATTCATCAACTAAAAAGTACTGAAACTTTTCTTGGTATTCAAGCAACAGTGATTCATGTTCCTGAAAAGCAGCGATCACAAAAGTGATCATGTCGTCAAAATCGTACCGCTTTTGCTCAAGTAATTTTTCCTGGTAGCGCTCATAAACCAGAGCAAGTTCTTGATTTTTTAGTTTTTGTTTCTCGAAGGTACTTGCGGCGCCCTTTGCAGCAGGTTTTCTATCTTCTGCAAAGGCATCAGCAATGATTGCAGAAAAAGCTGCGCAACTCACCCCCTCACGCTTGAGTTGTGAGATACTTCTAACAATCTCTTTAAGATAAAAATGAGGTGCATTGAGCGGTTTTAGTGTTTCAAGTGGTAGCTGCGTAATGGTAGTTTTAATTGTTTCAAACAACTCAACATCGGTGATGGGTTGACTATCCCGACTGATGGGAAAGTATTCGGGATAGGCGGTAATAACACTGGCACAAAAAGAATGAAAGGTAGTGATCTCGACGTAGTATCCTTCTGTACCAATCATCGAGACTACCCGCTCCTGCATATTTTTTGCTGCTGACTCAGTAAAGGTCAGTGCCAAAATATTGTACGGGGCAACATCTGTTTTTTGTAAAATAGTAGCAATTCGAGCTGAAAGAACTTGCGTCTTGCCAGTACCAGGTCCAGCTACAACCAAAACTGGGCCATCAATAGTGTCAACTGCTTTGCGCTGCGCTGGATTAAGTCGCTGGTAGAGCGTCGTAAACTTTGCTGCTTGTTGTGCTCGAGAACTTTGATTCATCACTGGAAGTATGCTTTGTTTTCAAAAGATTATTTAGTATCACCAAGCTCTTGTTGTAATCGATCGATTCGTCCTGTCACAATGTTGCTACGACTTTTGATGTGAGATTGGAGTGGATCAACAGTAGCAGCCTCTGCCCGCGCCAAAGTTTTACGCTCCTTGATAGAACTCTGCAGCCGCTGTTCCATCTTTTGAGCACGGGCTGCTCCAAAAGTCTTAGGTGCGGCTGCAGAGCCAAATGTGGTGGTCGGACGTGCAGCAGTAGGTCTACCAAAAATACTTGCTAGTAGATGTTTCATACACCCCAAGTATACACGTATCCATAAAAATTTACAGTCAGCTTAGAAGCTACTATTTCCGCCAATCAAACCCTGGTATGCGGTCAGTCGGGTTGTTCTTCTATTTGGAATACTGCAGTTTAAACAAACAGTAGGCACTGATTGTTGGGGCATCTGTAATTTTTCCGAGTACAATTTTTTCTTCTAATTCAGCTTGCGTCAGCGTTTTTACAACCAATCCTGCTTCGGTACGGTCTAACTGTTGTGTATGCTGCTCAAGCGCTTCTGCTAGATAGATATGAAAACCTTGATTGGAGTACCCACTTGCATCATACAGAAAGCCAACTTGACTAAACTTGGCAGACGTTAGACCAGTCTCTTCAAGTAACTCAGCTTGTGCGACCACTTCTGCAGATTCATTTTCTTTTTCTTCATGTTTTCCTTGCGGAAACTCAAGTGAATACTGCTGTATTGGGTAGCGGTACTGTTCTACTAGATAAAATTTTTCGCCATCAAACGGAATGATCAGTACAAAATCATCCTTTTTGACTACTCCGTATATGCCGGTGTGGCCATTTTCGAACTCGACAGTATCCTCCACTACTTTCATCCAGGGATTTTGATAAACCGTTTTGCTGGCAAGTTGCTTGATCATACCGGCTACCGTAACTTCTAAATTATCGCCACAGTGACAAGCACCACTTTTTCTAGACAACTCTTAAACGACTTTGGAAGTACTGTCTGAATTGAGTTGGTGGCATTTTACTCTTACGTCGGGGTGACTGGACTCGAACCAGCGACCACTCGCACCCCATGCGAGCATTCTAGCCAACTGAACTACACCCCGATTTCAGAAGTTATTGTACTGCATTTTATACAGAAATTGTTATTCTAATTCTGTTTTGCAGTTGCGTATTGCCTTCGGGATTCATTTGTACTATAAACTTTCCTACAGATTATGTAAGGTTGGTATGGCAGGATATCTCTCACGG
>JBILVZ010000015.1:0-30095 GCA_044370175.1 Methylococcaceae bacterium
TAACCAAGGAAAGACGATGAACGAACCACAACAACTTAGTTTACTCACCTAACCCAAGGACTCGTCCCTCGTGATACCCCGCTGGCTCTGCCGCGGGGAAATTCATTTTTCTTAAGTGAATTTAAAGATACCCATTCCTCTGCGGTATGATCTCCCCCTCCAATAGGCCCGATGGTAACAACAGGAATATGCAGTCTATTTGCAAATACGTTTTCATCTGCAACTGACTGTGTAGGGATCTGAAGTGTAGTGTGGGTGTGGTGGAACAGTATCCATATGGCCATAAAACCCAAGGTACTGTGTGGCAACTCCAAATGGGGTCACAATATTTTTGCGGGTTCCTGTCTGGACATGCTGTACTCGAAAACCAAGCAACTCCAGCTTGTTCGTCAACACATCCGCGAGTTTGTTTTCATTGGGAAACACAGAAGGAATCGAAACAAGCTCTGTGAGGAGGGAAATGATGGTATTATTTTTCATACTTTCTTTATACCATTCTTCCTAAAGTAAGAGATAGTTTGGTGGGAAGGAATGGAGGTATGGGTATAGTACAGCTACAAGATCAGATTCTCGTCCGCTTAGTGCGTTCTGCAATTCTCAGTTCAAGGAGTGCCCGGCGAAGTGCCGCTTCAGCCAACATCCGTTCACGTTGATCTTGACTAGACTGCAAGGTGGTTTCAGCAGCTTTAATGGCTTCTTCTGCTTTTTGTACACTGATTTCACGCGCATAAACGGCTGTGTCAGCCATAATCGTGACTTCATTATTGGGAGCAACAGTCAGGAAGCCACGAGACACCACAATTGAGTTTTCAGCCCCATTTGTGCGGTAAATCAACTCGCCTGTCCCGAGTTTGGTAAAGAGCGGAATGTGTCCAGGCAAGATGGTAATCTCACCTTCGGTTGTTTGAGCAGTCACGCTCTCCACACTCTCACGAAGCAATTCGCGTTCCTGAGAGACAACTCGTAAGTTTAGCTTTGACATACGTTCTAGAGTGTTTTTGCTTTTTCTACTGCGTCTTCAATCGTACCTACCATGTAGAAGGCTTGTTCTGGCAAGCTATCGTGTTTGCCAGCCAAGATTTCTTGGAAGCCGCGGACGGTATCTTTGATAGAAACGTACTTGCCTGGTACGCCGGTGAATTGTTCACCCACAAAGAATGGTTGAGACAAGAAACGCTGTACTTTGCGCGCGCGGGCTACGACCATTTTGTCATCTTCACTGAGTTCATCAATACCCAAGATGGCAATAATGTCTTGTAGTTCTTTGTAACGCTGGAGGATTTTTTGGACAGCACGTGCCGTATTGTAGTGATCTGCTCCCACAACTGCTGGTTCAAGAATCTTGGATGAAGAGTTGAGTGGGTCTACCGCAGGGAACAGTGCCTGCTCAGCCAGTTTGCGATCCAAAGAAATGGTAGAGTCGATGTGCGCAAAGGTAGTGGCTGGTGCTGGATCGGTGTAGTCGTCTGCTGGCACATAAATAGCCTGCATAGAAGTAATAGAGCCTCTTTTGGTGGAGGTAATACGCTCCTGGAGTGCTGCCATTTCACTTGCTAAAGTAGGTTGATACCCCACTGCTGAAGGAATACGCCCAAGGAGTGCTGATACTTCAGAACCTGCTTGTGAGAAACGGAAGATATTGTCGATAAAGAGCAATACGTCTTCACCTTGTTCATCACGGAAGTACTCGGCCATCGTCAGTGCAGTCAATGCCACACGCAGACGGTTGCCAGGTGGCTCGTTCATCTGTCCAAAACACATGACGGTACTCTTCATAACGCCAGAATCATTCATTTCGTGGTAGAGGTCGTTTCCTTCACGGGTACGTTCCCCCACACCTGCAAAAACTGAGTGGCCATGGTGCTCTTCTGCGATGTTGCGGATCAATTCCTGGATAATAACGGTCTTACCAACGCCAGCACCACCAAAGGCTCCCACTTTACCACCACGGGCAAATGGTGCAACGAGGTCGATCACTTTGATACCTGTTTCCAACACTTCAGCACGAGTAACTTGATCGGTCAAATCAGGAGCTGGTCGGTGGATCGGTGCCCAGTGCTTCGCTTTGATGGGTTCTTTTTCATCAATTACTTCACCTACCACATTGAAGATGCGTCCTAAAGTTTCTTCACCCACTGGTACGGTGATGGGTGCGCCGGTATCGGTTACTTCCAAACCACGTGATAGACCATCAGTCGGCCCAAGAGCGATACAGCGGACATCGGTGGTAGAGAGTTCTTGTTCTACTTCCAAAGTGAGTTGGTAGCCATCGGGGTGTTGTAGTGTGAGCGCGTTATAAATGGCTGGGACGTGGTTCTGAAATTGGACGTCCACCACTGGTCCCATAATTTGGGTAATGACGCCAGTTGGTAGTGCTTGTTTTGGCATACTATTCCTTTACTTTTCTCTACTGCGCGAGCGACAGCGTGGCAGTCGTTATTTCTAATAATTCTTTTGTAATACTTTCTTGACGTGATTTGTTGTAAACAAGGCGGAGTTCTTTGACCAAGTCCTTGGCATTGTCACTGGCATTTTTCATAGAAACCATCCGAGCGCTATGCTCACTGGCTTTACTTTCCAAAAAGGCTTGGTAGACGTTGTTTTCCAAGTAGTATGGCAGAAGTTCAGTTAAGATTTCTTTCGGGCTGGGCTCAAATGCATATTCGTGGACACTCTCCTCTGTAAGAGCTGTCCCCTCTTCTGCAAGCTCTTGAGCTTTGATGGGTAGGAGCTGCTGGAGTTTGACTTTTTGTGACAAGGTATTGATAAAGTCCATGTAGACGATAGAGACAGACTTAAAGGTGTGGGCGGTAAAGTTGTCGATGATGAGTGTGGTGATAGGGAGAATATCAGCAGTTTTAATGGTGTCTGGCATGCTCGTGAACTGAGCATAGACATCAAGTCCCATAAAACTAGAAAAAGCCACAGCCTTTTTGCCAACCAAGATAAAACTACCTTCGGGATGCTTTTTATACCAATCCAGGAGCATTTTGAATAAGTTTTGGTTCAAACTGCCACAGAGACCGCGATCGGTAGCAATCACGACCAACACATCTTTTCCCTCTGCATGTTCTTCAAGCAGGGGGTGGAGGCTGGGGTGGGCTTCTTTGGCCAGTTTTTGCAGTGAATCACGTAGTGCTTGGGCAAACGGACGAGCTGCCAAAGTTTGATCTTGAGCTTTACGCATTTTACTAGCAGAAACCATCTCCATCGCTTTGGTAATCTTGGCGATGTTGTTGGCGGTGCCGATTCGTTGTTTGACTTGCCGAGCATTAGGCATAGGTGCGGTTTAGTTACTTTACTGCAAAATCAGTGTGCAGACTGTTAAATGTTTTAACTGCTTCGTGCAGTGCTTTTTCTGTTTCTTCAGTAATTTTCTTTTCAGTTATGATACTCTCCAAGAGTTTGGACTCTGATTGGTGAATATATTCTAGGTATGCTGCTTCCCAAGCCTGGACTTTGTCTAGAGCGATTGCGTCAAGATATCCTTTGACTGCGGCAAAGACGACAACCACTTGTTCTTCCATCTTGAGTGGTGTGTCCCAACCTTGTTTGAGGACACTGTTCACTTTTTGACCACGGTTGAGCTGGGCTTTGGTGCGCTCATCAAGATCTGAACTGAATTGAGAGAAGGCTTCAAGCTCTCGGAACTGAGCAAGATCGAGCTTCATAGTACCAGCCACTTGTTTGGTGGCTTTGGTTTGCGCTGATGAACCGACACGTGACACGGAGTTGCCGACGTTGATAGCCGGTTTCATGCCAGCATTGAAGAGGTCGGTTTCTAAGAAGATTTGACCATCAGTGATGGAGATGACGTTGGTTGGGATGTAGGCTGAGATGTCATTTGCTTGGGTTTCAATGATAGGTAACGCAGTAATTGAGCCACCACCATACTTGTCATTTAAACGACACGCGCGTTCCAAAAGACGTGAGTGGAGGTAGAAGACGTCACCTGGATATGCTTCACGACCAGAAGGACGACGGAGCAATAGGGAAATTTCACGATATGCTTGTGCATGTTTTGAGAGGTCATCGAAGATAATCAGCACGTCTTTGCCCTGCTCCAGGAAATACTCAGCGATAGCTTGACCAGCATATGGTGCAAGGAAGCGCTCTGCAGCACTTGTCGATGCGGTTGCAGCGACGATGGTGGTATAGGCCATAGCGCCACGATCAGTAAGTGTTTGAGTGATCTGGGCCAGTGAGGAACGGCGTTGCCCAACACATACGTAGACACAAATCATGTTTTGATCTGCTTGATTCAAAATTGTACCTAGTGCAATAGCAGTTTTGCCAGTACCACGGTCGCCAATGATCAGTTCACGCTGTCCGCGACCCACCGGAATCATTGCATCAATTGCTTTGACACCTGTTTGCATAGGGACAGAGACTGACTTACGAGTCATGACGCCTGGTGCAACTTTTTCAAGATTCATGAATTTTGTTGGTTTAAACGCAGGTTTGCCGTCAATAGGACGACCAAGTGCATCTACCACACGACCAAGAACGTCATCCGCCACCCCAAGTGATAAGATGCGGCCGGTGCGTTTGACTTGAGAGCCTGCTCTCAGGTGATCGGTTGTACCGAGTGCCACGATACCGGTTGTTTCTGAGAGTAAGTTGAGTGCCAATCCGAGTTGGCCTTCTCCTAAGTCAACGAGTTCACTAGCCTGGACATCATCAAGACCTTTGACCTGCATAACGCCATCCCCATAACTAACGACGGTCCCAACTGATTGGGGGGTCATCGTAAGATTGGCATTGGCAATCAATTGTGCAAGTTCAGCTTGGAAGGAGTCTTGAGTTTTTGGCATAAAATATACGTTTCCTCAGGTTTTCTAAATAGTTTGTAACAAAAGTTCTTTCAGACGAGTAAGCTTGCCTTTAAGTGTTCCGTCATACTCAGTTGAGCCCACGAGCAGCTTGATACCACCCACTACAGAAGGATCAACAACTTCTCTGTATTGACCAGAACCGGTTTTCTTCTCTAGTGCTTGAGCGATCGTGGCGCGCTGTGCATCAGTTAATGGCACGGCAGTTGTGACGATCACTTGTGTGAGCATTGACTCCAGTTTTTTGAGCTTGCCACTGAGGGTTGCATCAAACTCCTGTGAGCCAATAGTAATCTTTAAACCGCCAAGTACCTGCGGATCAACTACTTGCTCATATGCGACCTCGCCGACTTTGCTTTCGACAAGTGTCTTGAGCTCGCTAAGCTGCGCTGCATCAAGTTTCTGGGCAGTAGTGATCGTGATAATTGGTAGTTCTTTTGGCATTTTAGAGCGTCTTTAAGACCTTTGCTAATTCTTCATCAATTACTGCGCTGTGCGTTTTGGCATCAATTGACTTGCCTAAAACCTTTTCACTCGCTGACATGACGGTTTCTACAACTTCAGTGCGAATTTTGCTTACTAATTGCTCTTTTTCGCTCTTCCAAGCTTGTTTCATCTTTTCAACTTCAGCAGCAGCTACAGCGCGAGCTTCTTCGAGCAGTTCAGCTTTTTTGACTTCAGCTTCTTGCGTTGCTTCTTTCAAAACACTGGCTGCTTTTTTCTTGGCCTCTGCCTCGGTTTTTTGTGTAATCTCTTCGATTTTGCTTTGTTGCTCAATAGCTTTTTGGGCAGCCTTTTGGCCTTCCTCAATCCGTTTTGCACGTTCAGCAAACATCTTTAAGATGGGCTTGTAGAGCAAGTATGTCAGTGCACCAAGCACAACACTAAAGTTAAGTATTTGAAAAATAATTTGTGATGGGTCTATCTTCATGATCTTGCTCCTAACGTACTCCTACAATAAGTAGAAAGTAGTTTTTGATTGTTTTATACGAACTTTAAGATCAAAGCTACGACTAAGCCGTAGATGGCGATAGCTTCAGCAAAAGCCATACCAAGCACCATGTTGGTTTGGATTTTACTAGCAGCTTCTGGATTACGACCAATGGCTTCTAGACCTTTACTTACCAACATACCAATCGCGATAGCTGGTGCGATGGAACCAACGCTCATAACAAGCGCAATTGCAAATGAATCTGACATAATTTCTCCTTATGTATTACTACTGTTTAGTGCTCATCTCCATGGCCTATTGTCGCCATATTCATAAATACTAGAGAGAGCATCGAAAATACGAGTGCCTGAATAAAGCCGACAAAGACTTCCAAGCCATAAAATGGGATAGGTATAGCTGCACCTGCTAAGTAGGTGATTACCATGAGTAGAACTTCCCCTGCAAAGATGTTGCCAAAGAGACGGAAGGCAAATGAGAGAATCTTGCCAACTTCAGAAATCAACTCTAGAATGCCGACAAAGAACATAATCGGACTTGAGAAGTTAATGAACTTACTAAAGTATGATAAGTGTAAAAATTGAACACCAAATACTTGCGTCATGAAGATGCTGATGATACCTAGGGCAATTGTCATGTGGAGATCTGCTGTACCTGCGCGCAGCAAGTGTACTTGACTATGTTTTGTATCAGCTATCTCGCTTGCATGTTCTGCGGTTTTTGCTGTGGGAGCTGCTGCGAGTGGCTCATTAGGCGCACTGTTATGTTCTGATTCACTCACAAGTGAGAGAGTATGCTCATCGAGAGCTGGGGCTGTATGGGTGTCTTCATCTGTAGGTGCTACATCTGGAACTACTACAGCAGCTTTGTGTGTAGCTGCTGCATCAGTGTGAGAACTGGCTGCCTTGGTTTCTGCAACTTGAGAATTGACTAAAATAGAACCAACTCCTGGCAATAAACCAAACCAGTTATTGACTACAATAAATAGGAAAAAAGTTGCTATGAGCGGAAAAAAAAGTGCAGTCTTCTTTAAATCTCCAGTAATAGAGTGTACTAAGCCATAGAGAGACTCAACGATCCACTCTGCAAAATTTTGTATACCATTTGGTTTTGTGGTGTTGGTCAGTGAGCGATTGACGATGATGGCAAATATTATGAGCAGTCCGCTCACAATCAGACTGGTGATCATGGAGTTCGTAAGAGTGAGCCCTCCAACTTGGAGTACTGCTTCAGGAGAAAGTGAGATATGCAGGCCAGTCGCTGCCATAGTATTTTTTTTCTATATATGTACTACATACATGAGATTTAGACCACAGAGAATTATACCTACACTCCTAGTAAGAGCAATAGACAAAATTCCATACACCTCATTACTCAGCTAAGATGAGCACAAGGTCATACGTTCCCTGAGGATCTTCATCTTTTGCTGTTTCATCCACTGTGGTTTTTAGTCCCGTTGCTTCTTCTAAGGTGGCAATTGCCGCTGGATCTTCCTTTTTCATGTAGACTAGATAGCCGCTCTCATACTTGCCTTTTGCGTTAGCAGCGGTAACTTTACCTAGTTTTGATTGTTCAATTTTCGTTTTAAAAGTGCCAGCATAGCCTGCCTTGGTGGTAGCGTTAACAACTAAAATCTTGAGGTTAGTGGGGGCTTTAGTGGCAGAAGCACTGGCGGTTGGTGTCGGCTCTGGTGTGGCAGTCGGTTCGGGCGTTGGGGTGGTTACCACAGCCACCACTGGCTCTTGTTGGGCGCTGTCAGCCCCTGAATACTTTAAAACTGCTAGACCTACACCTGCCCCAACAGCAACGGTTACACAAAAAACAGCAAGGGTGATAAAGATCATTTTTAACATATTTTGTATGCCAGACTTATTCTTAATAGTTGGCAGTGGTTGAGTGCTCTGGACTTGAGTATTCGTTGCTGGAGCACTAGTTGCAGCTGCCTGTTCCTGTTTAGATTGTGCCCCAACAAATTGTGTTAAGTCAATATCCGAGTTTTCTGTAGGGGTAGTAGTATTTGCACTACTAGCTTTGGATGGTAGATCTTGCGTATCAGTCGAAGCTGACTGTTCAACTGCAGTCTGGGCAAGTTTTGGAGGAGAGACGGATGGAGGTGTTGCACTAGGCAGCGTTGCTTCAGAATGAGTAGTTGTATGTAGTACAACTCCCTCCTGAACTTCGCTTTCGGCGCCAGAATCTTGCGCAGTCTCTGATTCTTCTGAGCTTTCTGCTTCAATTTTTGCAAGTTCCTCTGCTTCTTTTTCTAGTTCTGCAGCATCAGCTATAACAAAGTCTTCACAAGTAGTGGTGGCTGGTGTGGGAGCTTCAGGCTGTGCTGGTTTGGGGAGTGGCAGTTCATCAAGATCTTCTAGCGCTGGTTGAGTCGTGGCTTGAGTAAGTGCAGCCGCTCCAAAAGCAGCCAATTCCTCAGCGGATGGCTTTGCCAAGGCAAAGATTGGCACCGGATAATCGGAGATAGCTAAGGTTTTGAAAGAAAACTCTAGTACTTCTTTTACCGATGCCGGCATTCGCTCTTCTGTGTCGCTATTTCCCGCCATTTGTTGGATGGGAAGCGTCTTTTGCAATGCTTCTTTTAGTTTTTCTTCTATGAGTGGATTACTGAGTAAATAAACAGTCTGAATGCTAGGCTCAGAGCCTTTGAGTGTACGAATTGTCTCAGCAATGCTGGAAATGTCATCAATTGGTGCGTAGGATGTTTGATCAATGCCAATGTAGTGTTCACAGGCATAAAGATGTCCGCCCATTTGTAACACACTGATGGATGGTTCGAGTGAGATCAATGATTTAATTGCCCATCCTAGCGGTGATATTCCGGCAATACTGCTCTCATGGTCTTGTGCTGCGACACGGAGTGGCGCAAGAAGCTCTTTCTCAATCGCTGAGAGTTGTACCCGAGAAGTTCCTCGGATCTGATTGAGGACCGCAGAATCAATGAGATGGGTGTCTCGGGTAATGCCCATCTGTGGAAATGTTGCGGTTTGTAGATACTCTTTGATGGCTGCATCTGATTTTTCTGCAATGCTGACGATTGTGCTCGTAAATAAAAAGTCTGGCAAGATAATATGATAGTTTTCACCTGCTTCAAGTTTGCCAAACAACTTCTGAATATTTTCTGCTAAAAACTCATCTTCTGTCAAAAAACTGCCATTTACTTGAGTAAAAGAATGAATAGAAAAACTATATGGCTTCTTTTCGGGGATTCCTTCTGCAATATAGGCAACGTCAGGAAGAATGTAGAGTAACTTTTTGGTGTCTAACATGTAGAGTAATTATAGCAGTTATCATCCAATGGCTAAAGGGCTTTTTTAGCATGCTATAGTACAACTATGGCAAATATTTTTGACGTACCATACTTCGAGTTTCCGTATACATATCGTTTTCCTGGCCAGTCTACAAATGAGAAAATACTCTATGTAACGCGCGAAAATAAAGTGATGCTTCTGGTACGACTCTTGAGTGTTGTGATGACTGCCCTTGTGATCATGATCCTAGCATTTATATTGGGTAGTTTTGCAAGTTCGCTCCTTGGACGTGGGATTGCAGGATTTATACAAGTTTTGGGTTTTGTAGTTGCGGTATTTTTTGGAGTTATTGGCTGGTGGTGGGTGGCGACTCTATGGAAAAAAAGTCTAGCGATTGTTACGACACAGCGTTTGACAAAAATTATTTATACGACACCTTTCAACCGCCATACTCTCTCACTTCCACTAGAGATGATTGTTGATACGGGATCGTATACCAAGGGATTGCTCCAAGCCATTTTTAAGCTAGCCACCTTCACTGCACGTTCGAGTGCTGCAAGTTCTGGAGTGTCAACTGATGATGGGGATCGAGTCAACAAAAAGTATTTTTATATTGAAAACATTGCGATGGCCGAGGATTTGCAGCACTATGTGAATAAACTTTTGCAAGCGTTTCGCTATCAGCGCGATAAAATTGAATCATTTAGACCGTTCATACCGCATCTCAAAGGACAGAAACGTGAAGCCTTTATGAAACAACATCCAGAATACTGGAGTTAAATAAGATCCTATATTGTATGATACAATGCTCTGCTGAGTATGTTGTCAAACAAAGAAGTACCAAGCAGAGAAAATTCCCAGAGAAGAAGCGGCGTTTTCGCACTCTTCTATACAGCTATTACTGGTGGTGGGCTTGAGAACCAACCTAATCGAGATTTACTTGCCTACGTTTCTACACCACAAGGTAAGCAACAACTCACCGTTGATCGAGAACTCCAACGAGCTGTACAAAAACAACTTACTGAGCCAATGGCTCGGGTTCGTTCGGTGGTTGGCCAGTCACTGGTAAGATTGGGAATGAGTGAACGGACTGACGGATACGAGATTGTACTCAAGAATGCCACGACAGAGATTTTTGAGTATATGATTGCCTACTTTGGAGTGGTGCGTCTTGATGGTGGCACTTTTCCCCATGATTTTGTGACTATGATGTACATGGTGGCCTATGGTATCGAACGCGACTATGCATACTATGCAAGTTTTGTAGAAAAAGCCCTGCAACGTGCACTTTCTCAAGGTTCGAATCGAGGATCAGACCAATCCCCTACTCTTGGAGCGGTTGATACAATTATGGCAGCAGCTACAGAAGCAATTGTTGAAGCCTGTACTGATCTTTCTGAACACGAGTTTCGACTGCTTAGTGATGCTCGATTTGTGGGACATCGTGGCCCAGAAACGTTACCCGCCTTACAGATCAAAAAAATCGCTGTCTCCACTGGATCAGGTAGAAATATCGTATATTGTCAGCTCTGGCAGGCAGTCTTAAGTGGTTTGAAAGGGATAAGACCAGATCGAACAATTCGTAAAGTATTTGAACAAAAATTATTACAGAGTGTGCATACGTATCTAGAACAAGTGACGGCAGTTACCGTTGTGCCGCAAGTAATTTGGGCAAGGGAAACGTCACAAGATGATCGGAAAGAGTTGGGAGCGCAGCAACTTGAGGTATCTACTCCACAACAAGCGCAATCATTTGGGGCAAGTTTAGTAGCGTTAATTGCTGCACAAACTAGAGAAATTACAGAACCACAGCTAGTGGCAGATGAGCCAGTGGCTGTGGCAAGCAGCGAGGTTGTACCACACCCCTTAGAAGCATCTCCTGTAGTAGCTGAAAATGTGCAGGAGGCAGTTTTAAAAGTGCATGAAGAACTAGCAGCAGCACCAAATGTATCACTACTAGAGTACTGCCAATTAGAGGGCTTTGATCTCACTGGGCCACTGGTACAAGAAATGATTGGGAGTATTCGTGCTTCTTGGCAAAGACCACAATCTGAACAAGAAGTTGCTCACGCGGTCGTGATGCATACTATCTTTACTGTTTGCTCACTATGTAAAGACAGTTTATTTAGAAAATTTAGTAGCTTTACAAGAGAACTTTTGGAAGATGCTTTTGTAGAAGTGGTGCTCAAGTTGGCAGACATCAAGCTAGTATTGAATGCAAATAGTAACATTAAACCTGAGACGAGAGAAGCAATGGAGCAGATGAACTGGATAGAGCTGGTGGCAGCACTCAATGCGGGCAAGTTGAGCAACAAACTATACGGGTATATCAGGACTATCTTTAGAAATACTGCAATTGATTTGAGTAGAAGATCTCGGCACCACCTCGAGCAAGAGTTCTCAGATTTTATTACGCCGCAGCAAGCAGGTGGTGATGAATTAGTTACAGTTACGTTTGATGAAAAAACTCCACCACTAGAAGTACAAGTATTGCACGCAGAACTATTGAGTAGGATACATGCTTTTATCGCTAAACTTAAGCCTCGTCAGCAGAGTTTGATCTTTGGTAAAGCGGACGGGCTCAGTTATGCTGAAATGAGTGATCTGCTGCAAATTAAGGAGGGCACTGTCAAATCTGGTCTTTCTCGTGCTTTGGTTGCTTTATATAGTATGATTGAGCACCGAGATCCTACTTTGCAGGCTGATCTATGTGCTGATTTTCCAGAATATACTAGCATTGGCTATTCAAGTGAATATAGAACTCGGTTCAGAAAGTAGGCTGAGGTTACTGCACAGCTGCTGGAATTGCTACGGGAGTTGGTTGAGCATCTATTACAACAGGTAGTAATACGTATTCAGTGTGATCTAGAGTACTTGTAGAGGTTGGTTGAGGGGTAAAGGTAGGTACTTTTGTATACTCAGGCTTTGGAGTTGCAGTAGCTGCTTTTCTAGTGGGAGTAGTTGTATGTGTCCCAAACGGTGTTGATGTCCACCTGATGAGCGTCGGTGTTGATGAAGGGGTTGTCGTACGAGTTGGAGTCAGGGGAAAAGTAGGTGTCGGTTGTATTGATTGCGGGAAGAGTATGCAGTAGTACATTGCTGTGTTGTTGTGGCTGTCTCTGCAGTCTGCTGAAGGTGCGCCATTCTGCCAGTTGCCATCTACTAGCAGTTGGATTTGACCTGATCGAGTTAGACCGAATACCTTGGCTGTTTTACTTTGATCCCACTCTAGTTCATTAATAAATATGCCACCTGAGTTACCTGATTCAATTTGTGTGCCAGGCATGTCTGGAGTAAAGCAAGCCCGAAAGGATGCTTCGTCAACTGGAATACCACATGTTTGCCCAGGTGTGCTTCGATGGAGTACTCCGCGAAGAAAAATTGGTCGTCCATTTGGGTACTGATCGGGATTAGTAGAAACATCAGTTGCAGCAAAGATAACACGAATTTTTTCTCCCCGCTCAAGTCGCTCTCGACCTGAAGTATCTGGAATACCAATACCTTGGTTGGGAAACAGGGTGCTGATATCTCCAGGTATATATCCAGCTACATTTGCTTCGACATATCCTACTTCTCTGCGTTGATCACCTAAGACCGAATTAATTACTACGTCCTGACCTGTTTGTGTAGTTATGGTAAGTTCATCCACGGCAAAATCAGTGCGCGTAATACAGTGTCTGCATGTAAAGAGCACAACTTCGCCGTTTGGCATTTTCAGCAGGCTACAACTAGCTTGTGAAACGTACGGGACTCCCTCCTGGTTGGTAAAGTAAGCATTGGTTCTACAGACCAAAGTGGGCCAATCGCTTGGCCAAGTGGGTGCTTCAACAGTTGGCACTTGAGCCGCATCTATCTCTGGCGCTATGGGTGTTGAAAGGGCATCTGGAGGAGTTGGCGGTGCATCAGATTGGCCTGATGCGTCTGGAGTATATGAAAATGCACCAAGTACTACAATTGCTGAAAAACCGGTAATGAGTAGTGACCGAAGTACTGTTTCGTAGTGATCTCGGAAGCGAAGCGACCGTTCTTTATTGGGCATAATAAGTTTACCATAAGGATTATACCATATGCGTATCAAATATGTAAATAAATAGAGTTTTATCACTAACGACCAGGAAAATCACCTGTCATAGATATGGATAGTCACAGGTAGTCGTTAGGCTTTTGTAGATTGCGCAGCATCCCATGAGTAATTACTGGGGTTTTTGGCAAATTCTCGCTTTGCATTTACCGCAGCAACAAATTCTAAGATACCTCGACCAATAGTAAATGGAGCCTCCAGAGGTCTTTTCAGTACCTGTTGTGAAACATACTTTAGTTGGAACATTGGATCAAGATAGTGTTTGCGAGAGTGTTCTCTGCCTCGCATGATAGGATATTGTGCTTCAAGTTGTAAAGTACCCTTGGCAAACCTCGTGGCTTTACCATATAACTCCTTGAGGTTATTAGACGAATATCCATATAACTCCTTGAGGTTATTAGACGAATATCCATAGGTAACTGCTTCTGGTACAACTTTCCATGTTTGTCCGTATGCTGTAGTCAACTCACCCAGAGCATAGTCTTCACATTGGAATTGAAATAAAATCAGGAAAAACTGTCTCTTCTGATTACTTCAACAATCTTAAATACTGGAAAGAAGTCGTACAAGATCCAGTAACACTTAAAGTTATCTATGGTGGTGAGTTAGTTCAAGACCGCTCAGAGATACAGGTACTACCTTGGTCTAAGATGGATGAATCATGGAGTTAAATGGCAATTGATACTACATTCTCAAATAAACACAGTTATTTGGTTGTAACAAATACTGATGTATGTAAATTATATGAATAATTACATAGCACATTACTTATTTGTGTAATGACTACAGTGTCCGTATCACTTAGTTCTGGAACCCAGTCCAGGCAGGAAATTGAACTGAAAGAAAAGTACGAGAAATGCGTCGATAATCTTCAGAGGAAACTTGAGTCTGTGAGCCTAACACTTCCCGCATCCACACTATCTGATTACCGATATCCTCGACCTTTTCAACACTTTTGCTGATGATTTGGCTGGTTTAAACTATAACTTGGTTGAGTAATGATTGCACAACATCGAGCTTTTACCTCTGCTGACAATATCGTTGAGTCCTGTATAGTGTTTGGCTAGTTGACCTCGCCAGACGATTTATCCCAACTTTGTTATAAACATTGCTTTTCTCAGGTGGTTTTTCTAACCTTACTCCTTAAATTTTTTAAAAGCCCAAACATGTACATAAAAAGAGTCTTAGTGCCTATATGGGCCAAGTAGGTAGGGGTAATGAGCAATTAAGAGTCAATGGTTACAGTGGGATTACGAGTCGTAGCGATAAAAACCTATTGGAGTTCCAAGAGTATCTTTGGGCAGAGTAAAGTTAGAGATAACTAAGCATCTAGGTTTACTTCTTTATGTGAGTGACTAGCATTGGTACTTCTTTAACCCCAAGTGCCTTGAGTGCCGCTGTTCTGTGTCTGCCATCTGCCTCAATAAAAAACTTCCCATCAACTTCAATCGCTTTAATAGGTTGATTGTTTCCTGCCACGCTAGCTGAACCTTCTTTTAACGCCTGAGAAAGTTCAAAGATTTTTTCAACACCTCTGCCTTGTGATATGCTGACAGTCCAGTTATAAATCCCTGTACCGCCCAAGACCTGATCTAGCTGTACTAGTTCAGCCTGTTCTCTATTTCGAGGTGCAAAACGGACATCTGGCATCGGTTCTACTGGAAGCCCTCTAACTATTCTTTCTAGCTCCTCCGGTGATGTAAAGTCTCTGGTTACCTTATCTTTAACAGGGTAGTCTACAGGTTCCTTCTTGCGAAGAACGTCATAGTTCCTTACTGTATCTTGTCTTGAGTCTAAAGCCCATCTTTTGATCTCGGAAAGCATTGATGCGTAATTTCTACCGAAAGCATCATCAGTCCAACGCAAGTTATCTTGCAGTTCGTTAAGTTTTTGAGAAAAAATCTCGGCAGGCATTTTCTTGCTAACTAACTTCATCAGCCGAGTCAGTTGTTCTTGTTGCTGAAGGCTTGCGGTGCCAATTTGAGGCACTTCACTTGCCTCAATACCCTGTGGGTGATCCGGTAATAATTTTAGAGTTAAAGTGCTAAGGGTTTCTGCTACCTCTGCATCAGTTTGATTTTCTAATGAAGGAACAAGCTGGATCAAAATACGCACAAATGTATGACGTGTCTCTCCACTTAATCTAGGAGAAACCTCATTTATTACACCTGCTAACTGTTCTCTTACTCTCGTACTTAGTTCATTTCTAATGTAAGTGGAAGAAGATTGTCCATCTCGTGCCGTTTCAGCTAACAACAGTCCGACTTTGTTATCTTCATCAGTTTCATCTGTGTCAAATGTTTCGGTTAAAGCAATTTGTCCAAACTCATCCCTAACAAGAAAGCCATCGCCCCAAGCTGCTTGCCACGGGTGAGATTTGTCTGGATCAATTTGTTCAGCATCCTTTTGAAAGGTGGTGCCTCTAAAATAATCTCTTGGATCAAGATTTTGGGCTTCTCTTTCAGTGGTGGACATTGGTTCTTGATTAGGTTCTCCAGCAAGCTGATCTTGATTGCTGGATACTAGTTGTTCAGCAGGCTCACTAAGTGTTCCATTAACAGGTGGGTAAGTTCTATTTTGGCTTTCAAGCAATCTTTTAATCATAGGATTGTAGGCAGCATAAGCCTGCGCTTTCTCGGGATAATCTGTGATAAAACGACGATAAGCCATGATTGTGACACGAGTATTGGTACTATCCCATACTTCTCTGAAAGACTGACCAAATCTGCCTCTTCCAGTATCTAAGGCTCTCTTTACTTCTGCATCAGTATTAGTTTGTTTGATAACTTCAGATTGAAGTCGGGAAATGACTGGATCTAAATCGGGTCTATCATATACCCTAACACTCTCCATTTGGTCGTATGTGGCGGCATCTTCTGGAAACCGTTTTCTAAACTCTTCCTCAGTGCGTGAGTCAAGCGTTGGTGGTTTTCCACCCTTTGCCCATTGTTCATTAGAACCATACATCCAGTCTTGAAAATCTGGCCGTAAATCTAACCCACCTCGTGAGTTAGTAGTCCACTCGCTGCCATTTTGTTGTTTCCATCCTAAAATTAGCTCATCTCTAATCCCACTCATCCGAGTATCTTCTTTTATGCCTTCTGCGAGTCTACTTGCAGCCTCAACAGGAGCAGCACTTTCTTGATCCATTGGTGGCTGAGTTGACTCAGGTACATCAGGGAAAGTAGATGTTTGCTCTGGAGTAGATACTGCTGATGTAGATTGTTCTGACATTTCACCCATACTCTTATGATAACAAAAATTGATCGTTTTTATATCATATAAAAGGGTTTTCTTAACTTCAAGCATCTGGTTCTAGAACCCAGTCCAGGCAGGAAATTGAACTGAAAGAAAAGTACGAGAAATGCGTCGATAATCTTCAGAGGAAACTTGAGTCTGTGAGCCACTTGGTCGGTGGGTGGAACACCTGTTGAAGAGCTTATGTTGCTTACATAAGAGGTTTAATGAAATAAATTAGGCTTAGGCAACTTGAGAGTTGAATTGACAATCTGTTAAATAGTTCAAAATGTAATATTCTTTACCTCAGTAATCATTCTTGATTTAATTACATCCCAATTTACATCTTTGATCATTCTAGGCATCGGTTGAACTTCAGCATCCTCAAAATACACAAGCGATTTTAAGATATGAGCTTGATTGTAGTCGACAGCAGAATACTTAGATTTTGCTTTTTCAAGTAACTCTGGCAACGAATATATATCAAGCAAAAAGTACAGATCTACAAAATCTTTCTTACTGCCTCGCATACTGACTGTTTGCAGCTTGGTACAGGCAATGTCCAGAATTGAGCTGAGTTGCATACCTTGCCAGTTACTGAAAGGCTCTAATAAAGGATATTGATACTCTAAAAATTGTAGCTTCACTCCATCGACGTAGGTATTCAATGTTCCTGCTGCAAGTTCAGTGTTGGTGAGTTGCCCTAAAGCAGCAATCTCTTTTTCGAGGTGTAGTGCGTTGAAGGTTTCTGAACAAAAAAAATCTAAATCTTCTGACTCACGATGCCCTATTTGTAGTGAGAGTCCGGTTCCACCAGATAAATAGAAGGATTTTAGAAATTCAGGTTGAGTGGAATTGATCTTCTCAACAAGTTGTGCTGTATTGGCTGGCAAAGTGCTCGGAAAAAATATGGCGTTCATGATAAATAAATCCGCCAAAAATTACTAGATTTAGGTTGTAATTTTAATTGTGGAAGTAAGTTTTGAAGCTCTACCTTATTTGTCTGCTTAAAAAGCCAATTTAATGCTTCAGTATTACCTTTTTCAAGTAATGTTTGAATAATATATTTTTTGTGTTGAGACCAATCTAATTCATCTAAGTTATCACCCCAGAAATATACTTGCAACTGTGGTGGAATTTGTAATTTCATTGTCGTTCATTATACCAAATTTGCAAGGTATTTTCTTGTTTAAAAGTGGCGATTGAATTTCTGCCATCTGGTTCTGGAACTCAGTCCAGGCAGGAATTCGGGTGAAAGAGAAAGCGTGTGAAAAATTTGAATAATCCCCAGAGGAAACTTGAGTCTGTGAGTCCGCCGGGACTCGAACCCGGGACACAAAGCTTAAAAGGCTTCTGCTCTACCAACTGAGCTACGGACCCACTTTTTGGCGATTCACAGTATGCGTAACTTCAAAACATCGCTAGAAGTCACTACGCGTGAAACGCAGGGTGTAATTATATCAGCAAGTTTCTCAGACAGCCAGTACTTAAGTAACCAACGTTTATTCGAGCTTGTATTGGACAATTAACGGCAGAAAAATAAGAGTTTTTTCGGCTGAGTGAGTCATGCGTAGTATTCTCCCACAAGTATTTTATAATACAGTCACCAGCACCCTTCAAGACATATACCTATCCTATGCCAGAATTACCAGAAGTTGAAACAATAGTCCGCCGCCTGCGTGAAGTCGTGGTCGGCAAAAAAGTAAACAAAATTCATGTGTTACGTTCAAAAAGCTTTGTAGGTCTTCCAGAAACTTTGGAAGGTGCACGTATCACCGATATCACTCGCCGCTCTAAGATCATCCAGTTTTCGTTTGATCGTTCAGAGAAACTGCTCATCCACCTAAAAATGACAGGTCAGTTAATCTATCATGACAAAAATCTACGTCTGGGTGGAGGGCATCCCACTGCCGACTGGGTGAGCGAACTACCCAGCAAGCATACTCGAGTAGTTTTAGATCTGGGTGTAGGTGCACGTACAGCTTCAGTACCTGCATCACCCAGGGTGCAGGGGCCAGAACATACCGCGCGGCTTTTTTTTAATGATTTGCGCGTGTTTGGTTGGCTCAAAATAATGGATGAGGCAGCGCTGGCAGAAGAATTTAGTTGTTTAGGGCCAGATATTATTGATGCTCAAGTTACTCCAACATACTTCTGGGAGAAGTTTCAAAAACGTGCGGTCCCAATCAAACAGCTCTTGATGGACAATGCTGTTGCAGCAGGGATTGGCAATATCTACGCCAATGATGCGTTACACTTGGCTCAAATAAGCCCGTTTCGTGCCGCAAACTCACTATCTTTTGCAGAAACCGAGCGGCTCTACCAAGCTGCTCTCTCGGTTATTCGCAGTGGGATTGAGCTTGGTGGTGCCACGATTGATGCCTATCGTCATGTGGATGGTTTTGCGGGCAAGTATCAGACCGTGGTGCGAACCTATGGCCGTGAAGGACAACCCTGTCTGGTGTGTAGCACTCCTATCATTCGGCAAAAGCAGGGTGGAAGAAGTACTTTTTATTGTCCTGTTTGTCAGAAGTAGCTACAAATATTGCTTAAGTGTTGTAACACTTTTTTCAAATCTGCGTTTTTCTTCCCAATCCAGTTTAATCTCGAGAGTCTCCGCTACTCCGTTGCGCCCAATAATACAGGGGACACTCGCTGCTACACCTGAAAATCCATAGTATTGATGCAGAGGAATCGAAACAGGCAAGACAGAGCGAGCATCATGCAAAATCTTGGAAACTATATGGGAGACAACGGTACCAATGCCATAGTACGTTGCGCCTTTGGCAGCAATAATTTTGTATGCAGCGCTCCTCGCTTTTTCATATGCCTTCCAGGCCCGTTCTTCTGAGAAGTTGGACATCGACATCAATGGCTGTCCCCCCACACTAGCACTTGAAATTGCAGGAAACGAACTATCGCCGTGTTCACCTAAAATATAGGCATGAATACTCTGGGGATTAACCTGTAAAAACTCGGAAAGATGAAAGCGGAAACGAGCAGTATCGAGTGTTGTGCCTGAGCCAAAAATTCTCCCCTTTGGTAATCCTGCAATTTGGTAGGCTTTGTAGGTCAAAACGTCAACAGGATTACTGACAATCACAATAATTGCCTCAGGAGCATACTTGACGACCTCTGGGATGACAGACTCAATGATTGCGATATTTTTTGCTGCTAAATCTAGTCGTGTTTCGCCTGGCTTTTGAGCAGCACCAGCTGTGACAATCACAACGTCACTATTGGCCAGGTCGGCATAGTTGGTTGTAGCTGTGATTTTTGAAAATGGCAAAAAACTCATACCATGTTCTAGATCAAGTTCTTCGCCAATCAGTTCGGACATCGTTCTGCCGTGTAAGACTAGTTCTGTGACATCCCCTCGGTGTAGCAGTGAATAAGCGGCACTCATGCCGACTTTGCCACAGCCAATGATCGAGACTTTGTTGGAGTTGTGTACTGACATACTTTTAGTATAAACCGATTAGAAAAAGAAGCAATTATAGGTAAAAATCCCCTTACTTCTTACCTGTTGACTGTCGTTTAGATGATAGTTTTATTGGAGTTATACCAAAAGCGACTGCAAACACGTCAAAGGTGCGTTGGAAAATATCTCTTAGTTCGATGTTATGTTCATACTTTAAAACTATTTTTATTGCGTGGATAAGAGCAGAATTGCCTATTCTTTCATCCATAATATTCATAATAAATAACTTTGCAGTTATTTCATTACTTCTACCAGTATCAAGAAGTTTCTGTTGGGAATATAAACCTGCTAAAACTCCTGCAAGTTTAGTTGCTAATTTATCCTTAATTTCCCCGTTGTTGTTATTTGCAATCTCAAACCTTTCAAACTGAACCTGAAATTCATTAAGTTTTTGTTTACCCAGACTGTCTACTTCATCTGAATGCAGATATGGATCGAGTAAACCAAAAAGACGCTCAACGGTAGCGTCAACTCCAATTTCAGTTTTGCTTGTGGGATTTTCTAAGTTAGTCATATACGTAATTCAAGCAGCTCTTTTGCAATGCTTGCTCCATCTAATTTATACGCTTTTAGTAGCTCTGTCGCCTGGCCTGACTGCCCAAAAGTGTCAACTACTCCCAGTATTTTAAACGGTGTGCGGACTCTCGATTGTGCAAGAACTTCTGCCACCGCAGAACCTAAACCGCCATATATTTGGTGGTCTTCTACCGTCAAGATCGCTTTGGTCTCGCGGGCAGCTAGTAGCACGCTCTCCCAATCAAGTGGCTTGATGGTGTGCATATTAAGAACACGAATAGAACGGTTTTTTTCAGTAAGCAACTCTGCTGCCTGCAGCGCTTGTGTCACCACCGAGCCACAGGCAATAATGGTCGCGTCACTGCCTTGGCGCAGTGTCAGCGCTTTACCTAGTGTAAACGGCGTCTCGGCTTGGGTAATTGCTGCTATATCGAACTTATTGGTACGCAAGTATGCTGGTCCAAGATGCTGCGCCAGTGCTCTAGTTGCTTTGCTTGCTTCTTCTGCATCACACGGGACCACTACCGTCATGTTTGGTAAAACACGCATCAGAGCAATATCCTCGAGTGATTGATGTGTCGCGCCATCTGCGCCAGTCACGAGCCCAGCGTGTCCACCAATAATCTTTACATTGAGATTGGAATAACAAATGCTCGTGCGGATGACTCCCCAAGAGTTGGCAGGATGAAAACAAGCATAGCTTGCTGCAAAGGGAATTTTACCTGCAAGTGCAAAGCCAGCAGCAAGCCCTGCCAAGTTCTGTTCGGCTACTCCTACCTGTACAAAACGCTCGGGGAAGGCTTGCGCAAAAGCGAGCATTCGGGTTGATTCGGTGAGATCGGCACACAAGCCCACTACCCGACTATCTGCCTGGGCTGCTGCAAGTAATCCTTGGCCAAAACCGTCTCTAGTTGCTTGTTTTTTTTGTTCAGACATATGCAAATCAGCTTCACTGCTTTTGTAGCTACTATTGTGTGCAAGCAAAGTTGCTTGCAACTTATATCGTCAGTTGGCGCAGCGCCTCTGCCGCTTGTTCCTGACTCGGTGGTTTGCCATGCCACTCATATTTATTTTCCATAAAATCAACCCCTTTGCCAGGTATTGTTTGGCAAATAATGGCGGTGGGTGACTTTTGTGCACTCGCTTGGGTAGTTTCCCAGCTGCGCGCTTGATCGAGTGCAGTAAGTATGCTTGGGATATCATGTCCATCAACAGGTATGACACGCCAACCAAAACTTTCAATTTTTTTCTGTAGTGACTCAAGAGGCATGATCTGCTCGGTGAATCCGTCAATTTGAATATTGTTGCGGTCAACTAGAACGGTGAGATTGGTGAGCTGGTTTTTAGCTGCAAAGAGATAGGCTTCCCAAGTTTGTCCTTCTTGATGTTCGCCATCACTCATCAGACAGTACACCTGGTTTTTTTTGCTATCCATTCGTAGCGCATAGGCAAGTCCGCACGCCTGTGACAGGCCTTGGCCAAGTGGTCCACTGGTGTTCTCCACTCCTGGTAAGCTACCCAGATGAGGGTGACCTTGCAGTCCGCTGCCTAGCTTGCGTAACGTTTTCAACTCCTTGATATCAAAGTACCCAGCCTGGGCTAAAGTGGCATATAAAACCGGACAGATATGACCGTTTGAAAGTAAGATGCGGTCACGCTCCTCCCAGGTAGGATTTTTGGGATCATGTTTGGCAGCAGCAAAGTACAGGGCTGTAAAAACATCGGCCATGCCGAGTGCTCCGCCACTATGACCACTCCCCGCTTGTTCAAGCATAGTAATGATTGATCGGCGAATCTGGAGGGCGTGTTGGTTGAGTTCTGGCAGGGTCAACATGGGTAGTTCTAGTGTAGTCAGAAGGAGAGGTAGTGTAAAGGGTGGCTCTTGTAGTGTAGAAGGAGGCATTCATTCAAGTAGTGCCATTGGCAGACTGAGACTGTATCTTCCAAAGAAGGTAAGTATTGTGCAACCTATTCCCTAGATCAAAAATATAAGTCCTATAACTTGACATTTGTGTGCTGGTTGCTATAATACATTAGATACACATTAAGTGTGTATTAAAATAAAAGAGGAAAGTAACTAACGGAGGGCAAACACTGCCCTTTTTGTTGCTTACTTGCTCATTAACATGATACGAAATGATCGCGAGCCGAATAGAGCGCTTGGGGCAGTGTAGCTGTTTTTCGAGCGTTTTTTCCGGTTCGTGATCATGACTAAAACTAAGCTTTTGAAATTAAAAGCGACAAGTCTGATTCAACTGGGCAGCATCAAGCTGTGTTTTTTCTCTCGGTACGCCAAAAGCGTGCCATGGGTTGTAAGGCGCAGACCTACATGCGCCCGTTTTTTCAAACAAGTCGTTTTTTCTATCTTTTGCGCGGATTCAAAACCCGCGCCAATCAATGAGGTGAGTTTATGTTGTATGCAAAAAGCCCGAAGAACGGGTGGCGGTTGCCACGAACTGGTGGCTGGGGCCCTGCCCTTGCCATCGTTTTGTTTCTTGTGTTCTCAGCTACTACAGCGCTTGCTCTTGTTCTCGACGGCGTCGCGTTGGACATTTTGAACCAGGGAGCGTACGAAGGGAGTAACATTATCCCTTCCGTGCGCTTCACTCCGCAGGTTGACCATGCGCAAACGTTGTCCGCTACGCTCAGCATCAAGAGTGATTTCATCAACTTGAATGCCCGATGGGTTCCGCCTTCATCAGACGGTGGAACGCTGTCACTTTTGAGATGCCGAAACGGCTGGTGCTCAATTACGTGGAACGTGATTGTCCAGCCTGGCCAAACGCTGGCGGCCTACATGCCACGCGAGGTGAAGTCGGATGCGTTGGGGTTCTACCCTGATGCCGTTCAGCTTCGTTATCAGCTTGATGGCGGCTCCGTGCTCGAAAAGCGTCGAGCGGTTGTGATTAACCGCTACGCTGAGCTTGAAGTTCCAGAGACAGTCTCGACCACGATTGGCATGTATGAGACAAAGACAATCACCTGGCCTCTCAAGCATGTGGGAATTCAGACCACACGCCCTACGTACTTCTATGCCGAGACGGGGCAGTTCGACCCGCCGTGTTGGCAGCAGATTAATTCTGCCGGGCAAATTGATCCCGGCCAAGAAGTTGCTCAGTCATTCGAAGTCAAAGGTTGGTGTCTGCACCCTGGTCGGATTTATTCCACTACGGTGGTGTATACCCAACAGTTTGGTGCCGATGAATCTAAGGTCACCTCTGAACACCAACGCCTGCAATGGCGCACAAATGTTCAGGTGACAGTTGCACCAACGTGTTCCGACTGGAACAGCCACCCCGACTTGCATGTCGGGAACGTCTTCGGTTACGTTGACAGCATTGGTGCTGGCGCGAAAGTGGTCGCAAAGTTGAATGGCTATGTTGTTGGTTGCCAAACCACAAACGATGGAGGGCTTCTGCCCTTCATGCCGTTGTATCGTTTGACTGCTGAACAGCAGGGCCAGTATCAATTTTTCGTCGATGGGGTTGAATTTTACCCCAATCCTGAAATCACGATCAGTAATCTCGAGGCACGGCAGACACAAATTCTTCTTTCTCCAACAATGCCTGAGACTTTCTCCTACCTGAAGCTAGCTGTCGTGACTAACGGCGTTGCGTTGGAGCCGAAAACCCAGTTTACGGTTTCGGTTGCCACAGAAGTTGATACGCTCGACTTCTACTTTACCGAAGAGAAGGAGTTGCCTCCATATGCGTTTTTGGATCCCACTTTGATTGATTCAGTGAGCCAGAGCGCGATGCCAAATGGCTGGCAGCAAGAAAGTCTGGTCTGCAGCGAAAATGGTGTTGCAGTCACGATGCCATTTCTTTTGGAAAATGGTCGGGTAGTCAGTTGTGTTGTGACCAACGTCAAGTTGATTCCAACGGCTACGGTGACAGTGATGCCACCAACGCCTACGGCAACCTCAACACCTACTCCCGAGCAGACCGCAACTGCGACCCAAACGCCGGTGCCAACGGCCACTGTGACACCTTCACCGACGGCGAGCATTGTCCCGACCGCTGCGCCAACGCTGGCCAACGATCCAAACGCTTTGACACAGCTCATCTTCCTACCATTGATCAACCGCTAAGGCCACCAGCGCGCCTTAGCAAGTCTAGTTAGTTTTTAGTCTCGTATCATTAGATCTCAACCCTGGTCGGTTTTACTGCCCAGGGTTGATTTGCGTTTAGAGGGTATTTTTACTCAACAGTACTGCACGAACTACTAATCTACACTCGACTTTCCTCTGGAGCAAAGTATTCATACAACTAGGTTTTCCAGTTTTCAAGGAGAAAAATGAATCCTATCAAGAAGCGAGCCGCTAGGTTCGTAGTTACTGGTGCATTGGTGTTGTTGCTAATCACATTATAATGTTGGGCAGCCCACGGGACCCAGCCAGTTGGGTGGGTCCCGTGGCAACTTTCCCAGCCCTCAGCCCTCTGATTCACGCCTGCTCTTCCAATCGCTCATTCAGCGCTAAACAGGCAGCAGTCAATAACTATCCACCTTCCTTGGTCAAGGTGAGGCCCAGTTTGTATCATGATCGCCCGCCCAGGTTTAAAACCCTGGGCGGCTTTCGTATATAGGGCATAGTAAGACAAATGATGCATATATATGCTGCCACTTTAATTTAGTAACCTAAAATACCTCATCTAAACCTACAACTATGGTGCAAATACCATGCAGTATCAACCAATTTTTACTTTATAACTATCCCTAACGGATGGTTATTGTATCTCTACTACAGACACTGTAATATATGCACATTCAATGTGTACGTAAATTCGTGCAGCGTTAAAAACGCTTGGAAGGTGTATAGCCCCTTCTGAGCGTTATTCACGCTCCATGATACAATACTGAATCTAGAATACTTATATATGAAATGTGCGAATAAAGAAGCTTCACCCGACCGACAGCGTAAGCCTTGGTGGGTATCTGCGGCAGTACTTGCACCTACCCTATTACTCTATCTGAGTAGTCTAGGTTTAGATAGTAAACCTACGTATGCGCAAACTCCCCGAACCTCTCAAGAATCAGCAATTATTGGTGGTCGACCAATTACGGACACAGAACTTATAAATGAATACAAAGGCTTGCCAGTAGCAATTCAGTACTTCTTGGAAGAAGGTTCTGAACAGCGTATCTTTGGTGGTACTGGCGCACTAGCTGCAAAACTCGTTGCTTCCGATACAGTTAGGGTGCTGCTTGTCACTGCGGCACATCTCTGGCAATTGGGCAACGGTACAGACGGGGAGACGATCACCTGGGACAAGACAGCTTGCGTGGGGCATGCAGATCTGCGTCAGTGTAACGATTCTGATGGCCAGCGTGTTGCAATTGAAGATGCGTATGTTCACAAACTATACAGTGAAGAGAACGGCGAACCACACCATGACCTCTCTGTTGCCACAGTAGTTCTCTCTCGCACAGTTTTTAGTAAGGTCTTTGGTACATTTAGTGAGCAAGAACTTGCTGCTGGCGTGAAACTCGCGTATCTAGGTGGTGATACTGTTATTGTAGATGGACAAGAAGTGCGCTTGAGTGCTGAAAATCCTATTTCAGGTACAGAAACAGTAGTGATTGGAGGTGGTAGGCAGCACCCTAATAAACCTGCCGTCAATGGCCTGCTCCAGATAGTAACCCAAACAGTCTATAGTAATGAGTTTATGCAACAGATTCTTGGCCTAGATTTTGATGGAGAAACAATGCTTGGTGTTGGAGATCATACAGGTGCAACCGATAGCTGTATTGGCGATAGCGGTATGCCTTTTCTTATCGAAATTGCTGATGGCAAGTGGCAGATAGTTGCTGTTGTCAGCTGGGGCAAGACTGGGTGTGCAATACCTGGTAATGTTGCGGTGAACTCACGTACTAATCACCCTTTTTATATTGAAGCACGAGATGATTTTCTCAAAACTGGATTTATAGTCAGGAACAAACAGTTTCTGCCAACTGCACATGCAAGTAGCAGTTCTTTAAATAAGTAAGCTATATAAAAAATTAGCTGAGTACATTTTACAGTCTAATCTTGAGCATTGCTGTACAAACCCCCACTTGCAGCTTCACCCATAAAAGTTTTACTATGAAGATAGTAGTAAAACCCATAAGGGCGGTTTGGTCGTACCATGATTCAGCGTGCATCTAATATCTTCATGATCGGCTGGGAGTATCCTCCACATAATAGTGGTGGTCTTGGTGTAGCTTGTGAAGGGATGACACAGTCTTTGGCGGGATTGAATACACAAATTTACTTTACACTCCCCTATTCACTCAAAATGCCGCTTGCACATATGCAGGTTTTGGAGTGTTCTGATCCAGCTTGGTTTGCGGATGGCCAGACTGGTGCACCTCCTTTTTCTGTGTACACATCACTCTTGCAAAGTCAGCCCACACTCTTTACTGCAAAAGAACTAACTGTAGATTCACTGCAAGTTTTGCCCACATCTGAGCTAGAAAACAAGGTAGATAGGTATGCTGAGCTGGTGACTGATGCCGGTATGGCACATCGAAAAAGTCTAGATCTGATTCATGCCCATGACTGGATGTCGTTTCCAGCAGCTTTAAGCCTTTCTCAAAAAATTAGGAAGCCGTTTGTAGCTCATATCCACTCAACTGAGTGGGATCGCATCCCCAATGGCAATGGCAGCCAGTACATCATGCAGACTGAGTACGAAGGTATGACTCATGCGACTCGAGTAGTGGCGGTGAGTTACTATACAAAAAACATATTGGTTGAGAAGTACGGTATTGACCCTGCAAAAATAGATGTTGTTCACAACGGGATTGTGCCACTTTCCTCCTTTGAGCAGTCAAGTATTGCTGCTGAGCGGTTTGCACCCAAGCGGCCAGTGGTGGTGTTTATGGGTAGGCTGACTATGCAGAAAGGTGCAGAATATTTCTTGGCACTTGCCCGTAAAGTTTTAGATACAGTGCCCTCAGCACTTTTTATCATTGCTGGTGATGGTGATATGTACCACGATCTTTTATTAAAAACTGCCGACAAAAGACTGTCTGCCTCACTGCTCTTTAGTGGTTTTGTGCGAGATGTGCAGCGTAATCGTCTGCTCAATCGTGCCGATGTCTTTGTGATGCCGTCACTTTCTGAGCCATTTGGACTTGTGGCACTCGAGGCAGCTCAGCGTAACACTCCAGTAATTGTTTCTAAGAATGCTGGCGTGAGTGAAGTCATGCCAAGTAGTATTCAGGTGGACTTTTGGGACATAGAAAAAATGGCACAAGAGATCGAGCGACTAGTCACAAAACCTGAGGTACATACCACTGTGATCACCAATCAATTACGTGACCTGCGACAAGTAACTTGGGAAAATGCTGCCAAACGGTTACAAGAGGTGTATAAACGAGCGTTTAGGGGTAGATAGATTTAGTTGCTGTCAAAAGGCTCATTGTAGTTCGCGCTCACTCCTGCTATATCTGTACTAATTGTATGCCGCAAGTCTGTATTTATCTTCAGTTGCACCAACCATGGCGATTGGGAAACTATTCCATCTTTGATTTGGGATCGCAAGCGAGCTACTTCACCGACGAGTCAGAACACAACAAAAAAATTTTCCAAAAAGTTGCGGCAAAATCATATCTCCCGATGCTGACACTTTTGCTGCAACTGATCAAGTCAGAGCCGCAGTTTTGTTTTGCTCTGTCACTTTCTGGTGTTTTTGTGGAGCAGGCACAAGCGTTTGAGCCACGCGTCATCACACTTATCCAGGAGTTAGTAAAATCTAAACGGGTGGAACTGCTGGCTGAGACATACTATCACTCGCTCTCCGCGTTGTACTCAAAAAGTGAGTTTGAGGTGCAGGTTTGGCGGCAGATGCAGCTGATGCAAAACCTTTTTGGGTATACGCCACGCGTATTTCGCAATACAGAACTGATTTACTCCAATGCCATTGCAGAGCGTGTGGCACAGTTAGGATTTACGGGGATGTTGACTGAGGCAGTTGATCGCTATCTCCAAAATCGTCCTAAAACCAGAGTGTACTATAGTCATCCTGACAAAAACAGCACTCTATCTGGAAATACAGCCGCTACTTTGCAAAAGCCCCGCATCGCCCAAGAATATACCCCTCTTCCACTCCTCCTCAAACATGCACAACTTTCTGATGATGTGGCGTTTCGTTTTAGTGATCGCAACTGGGACTGGTATCCGCTTACTGTTGAGCGGTACCTGGATTGGGTGGAAGTCTATGAGGAAAGCGAAATTATTAATTTGTTTATGGATTTTGAAACGTTTGGTGAACATCAGTGGGCAGATACCGGTATTTTTGAGTTCTGGGCAGCATTTGTGCACCGTTTTACCCAAAAATCGTGGAACAAGTTTGTCACCCCCACCCAAGTTTTTGTGGGAGCAGAACTTGAGCGCAAGTATGCCAACAAATGGTCAAAAAAAGCTGCCCCTATACCAGATACGCTGCGCTACGACGTCCCGGAACCAATTTCTTGGGCAGATGTGGATCGCGACCTGACAGCCTGGCGTGGCAACCAACTCCAGTGGGATACTTTAGAAAAAATATATGAGATTCAAGATACGCTCTATGCGCGCAAAGATGAAAAAATGCTAGATACTTGGCGTCGCCTGCAGACCAGTGATCATTTTTACTATATGTGTACCAAGTGGGCAGCTGATGGTGACGTACATGCCTACTTTAGTCCATACAACTCGCCATATGAAGCATATCGCCGTTACAGTGTGGTATTGGCAGACTTGATGGGAGAAATTAAGTAAAGATTACTTCGTCTGTATAACTGGTGCATAAATTTTTGCCACAATTGGTTGTACTGGCCACCAATACGAATCTCCAACACTGAAGTACACGAAGTGCTGTTGTGCTTGAATACCCATGAGAACAGTAGAATCTGGTTGTTGGTGCATATTTGGTCCCAGGTATCTTCCCCCAAATGAAATGGCGATATATGAGAAGATGACTGTATCGCCTATATCTGCATTTACACCGCCATGAATTCCAAACAATTCATTGATTGATGATGAAGTTTTGTCTTTTCCTCCTAGGTATTTCACCAAGTAACGTCGTCCATCAGGTTTAATAAGTTGAAAAATGCCGCTCGTGTATCCTGCTGTGTTAACATAAGTGGAATCACCATCTTTAACCAAGTTGTGTTGGCATAGGAATGGAGCATCAAGTGGACCTAATTCGGTGTACATCGGTCCTAAGTCACTTTGATTAGCTTTTGGTTTGGGTTTAGCATCATTAAATGCAAACACATAGCCTTTTAATAGACCTTTAGTTATCACTTCTAGTAGCGCTGATTTAGTATAATCAAGTTCTGCTGGTACTCCTATAGGGTTCAATTTATATCCTGCTGTCATAACTTGCAAAATCATGGCGAGTTCCAAAACATCAAAAGCTTGTACATAACTTGGTAATTCTTCAATCAATGAGCGATGTTTTAAGTCAATATGAGTTGGCCATTCATATCCGGTCATACAAGGTGCACTAGCTATTACTGAAGTCGCAGCTTCTCGTGCTGTAATTGTAGTATTGCCAAAGCACAGTGGACTCAGTAAGCCAATTCCAGGCAAAATACTTGTATGCTGGCTAATTATATATTGTGGCAGGTCATAAGTAGCGTTACTGTTAATCGCACATACATTTCGGAAAGCTGTTGTTAATAAATTGCATTGGGGACAGATATCCCAGTGATGCATGTGGACGTTTGTTGTTGTACCACTCTAAATACCCAGTTAGTTTAACCTGAAACT
>JBILVZ010000004.1:0-59484 GCA_044370175.1 Methylococcaceae bacterium
CAGACGCTTGTGCCTTCTCAAGTTGCTATTCTCTCTAAACCTGCAGACATCCAGTATTTTTCAGGTTTTCAGACACTGGTGCCACAAGAGCGTGAGGCGTTTTTGGCGCTAACTGTCCAAGATGCAACACTCTTTCATGCTTCTTTTTCACCAGTGACCCACTGGGACTGCCTGCAGTATCAGGCCACAACCTCGATAGCAGCGATCTTGGAAAAAATAGTGGCATGGAAAGACTTGGAGCGCTTACAGCCTGATGCTGCTACAGGAAGAATCAATCTACTGCTCGACTACACAAGCCTCTTTGTGTCTGAGTTTACCGCTTTTAAGCAAAAGCCTGAGCTCCTCTGTAACCCTCTTAATTTGGAGAAAATTTGGAACTTGCGAATGATTAAAGATGCGACCGAGCAGGAAGCGCTTAAGCAGGCAGCCCTCCTCTCTACCCAAACGCTTGCCCACATATGGCCGCTCCTGCAGCCAGGCAAGACTGAACAGGAATTGGCTTGGGAAATTGAAAAATTCATCAAACAAACGGGTGGTGAACTGGCCTTTCCTACCATCGTGGCGTTTGGGGCACATGCTGCCCTGCCCCACCACCAGCCAACAGGTGAACAACTTGCGAGCGAAAGTGTTGTACTTCTCGATTTTGGCGCAAAAGTAGCTGGCTACTGTTCTGACATGACCAGAACTATCTGGGTAGGCAAACAACCGTCTCCCATATTTTGTAGTGTTGAGCAAGCTGTCAAAACTGCCTACAGCGCTGGATTGGCAGTCTGTGAGGAGTTTGCAAGTAGTTGCACCCCTGAGTTTCAGCAAGGTACTGCTACACCGCTGCGTGCTGTAGATATTGCCGCTCGTAGTTCACTAGAAAAGGCAGGCTATGGCAAGCAGTTTATTCACACCACCGGGCACGGGCTGGGATTAGAAATTCACGAACAGCCATCCATTTACAAAACAACACCCAGACTCATGCAACTAGGTATGGCCTTCACGATTGAACCTGGGGTCTACTTGCCTGGCCAGTTTGGCTACCGCTACGAAAACACAATCTTGCTGCTACAAGAAAAAGTGGTAGAGTTAACGCGGTAGTACTTGACTGCTTGCCCTCAAAATAATGCTGACAAAAATAGACACTGATCGTATACATATTCCTCCTGATGCACATGGGCGCAGTCGAAATGGATGTAATTTTAGAGAAGATTCCTTTGAGTTTCCCCCGTATTTGGCTGATTCAGAGCGAATTAAAGCAATACTTTCATTCGTAACCAATAAATATCTCTACTACTTGCTCTGGGCACCTCCAGAATGCAAAGACGGTATTATGCATAAATGCCTTCATACCAATGATGTCGTAAAAGCTATGGTTCGGATTCACGAAGATCAGCCTGGCTACACCTTAGAAGATGCTATCTGTATTGCCCTCTCGCATGATGTGTTTCGGCCTATCCAAGGTGCGACACACAATAAATTTTCAGATCGCAAAACCCAGATTGAACACGGAGATGAAGGTGCAGAACTGGTACGGCGCACCTTTCCCTCTGAGACACTGCTCTACCAAGCCGTTAAAGATCATAATAAATTGACGCCACAGTTCACCGGGCCTTGGATTGATGAAATCCGAGATGCTGATAGATTTGCAATTTACACGCGTATTTTTGATCGCATTGGTGCTGACTCATATGACGAAGGTGAAGGAGATGGCATCAGTCCTCAGGCACTTGAAGCATTTTGTAGTGGCAAGTTGGTTGATCGAGCATACGTACACACAAAAGCTGATAATTGGCTCTGCTCATTGGGCTGGATTTGGGACCTCAAGATGCAAAAAGCACGTATTAGCATAGCTGAGGAAGGATTCCCCGAGCGGATTGTGCTGTATATGATTGCCAACTTTGGCCTACAACCTTTAGAAGCTGTTGCACTGACAGATAGTGTGACGAATTGGTACAAAGCACACAACTTGGATACTATCGTGGGACTACCTGAGTTTATCTCAATACCAGCCAATACTATACCGCCAGCCAAGCGGTCGCCACTTTTTACTCAGAGCACCAGCGCGCCCAGATCCCAGTAGACAGTAGCCTGGAGTTGCTCTTTGCCTTGGTAGTATCTGATGTTTCTTGAGGAACTGCTTCTCGAGCCTCCTCTAGTGCCAACTCTCCCACACGCACTTCCCCACCACGCTGCCCCAGCATCTCTGTCAATAAGTTACCAAGTGTCACTGCAGAGGTACTGACTGCATAGGCATTGATCAGGATAAATAACGGCTTATCGGTGAGAATTTGACTACACATTTCCAGCAAAATTGGTAGAGATTTTTTAAAGTCCCATTTTTCGCCGTTTGGGCCATGTCCGTAGACTGGTGGATCCATTATTATGCCATCGTACTTTGTACCTCGACGCACTTCTCGCTCCACAAACTTGACAACATCTTCCAATATCCACCTGATCGAACGCTCATCAAGCCCCGAAGCAAGCTGATTTTTTTTTGCCCAGCCAATCGACGCTCTTGAAGCATCAACGTGTGTCACCTTTGCCCCAGCTTTGGCCGCCACAATACTGGCTCCCCCAGTGTATGCAAAAAGATTGAGCACGTTTGGCCGCCACTCATCGGTAGTCACCGCAGCAGCACCTTCTTGTGCTAGCTGCACACGCTTCACTATAAGCTCCCTAAACCACGCCCAGTGCGCACTCTGCTCAGAAAAAATCCCGGTGTGTTTAAAAGGAGAAAGACGCGCCATAAACGTCAAATCCTGCCAGTGCACTGGCCATTCATCTGGCATTTTGGTAAACGTCTGCCAAGCACCCTTGTCTTCATAGGTTCGCTCAAACACTGCTTGGGCAGTACGCCAAACACTGTGTGGCAACGACTTTGACCACAAAATTTGTGGATCTGGTCGCGCAATGACAAACTCACCAAACTGCTCCAAGCGTTCACCATCACCACTATCAAGGAGCTGGTAATCACTCCACCCATCGGGGGTAATAATTGAAATGGTATGCATACTGTATTATGGCGTATTTTTCTGTAGTTTACTTGTGTTATTTTTCTCTGCTGCCTTCTCCACAGAATATTGTATTGCTGCCCATGTCAATATCTGCTGACTCCGCTCATTTGAGTAAGTGTTGTGTGAAAAGAGCTCGAGATATATATTTATCCAGAACCGCAAACTTCTCTGAAAGCTTTTGTTTTCTGGATACTGCTGTACCGCCCACCTATCTAGTTCCATCTGAGCGGCAACAAATCGCAGCGCGAGCTGGAACTCATTTTCACCAAGTTGTATAGTTGGTTCGTGCCCAACTGCTTCAGTTTTAAACATATGGTTCCCTCATTGTGGACCTGATCGGACTCGAACCGACCACCTCTGCAATGCGAATGCAGCGCTCTACCAGATGAGCTACAGGCCCAAAAAGCACTACAGCTACACAGTATTGTACTACGTAGGTAGTTTTATTTTTTACTTCCAACTGCTCTATCTAGCACAAACCCCTTGCCTATTTGTTTGTTGTGTGTTGCGCTAAGCGGTGGATACTTTGCCTCATTTTTCTTGATTTTTCGCTCAAATGCTTCCGCCAGATCAATCCCCAAATCATTGGCATTCAGCAGCACCCACCAGAGGACATCCACGAGTTCATCTGCCAGCGCTTCTTTGCGCATCTTGATACGTTTTTTTAGCTCAGCACCGGTAAAATACTGCACCAACTCCGCAAACTCTGCTGCTTCAATCAACATCCCCAAAGCCATATCTTTAGGCCCATGGTACCGTTTCCACCCACGAGCTGCGCGAAACTCGACAATGCGTTTGGTAAGGTGCTGAAACTGTGTCATAGGTACGTTACTTACTAATCATTTGACCATCAGCACCAAAGACTTCAATAGTATGGCCACTAACAATCAGCCTAGTACCAGAAGGAATAGCTGTCAATTGTAAAATAACTGACATTTGTGATCCACCACTAAACTCTAGTTCGAGTGGAAGCGAGTATACTGCCCCCGGCAATACTTCGCCTTCAGCAATCTGATACTCTACTAATGTCACTAGTTGTCTGTTTACATTTAGGGTAATACTCTGATCTTTGAAGTTTGTTTCGATATAACTGGCTAGCGTCCCACATTCGCAGTTGTAATGGTAGAATCATCTGTGAGTATGCATATCACCACACATCTGACAGCCCAAGATTCGATTCGACCACTCACTCCACATGAACAGCGAGTTACGGAGCGAATCTTTGAGCAGAACGTACACTTCACTCCTCGCGATACCGTTGTCATTGTTACAGATCCTACGATGCACGAGAAAGAAGCTGCGCTGTGGTTTGAAACGGCAAAAACACTTGGACTACCTGTTGAGCTCTATGTTTTGGCAGGAATGACGCACTCAGGTGAGGAACCACCACAAACTATAGTTGATTTGGCAGATACAAATTCAATCGTCATTTTCCAAACTGTATATTCACTTACGCACACCAAGGCAGGCAAAAAAGCTATTAGCAACGGTGGGCGCGGCATTAGCTTGCCTGGTGCTGAGTATGAACTGTTGCTGAGGACGCTGGATATTGATTACGCGCCAGTCCGAGAACTGGGTGAAAAACTCAAAGAAGAACTTGCAGCCGCACCAAAACTCACCATCACGGCTCAAAATGGAACTCATCTGACCACCCAGATTCGTACAACAGGCATCATCAATGATTCTGGCTTTTTTAAACCTGGCGAACTCGGCAACTTACCTGCAGGGGAAGTTTTTTTTGCTCCCCTCCTCGGGACAACCAATGGAACTGTTGTGATTGATGGCTCGATCGCCGACGATGTTTTAGATGCCCCAATTACGGTTACGATACAGAACGGTACAGCGGTCGCAATGACAGGTGGTGCTGCAGCCCAAAAACTTTGGGAGAAACTCAACGCTTATGGCCCAGCTGGCCGCACTGTTGCAGAAGTGGGAATTGGCACCAATCCTGCTGCAAAAATTACTGAAAACTTACTAGAAGCAGAAAAGGCCTATGGCACAGTTCATATTGCGTTTGGCAACTCCAGCGCAATTGGTGGTGAAAATGAGGTACCCATTCACATTGATGGACTGATCGCACAACCAAAGGTGAAAACACCAACAGATCTGCTCTTGGAGAATCACCTATTCAATCTCTAATGTAGCGTGTACTACTCCATGCTATACTACAGCTATGACACAACCATTTGTCATCACTACGCATCATCACCATACGCTCGCTTGAGGGGTGATCTGTAGTGCCTAAACCGTAATTACACTCCCCGCCTCAAGCGGGATTTTTTGTAGTAAATTAAGTTACAAATATGAAAGAAAACTATATGCAAAACACACCAGTACAAACACTCAAAGGTTTTAGAGATTTTTTGCCAGAAGAAAAGCGTAAACGTGACTACGTCATCGCCAAGATGAAAGCGGTCTATGAGCGGTTTGGATTTGAGCCCATCGAAACACCAACCCTCGAATACGCAGATCTCCTCCTTGGTAAATATGGCGACGAAGCAGACAAACTCGTCTACAACTTCAAAGATCGTGGTGATCGCGCTATCGCCTTGCGCTATGACCAGACTGTGCCCACCGCACGTATTCTCTATCAATACCAAAGTGAGCTTCCCCGCTACTTCCGCCGCTATCAAATTCAAAACGTTTTTCGCGCCGACAAGCCACAAAAGGGTCGCTATCGTGAGTTTACGCAAAGTGACTGTGACATTTTTGCCAGCACCGACCCACTCGCCGATGCAGAAATTTTGGCTGTTTTTTATACCGTTTATTTTGAATTAGGGCTGAAAAACATCACTATTGAGATCAATGATCGTGAGACACTGCTATCCTTCCTTTCGCCATTTGCCACAACCGAAACTTCAGTACTATCCCTGACACAAAGTGTCGATAAACTGGACAAGCAAACACCAGCAGAAGTCGCAGCCGAACTAGTCACAAAAGGTCTGACTAGAGAAGCAGCAGAAAGACTTTTAAGCGAACTGCAAAAAGTCCAACCATCAGCGCAATTACAAAAAATTGTAGACAAAGCAAAACTCCTCGGTGTACCAGCGACAGCACTCAAATTTAACCCAAACCTAGCTCGAGGCCTGGATTACTATACTGGCCTAATTTTTGAAAGCCGCCTACCCGAATACCCAACAGGCTCCTTAGGTGGTGGTGGTCGCTACGACAACCTCATCAATCAACTTTCTGGCTACCAAATGCCAGCCGTCGGCTTTGCCGTTGGTTTTGATCGCACCGTCGAAGTGGCTGATGCACTCGGGCTGCTCCCTGCAGAAAGTCTCGGTTCACAAGTGCTCGTGACTATTTTTGACGAGCAGTTTGCGCCACAGTCACTCGCCCTTGCTACAGAGCTGCGGGCTGCAGGCATTAAAACCGAGGTCTACCCTGCCCTCGACAAACTGGGCAAACAGTTCAAACTGGCTGACCAAAAAAAGATTCCCTATGTTGCGATTGTGGGTGAAGATGAAGTAGCTAAAAATGTGGTTTTACTCAAAAATATGCAAACGGGCGAACAGACAGCTGTGGCAGTAGACAAGGTTCTAGCGTTTTTTAAGCAAAGCTAGCAAGCTGCAGTTGCGGTGCCTGTATACCCAACTTTTCTGCCTGCTGATAGACAGTAATGCGGTGTAGTGGGGTTAAAACAATTTCTGCAACATCTTGTGCTTCTTGTAGCAAAGCAGTTTGCCGCTCTCGCTCTCGGTCGTCAAAATACTGTGTAATCATCTGGAGGAGCACTACACCTTGTTCTGGCGCAACATGTGCAAATAGGTGTGCTAAAAATAGAACCTGCATCTCGTGAATGTTCAAAAATGTTGTATCAAGAAATACGTCGTATAACCTACTATTCCTTGCCTCTTCAGGAGGCATTAGATTCCCTCTCCGCCTGTACATATCATTCATGTCTCGTGCTGCTACACTCGGCCTCACTTCTGCAAGTTCAGCTGCTAAAGCAACCTCAGACAAAGTTCTGTCCGCTGCTTGCAACTGAGCAATCCTGCGTTGCACCGCACGTTCCTGTCGAGTTACTAGATCTGCATACACGTACACATACAAATCATGAATTGTAGTATTGGGGAGCTCTTTTTGTTGATACGCCAACTCTACTTGGGTCAGCAGCTTTCTTTTCACATTATCTCTGCCATCCACAGCAACATGTTGAAATTGTGTGGCTATTTCAATTAATGTTCTATCCAACATATCGCAGACAAAATCAAGACCCGCAATAAAAGAAACATGTTGCCTAATGCTTGGGGCACCCAGATCAGAAACCACGTCGTATTCTAGTTTTAAAGCAGCAAGATCAGCTTGTAAGCCAGTTATCTTCTCCTTTTTTTCCTCCTCAGAACTCCAGGCAGTATAACCGTTTTCAATGGCATACTTGGTGATTGCTCGAGCAATGGTACCCGTTGAAGTTACTTCAAAGCCACACTTTTCCAAAAGCTCAAGTAGTGTCCCCTTGCCTGCTGCTGCCACGCCATCCATAAAAACTTTGACTGCGACCTGACGGTTCTGTAAAAATGGAATAACAAACTGAGACCAAAGTTCATCTTTAAACTGTGCTACTGTTTCTTGGCCATTAGGGTCCAAAACGGTATATGCTGCCTCAGGAATGGCAAAAACTGATGTATAGTTAAGCGTTTCACTCTGTTTCATTATTTCGATATGCCTGCCCACGGCAGGTATTTCCTCCAATAGAAAAAGGTTAGTATAACAGAAAAGCGTAAAAATAAGTAATAGATTGATGAGTGAATATATTAATCACTATGTTATGAATTGCTAGAATACTGTTTACTACAAAAAATATGGCTTTACAACCTGAATCTAGACCTGAGACAAAGCAAACTCCACACCCTACACAGGAAGGGAGCATAGAACTAACCATACTAACTGTTCTTGCCACCACCCCTGCCCGTGAGAGTGATCCCGCAGGTAATCCAGAAATGCAATAAGTGTAGGTGAAAGAAGAACTACAAAGACAACAAAACATTCCACTCCCGGTAGAAGATCTGGCAAACAAGTATTTTAAACTCTCTTTTGAGATAGTATTTTGCAGCTGTTCAAGTAATTGCAGATTCCAGTTTTCTCTGGTAAAATAAGCACCTTAGGCAATCTGAATACCGCTTCAGCAAACTTTGCAAGGAACTTATGAAAAAAAATATCCATCCAACTATGCGCCCTACCGTCTTTATTGACGTATCTACCAACGACAAGATTATCACCTCTTCAGCACTTATGGTACAAGAAAGTATGGAGATTGATGGTGTGACGTATCAAGTAGTTCGCACTGATATCACCTCGTACTCTCACCCCTTCTTCACTGGCGAAGTTCGCTTTGTTGACGAACGTGGCACTGTAGAGCGCTTTAAAGAAAAGATTAAAAAAGCTCAAGCATCACAAGCACAAGCTGCTGCTAAGGCTGCTAAAAACCAGAAACAAGTCAAGCCAGCTGGCGATCCAAAATCATATCGTGATGTCTTGCGTGAACAGCAAGATACCATCCGCACTAGTGCAAAAACCACTGAACAAGCCTAGTTCTTCAGTAGTCTAGAAGTATCAGGACTACCACTCATATGGTATCCGCGCTACGATAGCAGTATGTCCAACCCGTACCAGTCACTCATTGATCAATTGACCATTAAGATTCAGGAAACTGAAGTTTTGGCAAATGATCCTGAGATGGCAAGTCTCGTCCAAGAGGAACTGCTACAACTCCAAGAACAAAAAGCACAACTTGAGGCTGCAGCTGCACAGATGACGGCACATGCAGAAGTGAGTGATACCGAAACTGGCAAAAAAGGCAACTGTATCGTCGAAATTCGTGGTGGTGCTGGAGGTGATGAAGCCAAGATCTGGGCGCATGATTTATTGCGCATGTATATTCGCTTTGCAGAAAATAACAAATTAAAGATGGAAACTATTGATGACACCATCATTAAGTTTTTTGGGAAAGTTGAGTTTGCAGGTGAAGTTTTGACTGCCTATGAGCTGCTGCAGTTTGAATCGGGAGTCCACCGAGTACAACGAGTCCCTGCCACCGAGGCACAAGGTAGAATTCATACCTCCACTGCTAGTGTAGCAGTTTTGCCTGAAGTTCCTCCTGCAGCAATCAGTATTCGTGAAGAAGATCTTGAATGGGCGTTTATGCGTGCTGGTGGTGCTGGTGGGCAAAACGTCAATAAAGTTAACTCAGCGGTTCGCCTCACCCATCTTCCCTCTGGGATTGTTGTCAACGCCCGCCAGGAAAAAAAACAAGATCAGAATCGAAAAATTGCGCTTGAATTGCTGCGCGCACAACTCTGGGAGATAGAAGAAGAAAAAAAGGCAAAAGCTGAAGGTGAAGCTCGCAGTATGATCGGTCGTGCACAGCGTGCAGAGAAGATCCGCACCTACAACTACCCTCAGAATCGAGTTACAGATCACCGCACTAAACAATCCTGGTTTAGTTTAGAAACAATCATGGAAGGCAGTATTGCCGACATGGTGTTGGAGTTGCGCGCTGCACTCACCAACCCTGACTATGTCCCTGGGCAATCAGACGATGAGGTCGAATAAAGTACCAGCTACTGCTGGGCAGCCCGGAGTGTGACTGACTTTTCAAGACTTTCACCATCTCTCCAGTAGGTAATAGTGATTGTTTCACCCACCTTTTTCTTGTTTATAATTTCAGCCAAGTTTAGTGTTTCAGTGAGTTGCTGACCATCTATCTTAGTTAAGATATCACCTTCTTGAATGCCCGCATTTTCAGCTGATGAACCAGCGATTACTTCTTGAATATACGCACCTTGTGGTACTTCATTGGCCAGTGCTGCTTCACGACTGATCAGGCGATAGCGCACCCCAAAGAATGGACGATCAAACTGTCCTGTTTCATTAAAGTTACGAACTGACTCTTTAATAACATTGATCGGCAAGGCAAAACCAACATTTTGTGCATTTGCAGATACCGCAACATTCACCCCGATCACCTCACCATTTGCATTGAGGAGCGGTCCGCCAGAGTTGCCAGGATTGATGGCTGCATCGGTCTGAATGACGTTTTCCAGCTCTTCGGTACCAGCTCGCCCCCCAAAGGCAGTGATTCCTCGCCCCAAACCTGAGATCACCCCAGTCGTCACTGTGTGGCGAAACTCCCCGAGCGCTGTCCCAATCGCAATTACGCCCTCGCCCACTCTAATTTTGTCGGAATCGCCCAACTGGAGTGCAGAAAGACTCGATCCATCAATCTTGAGGATCGCCATGTCCGTGCTTGGATCACGATAGATATTTTTGACTTCATACTCTTTGTTTTCTTTATCAATGATTTTGTACTGTGCTGTTGGGTCACTCACCACATGTTTATTGGTCACAATTAAGCCACTGCCATCCACCACAAAGCCAGTGCCTATATCTTGTTGGATTTCTTTTATTTCTGGAGCTTGCTGATTGAAGTTAAAACCAAAAAAGCCTTGGAATGGATCCTGGATAACTTGTTGGCGTGTTTTTATGGCTACCGTCACTACCGACTCAGAAGCCACTTCTGCTACATCAGCAACCGAGATATTCCCCCCAGCTTGCAGCAGGCTACCCAGTTTAGAGCTAGGATTACTGATAGAATTGGTAGCGGCAGCACCTGAGCTTCTGGCTGCAAAGTAATCAATGGGCTTGACGACAAAAACTCGATCTGCCCAAGCGCCAGCAAAGAAGGAAAGTAATACAACTGCAGAGATACTTGCCCCGATTACAAAGCCTCTGCGTGTATTTTGAGAAGTAGTTTCGTCTTTCATAGCACTATTTTTAGCAGAAAACTCGCTCTTCTGCAAGAAAAAATATATAGAATTAAACTTAAAAATCGCTTAAAGATACACGCTCAAGAGATAGGACTAAAGTACCTCAATCGCCTTGAGCAGCTGTTCATCTTCTGTTGTGTCGCGATTATCTTCCACTTCGATATCTACTGGAATACCATGCTCATGAATCCACTCACCACCAGGCAACATCCAGCGAGCAATAGTCACATGAATACCACCACCATTTTTTAATTCACGACGGTCTTGCACAGTACCTTTGCCAAAAGTTTTTTGCCCAACTAAGCGTGCTTGTAAGCGGTCACGCAAGGCACCTGCCACAATTTCTGAGGCAGATGCACTGCCTCCATTTACTACTACTATGATTGGGATGCCACTCAAACGACCTGAACCATTAGAGGTATAGTCTTGATTGGCAAAACGCCCATGTTGACTGACTACTACTCCACTTTTGATAAAATCGGAAGAAACTTTAATTGCTTCATCAAAGAAGCCTCCAGGATTATTGCGCATATCAAGTACAATTCCCGCAATAGAATCACGATCTTTTTGAATGGCAGTTACTGCTTCTCGCCACTCAGAATCGGTTCGCTCACCAAATCGTGAGAGTTTAATGTGAGCAACACGTTTGCCTGCATGTTCTGTAAAGGCAAGTTCAACTGATTTGACAATGATTTCTTGGCGTTGCAAGGTCACCTCAAAAGGTTTAACTTCTGCAGTTTGATCTTTACCCCGGCGCAGTAACGTCAACGTCACAGGACTATTTTTAGGACCACGAATGACATCAACCGCCTTGTTGAGCGACCAATTACTACTGTCTTCATCAAGATTTTTGGCGGGATCTTTGACACGCAAAATCAGATCTCCTGCTTGGACATCTGCTTGAGAAGCTGGAGAGCCCGTTAGAGGGGCCATGACAGCCAGAATACCATCAACATATCCTAATTCAATGCCAACGCCATAAAATGAGCCTGCTAAGTCTTGACCACTCCTGATTTTATCTTCAGGTGGTAAGTACATGGTGTAGGCATCTCCCAAAGAGGCTACCATACCGCCAATCGCGCCATCCACCATCTTTTCAGTTGTTAATTTTTCAGGTTCGTTGTATTCTGCCTCGAGCACATCCCAAGCCTGCCAGAACGCACTAAAATCTACTTCACTACGATCACTGGGCTGACTGGTATTAAGAAGTTTAACGAGTGTAGAGCTTTTGGTATCATGAGAAACAGGACTCGTGCCTGTCAAATTGAACGGTAGTGCCTGTACCATATCGTAGCGATACTGGATAATTGCACCGAGCACAAAAATCAACACCGAGACAACGAAAGTTCTTATTATTTCTAAAGAAAGTTTCATAAGTCTTTAGTCTACTACGAAACTAGTCATTTAAACAGTTGTTTAATTTTTTTGAGCTAGTGTTTTGTTGAGATCTTTGCAAAAAAAGTAGGATTGTTCTCCCACTCGCTGTACCTCAGTTTTACTTACACAGCAACTACAGTGTTTGAGTAAATGGCACGAGTGCTAGATGACGAGCTCGTTTCACTTCAACTGAAAGTTTGCGCTGCTGTTTTTGGGAAAGTCCAGTCTCATAGCGAGTCAGAATCATTCCTTGTTCAGTCATAAAGCGACCCAAAGTGTTTGGATCTTTGTAGGTGAAGATAACAGTAATTTTCTTTAATGGTCGTCTTGCTTTACGTTTAATTTGTTTCATTGGCATATTGTTTTATCCTTTATTTTGTATACTAAAATGGCACGTCATCGGCCACATCTTCGGCAGATTGAGCATCTTCTGACATGGTATCAGCAGTACTCTTCTTTGGTTTTCGAGAGTTGGCAGCTGGAGCGGCAGTTGTTTCTTCAGGGCCACCCGCGTCATCACCATAGGAATCATTGGAGTAACTACCCCCTGCACCACCTTGTGAGGAGCGAAGGAGAATCATGTTATCAATGACAACTTCAGTAATACGGCGATCTTGCCCATCATCACCTTTCCAGTCACGACTTTGTAGCCTGCCTTCCACATAGACTTTATCGCCTTTATGGAGGAGTTGGCCACAGATATCAGCTAGTTTTGACCAAGCCACAACATTGTGGTACTCAACTTTTTCTTGTTTTTCACCACCTTCTGATGGTGTCCAGGTACGGTTGGTCGCCAAGCCAAATGAACAAACTGCTGTTCCACCTGGGGTGTAGCGCAAGTTTGGGTCACGGGTTAAGTTACCAATTAACATTACTTTATTGAGAGATCGTGCTGACATCGTATCCTTTCGTGCTAGTCCTGTTTCTCTTACTCACTAGTATATCTGCCATTATTACATAAACTGTAGGAAACTACAGAGTTACTTGGCAGCTTTCTCGTCCTGTTTACTACTAGCTTCATCTGCCACAACGAATAAGTGACGAATGATAGATTGGTTGAGGTAGAGATCTTTTTCAAACGCAAACGCTGCTGCAGTTTCAAACTCCACCACGATGTGTTTGTAGGCAGCTTCTGTGTGTCTTTTACCGCCATGTTTGATGGTGTAAGCCATTGGCTTTCTACCCCATTCTTCGCGATTTTTGACAACACCCTTGTGCTTGGTGAGTAGTTTCTCAACAGCTGTGTCAATCTGTTTGACTTCATCTGTGGTAAGTTGTGCTGAGACGAGGTACGTAAGCTCGTACAGCTTGGTCCGCTTGTCTGACGGAATATGCATAGACTCCTTCTGCTGTGATCGAAGAGTAATTGGTTTCACAGACACGCGCCTGTGAACGATCAAGCCTGGTTATTATACCACACTCAGATCGAGCCCCAGCGCTCAAGCGGCTCGTTCTACTGCTGCGATTTAATGGCGATATAGACACTGGCATGTTGCAAGCTATGGATGAACTCATCCATGGTGACGCCTTGATTACTTTCATATCGTTGTGTACTTGAGGTGTTCAAAGAGCCATTGGCAGTTCCAAAACCGATCATTGGGATTGGACTAAAGAGAGTCCCCCGCAGCTGGAGTCGCCCAGAGTTCTGTGAAGATGCCCCTTGAGCAGTTTGAGTAATACGGAGCAATTTCTCTACTCTTTCTTCAGTTTGGGTGACTATAACCAGCTCAAGCACTTGGCCAGGTTGCAGCTGTTGCTGATAAGTATCAATAGCAGCGGTCAAAACCCTGTTCAATTCTGCTCTGGCCACCATTGCATCTGCCCCAAGAGGGATGGAATATGAACACAACTCCGTGCCTGCACCATACGTAATATGCTTATTCAGCTTCTCAAGAATTTCAGTATCAGTTGCAACGGGCACAACGCTCGTTTCTACCCTACGTGGTCCACCCTGTAAGAGGGCGGTAAATGCATCCGTATCCCCTACGCGATAGATACTCCGAACGCTTGTCTCAGGTTGTGCAATGGCAAGATAGACCACTCCATGTACAAAACTCAGTCAACAGCATGCCATCTATGGCACCGTGTCTGTGCTGCCAGCTGGGAAGTGGCACACCGAGTTGTAGATCAATCTGTTTTTCTTGCTGTGGCATATGGGACTCGTATTATACGCCAACCACTGCATCAAACTGGGCACTGGGCACAAACATAGGATTCAGCCAAAACTGCGCACTGTCCTTTTGGCCTGGTTGCCAGTCGGTGAGCACCATCCGTCGAGTCAAAACGTCTGCTCCAATCAAGTTTCTGTACGCCGTGATAACGGTCTGCTGGGTGCGTTCTTGATTGCCACTTCTGCGAGGCAGACTTGCGAGCATTTGCTCAAGTAGTTCATCGGTAGTACGCACGCCCTTGCCGGCTAGATCATCTTGGCTGGCCTGGTGGAGTGCACTGACTAGTGCCACGACATCTCCTCCGACAGTCTTTGCCGCCCTGCGTCCCCCCACTCCAAGGCTATAGTAGCTTTGATTGTAGTCAGTGCGCGCTTCTTGTTCTAGGTGAAATGCATAGGGCAGATAAAAGGGTAGCTCAGTGTGCACTCTGGCTTCTAAAAGACTTTTTTTGCCACGCTGCCCTTCTGCAATAACGACATCGAGCCGTAGACGACCTGCTAGTGGCTCTGCCAGGGAACTGGCTGCTAAAAAACCCTGCATGTCTTGCAGCAATGCTGCTGCATTGCGTGGGAAGGCGTGGTTTTGCAATCTTGTAGCTACAACGGGCAGTTTTGTGATCTCGCTGTATATTTGAGCAAGATCATTTTGTGAATGGCGAGTAGCTGTCAAGAGATAACGCAAAAGATGGCAGTAGTAGCTGGTACTTTCGCTGAATGCTATCAATTCTTGGCATTGGCCGTTTTGCTGTAAAAAAAGCTTCAGGTTGGGGATATCAAAGATCAAGGTATCGCCACTAAAGGGAGGCGCGAGCTTTTCTTGAGCTGCTTGTGTAGTGCTGTACTCGACTGGCCGGACTCCTTTTTCGTGATGCATAGATTTTTTTAAGCGCTTACCACATGGTTGCTGCAAGCTACCACAATTACCAGTAGCTATTTCCCAATCATAAACTCCACCACATCACCATCTTGCATGACATAGTCTTTGCTCTCGGTACGGAGCTTGCCGTTTTCTTTGACGCCCTTCCAGCCATTGAACTGGACAAAGTGATCATAGGACGTGACGCGGGCGGAGATAAAGTTTTTTTCAAAATCTGTGTGGATGACTCCTGCGGCTTGGCGAGCGGTACAGCCTTGTGGGATCGTCCAAGCGCGGACTTCGAGTTCACCAGCGGTCAGGTAACTTTGCAGGTGCAGGGTGTGATAGGCAGCGGTAATGAGGCGGTCTAGCCCACTCTGCTCTAGTCCTAGTTCTGCGAGGTAGAGGGCGCGGTCTTCGTCGGCCAAAGATGACAGTTCGCTCTCGATTTTGTTGCACATGACGATGATTTGAGAAGGCTCCAGGTTAAGTTCAGTGGCAAATTTGGTGGTCAGTTTGTCCACGCCTTCTGACAGTTGCGTCTCACTGACGTTAATGACAAACAGTTCTTTTTTGGACGTCATCAGCGAAAGTTCTTTGCAGACAGCACGGACTTGATCTTGGTGCATGGTGGAAATTTTGAAGCTGCTGGGGGCAGGTGTGGTGGTGGTGGTGGTGGGTCTGGTCGTGGTGGAGCCTGTAGTATCGAGGATGCTCGTGAGCGTCAGGCCGGCATCAAGGACTTCTTTGATGGCTTGGATAACTTCCCAGCGTTCTTTGGTGGCTTTGTCTACCGCACCCTTGGGCTGTTGTTGTTTTTCTACTGTAGCGCTGTCGGCGAGGACGAGCTCAAGGCGGATGATCTCGAGGTCAGACTTGGGATCGGTGGAGCCTTCGCGGATGATGTCAGCGTCTTCAAAAGCACGGACGACGTGACAGATGGCAGCGGTTTCGCGGATGTTGGCGAGGAATTGGTTACCCAGGCCCTCCCCTTTGCTGGCACCAGCTACCAGGCCAGCGATGTCGACGAACTCGACAGTGGCGGGCTTGATGGTGGTGGTGTGGACGATTTCGGCGAGCTTTTCCAGGCGCGCATCTGGCACCGGGACGATGCCGACGTTGGGCTCGATGGTGGCGAAGGGATAGTTGGCAGCCAAGGCTTGCTGCTCTTTGAGCAATGCGTTGAAGAGTGTAGATTTTCCTACGTTTGGCAGACCGACGATTCCGATGGAGAGTGACATATGGAGGGTATTATACCTGAAGATTGCCATAGGGCACTATGGCGTAGGTTCGGCTCCTAGTTGGGGAGCATTATGATAAGAATTAAATTTCTCGTAACCTTATCAAATACTATTTAGACAATTTTTCTTCATATAGGTTGTACAAAATATGTTTATATTCCCATTTTAATAGTAATAAATTGCAAGGCAAATGTGACTAAACAAGAAGTCAGAAAAACAGCAAATTTTGTTTGTAAAAACTGTGGGAGAACCACTGATTGTCAAATTGCCCATATAATCCCAGACTCCTGGGGTGGATCTTACAAAGCGGAAAATTTGCTGTTTTTATGCAATCCATGCCATAGAAAGTTTGAAGTAGAACACTTAACTCCTGGCAGTAAGCAGGCTAAGGCTTTAATTAGGCGGATGAAAGAATTAAATAAAGATGGAACAAAATTTGATTATATAAATGCTTGCTTTGATTTTTATTCCTCTGAAAGAGTATTTTATCTTGGTAGAGGCTTTAAAATTGTAAATACTCCAATAATTTTTGCTCATAAATTCAAGAGTGGGGAAATATTACCTTTACTTAGTCTTCAGAATATAAATGAAAGGTTGATACTAAGTGGTATATTCTATGATTGTAACAATAACATATTATTAGAAATTAAAGAGAATAAAATCTTTGCTAGAGGAAGCATGTTTTGGGATTTCAAGATTGAGCATAACTCAGGAATTTCTTTATTTTCGAATGACAAAAAGGTTTTCTTAACTATTAAGCAAAATGAAGACTCTTCTCTTGAGTTAAGAGGCAACTTATACTTTTTCGGAAAAAGATACCAATTTGAAGATATACTTATTGATCCAAATCGTAATAGTTTCTCAGGCAATGTAATTTCTAGCTGCGGTTATGCACTCATAATTGATGAAACAGGTATAGTAAGTATTGGTTAATAATTGTTAATTATATTAAATAGTGAAATTCAAAGCTAATTTTCCTTACTCCTCTTTCAGCAATTTCTTAAGCCTGGGTAAATCTTCTTGCACTACCTGCCAAACCAAATCTAGATCCACCTCATCATAATCATGAATCAACACATCTCGCATACCTGCCATTTTTCTCCATGGAACTTCAGGAAACATTTGTTTGAATTTTTCTTCAAGCCTTTTTGTGGCCTCACCAATGATTTCTAACCTCCTGACTATAGCATCTTGAAGTTGAGTATCGCGTAAAAAATCATCTTTACTTTCTATATCAACTAAATAGGCCTCAATAAGATCAATTGAATTACGGATATCTTCTAGATAAGGATTAGGTACTTTGTTCATATTCTATAAAAAACACTTTCATCGCTAAGAATATACAATCTCAGTGACGGTTTTATAGCTTTATATTGCACCAAGTCAACTTTTTTACCTAATGAATCTTCAAGATCCAACTTCAATCCTACAAAATCAAGCAAGCTGAGTTTTTTAGCACCTAGCTCTACAAGAATATCAATATCACTATCTGAAGTTTGCTCACTTCTGGCATAAGAACCAAAAAGAGCAGCTTTCTTTACCCCGTAGGAAGCAAGAATATCTTTTGTTTTATCAGCAATATTCTGTATGTTCATGTTTTAGATTATAGCAAATCGCTGAATTCTAATTCATCATGCAACTTATATTAGCTACTGCACAATCCGAACTTGCAATTTTCCTTCTGTTGCCTTGGCAATTTTTTCCAAAAAATCTATAGAAGGATTTGTGTTCCCTGACTCCAAACGGGCAATAGCGGATTGTTTTGTACCAACTTTTTTAGCTAAATCTTCCTGACTCATCTTCTTTTTCATACGAGCACCAATAATCTCAGAAATAATTTTATACCGAGGAGATAAACGCTCATATTCTTTACGAACGTCCTCATTTTTTAGTAGTTTTTGCTTAAATTTTTCCCATTTTAACATAATTTATGTTATAACATATATGTTATATTTCTTCAAGACGATTGATGGCCATCTTCAATTCCTTAGTTGGAATTTTTTGAGTTTTCTTTGTAAATCCATGCAAAATGTAAATCGTCAATTTTCTAATCGTGAAAAACAGCCGCACTTCTTCTCTTCCTCTTACTCGTAACTCACTAAGTTGAGGTGATATTCTCCTGACATATGGCATTTGAACTGCTGGCCCATATTCTTGTAACAAATCAAAACCTTCAGCTATCCCTTTCAGCTCCTCATCCTCAGCTTCAAAGTATTGGGTTGCTTCCTCTGCATTCACCCATTTATATTCTGAGTGGTCAGTAGGATCTAGTTGTGGTTCTGGAGAATCAGGTTTTAGCGTACACAAAAAGATCACTTCTGCTGTGGCACATCTGCTTTTGGTCCCATCACCTGAATCTGAGGATTTACTCTAAAAAACGCTCTATCCTTACCTTCCACTTTTTCTACTTTTATTTGAATAATCAAGCCATAGTTGATACCCACAGTATCAGCTGTAAGATGACTATAAAATGCATTTCCTACAATTCTCAGGCTATTCAATACTCCTCCACCGGCCTGTGCGGTTACTTTTCTACCTACTTTCCGCAAAATCTCTTCAGCAGTCAGCCACGTACCCGCAGCTTCACTATAATTAACCAGCAGAGCTTTTACGTACTGTTTTTGTAGTGGGTTGATAGTACCCTCGACTGTATCGATATGAAGCACCGAATCATTTTTGCCCCGCGGCGAAAAGTATACCCGCACCTGATCTTTATAAGGATTATGTACAGCAATGCCACCACCTCGTATTGACTCAAAACTCAAGCCAGGGATATCTAGTTGCTGTAATTTTGGCACGAGAACATTTAATATATTTCTGACATTGAAATTAGAACCAAATGCATTCGTAAAGACTTTTGAATACTTAATTGCATAGTCAGCAAATACCCAATGACCCCATAAATCAGTGTTTGATATCACGGAGTTATTTGGATACATCAACAATAACATCCGAAGCGCACAAATTTCTGCAGGCTCAAACTCCGTGATTGTGCGACCATCGATGAGCATTGCAGGACGATCACCTGAAAAATCAAATAGTACGGTATGGGATAGTTGTTCTTCTTGTGCTAGCTGCTGTTTATAGGGTTCTTCAGCGTGAAAGTTTGCGTAAGTTTGGATTATTTCTTTTTCTTTCATATGAAAGTAATTCTACACCCTCAGATGCTCTCCACTCACTTGCCCTGTATACCAAATCACCTATACACTACCAGCACCCATAAGCGGCTACTAGTAATAGATAACATCTTAATTTGAAAAACCTACCGCTTGAGATAGAATATACACAATATGGCAACAGAAAATTCTAGAAACTTCTTGGGGAGATTATTTGGGAATCGAACTTCTGCACCACCTGAAGCTGCCCCACCACCTCCTGTTGATGAACGGACACAGTATCTCACTGAAGCCATAACACTTCGTGATGCTTTAAAAGTGCATATTATTGATATGAATGCAGGTTGGACAAAAATAATTGATATGAGATCTCCGACTCCAATAGAGATGACCGCGCGACATTTCTATTTTATTCAAAATGCTGATGGCAGGTATACCCCCACAGACGACCAACAGCTTGATCAACTCCGCCTGACTACTACTGTTACTATCTTCTCTGAAAGCTCTGCTCCCAATAATCAACTGTTTGGACTTAGCCGTACGCATACGCTTCGTCAAGATGACCCGCTGCAGTTAACATCAATGCGCACGGACAAGCCCAGCCCACAAGCTCTAAAGGATGCAAAGACGCACACTAATTTAAGACTGGCAGATCGGCATCAAGTAGAGTTTGACCAAGGAGTTCAGCACCAACGAATTGATATTCTAGCTAGAGCCACTGCTCAAGGAAATTTTATCTTGGAAATCACACTTGCTGATACTACTTCGCAAGTCGTTTTTCTACTGGGCAATACTACTGCAACTCTAAAATCAGCTGCTACTTTTGCAGATTTGAGTGATTATTATGTTCGAGGCACTGAAGGACAAAAGACAACAACAGACGAAGTCGAAATAGCAGAGTTATTAAAAGCGCACTGGGGCATACATTTAGACCAGTTACGGAAACTTGATGCTCGCCTCGTCCTTAATCGAATGCTGGCAGCTGATCCGCAGAATCCCAACGTCACTGCAAAAGAGATCCTAAGTACAGGTGCGTAGCTTTCATACAAGCAGTCCTATTCTTACTTCTTCGCCATCTCACCTTCAACGATATGAGCAGCAGGAGCTGGATCTCCGTCATCTGGTTCAATCGTTAAGACATACTGTGTGTAACTAGTAAAATCTTGAGCAGCAGTATACCGATTGGTGTACACCCCATTCACTCGCTCAAGTTTGCCAGTACTTATAAACTTGAAGGGCCGCTTCTGAACAACCCAACCTTCGTAAAAGTCACCATTGAGCGGTTCTGGCAGGTTCTCGACTGTAGCAAGCAGCTGGTAGGTACCCTCTCTGAAATCTGCCATAGCAGAGCCCTGAGCCGTACCATTAGTTGTTATGCCACGCACCACACCTCTGGTGACATCTTTGAGTGACCCTTGATAGGTATAGGTCAGCTGATTGGTTTCAGGTTGCGCAGTACCGATAGCACCATCTTGTTGCAGATCGGTAGTGCTTGGAATGGCTGTAGCAATTGGATTTGCCACAGCTGCTAGTGGTGTCGGAGCCACAACCATTGGGGCATTAGAAGGCAAAAACTGTAGATACCAGAATCCCACACCCGCCAGCAGCAAAAATGCTACAGTCATCGTTATTTTCATGTTCATACTGCACTTCCTTCAGAGTTTTTCTTTTTCCACCGTGGCGCAAAGCCAGCCATAAAAGCGAATGCCCATGCTTTTATCCTACTCTCCCCGCGCGCCACAATAGCATCAATCATCGCTGCACGAAAACCAGCTAAGTCATCACCAGGATAACAAAGTTTGCCATCAGCAAAGCAATACGAACAATACTTTTCACTCTCGCGTGCTGCTCCTTTGGGATCTTTGGCAAATGGCATGAGGCAACTTTCACAGTTGCCAGAAAGTGTGTGTTGTTTAGACACTAGGTTCCTTTCTCCACGTACTTCTTAAAGTTTTCAAGGATTGCCTGCCAGCCAGTTTGCTGCAACTCGCGTGAGTTCTCTGATTCAGCTTGAAAAGCTACGGCGACCTGCACGTGAGGACCAGCTGGAGAAAACGAGACTATCACTTTACGGCCATCATCAAGAGTGTATTTTAGGAGCTCATGCGGCTTTACAGCAGTGTAGCTACCCGTGAAATCAAACTGTGCACTCTTATCTTTGGCGGCCATCACCGTCTTAAACCGTCCGCCAACGCGCAAATCATTTTCTGCTGCAGGTGCTTCCCAGTTGTCACTGGCAAACGCCCAGTTGGTGATATGTTCTGGCTTGGTGTAGTACTCCCAGACTTTTTCGAGCGGGGCTGTGATGAGCGTTGATGTATCAATCCATGAACTCTTCCCTGTCTCGACTACTTCTTTGAGACGCTCCAGCGCTCTGGGCCACATGTCCATAAACATGTCATAAAATGCGTCTGGTGCGTCCATGTCGAGAATGAACTCTGTGCCTGTAGGCGTTGCTTTGAAAGTATAGTTCTCAAATGATGGTGTCCACTCTTTGACTGCTGGACTGGTAGTATCTACCACACCATTGGTGATCATCCCCAAATGCTTGATGGAAATAAACCCGTGTTTACGCACCTCAGCAATCATGCTAAACATTCCATCCCTGGCTTCAGTGTTACTGGGACCCAAAAACCGCATCTCCGCTCCCTGCTCCCACTTGCCTTCGAAGGTAGAGCCCGGCATAAAGGCAGCCGTCCACTGTTCATAGAGTTCTTTGGTAACTACCGCGTTCCAGACCTTTTGGACTGGTGCGTTGATACTAGTGGAAAGGTGCAGTTTCTTCATAGGTCTGATTGTAGCAGAAAGCTCAAGTTTTTTTGCCTTGCACTCTCCGCTGACGTGATGCGTTGCGCGCAGTACGTATAGCTGCATCAAGAGGTTTTTGGTGCTTTTCTAAGAGCTGATCAACTAACGGTCTCCCATCAACATATTTCTTTTTAGATCGAGTGGTTTCAGGAGGGCCAAGCGGTTTGCCAGCATTTCGACTTCTTCTCTCACGGGTTGCAGCACGAGCTTTTTCTAAGGCCGCTTGCAAACCACTGTCTGGAGTTATTACTTCAGGTGCCGTTTCTTGAGAGGCTACTTCACCAGCTATTTTTGTAACTGCCAAAACTGCTGGATGCAGACCTTTCAGGTTACGCGGCACGTTCTGTGTTTGAGTAGATTCCTCTTCTACAGTGTTTACTTGTCGCGTAGCTTTTAAAGCGCCGATTGCTCGCTCGATACTTTGTTCACCAGTGTGGGCAAACTCTAAGTAGGTTCTCAATAAAATCTCGTTGTTTTCAATAACGGTGGTTGCTCGGTGTGCAATTAGTTTGAGGCCACCCACGTTACCAGCATATGAAATAACTACGTTACTTTCCTTGAGAAGCTTGAAGTACTGTCGCAAAATATTAAGTGGTTGCTGCATCCCCACCAAACTAGGTTCTAGGGTATTTGGAGCCTGACCATCTTCGGTATCTAGCTCAGTTGCAGTCACTGTTTTACTTGGATTATAGGGAACATACAAAATCTGTAGCGCCTCACTCTCTAAGGCTGACTGATCTTGCAACCAAGTTTCTAACAGTGTCTGCAAGGTATTGGTAATTTTTTGATGATAACTGGGAAAGTCAGCGGACTGGTTGAGCATAAGTAGGGTAACAGCCAGTTGCAGCGAATATGTTTCACACCTTGATTTGATGGTACTGGCCACTATCTCTGGGGAGTATGATATGTTCGCTTGTGTGTCCAGTGCTGCATCTTGGCTCACTCCCTCAAGATCATAAAAATCAACACTATTTTGTGCTAGACCACGGTGCAGCAGTTTACTTCGTTTATCTAAAATTAAATTTTTAACTGCAACAGAAAAGAGCGCAAAGAGGTTTACTGTAAGAGGTTTTCCGAACTGTATACATTTACTTATTGCTTCTAAGAGCAAGGCATCAGGATCAATGGTAATACCATCTTCATCGGTGTCGCCATTTTGTTTTAAGAGCTGTACAGTGATGGCCAACAACTTACTTTGAAAAACTCTATTCAGATTTTCAAAAGTGGCGGTGTCTAGTTTGTTGACTCTCTGATCAGTAAATAAAGCATAGGCATCGGTAAAAACAAGCCCTTGAGTCTGAAGCGTAAATTCCTGAAAAAGGCGCATGGCCTGTTCTTCATTTTCTCGAAGAAAATTTGTATTTTGTGCGTTTTCGTACACCATAACCGTGTTTATTTACCACACCCGATACTATTATTTTTCTCGCTCTACAACCAGTTTAAGTACAGCCAACAGCAGCCCCTCTGCACTTTCATGGAGCGAGCTTTTTGCAAGCATACGTTCAACTTTCTCTACACGCTGCTGCATTTTTTCTGTAAGTTCACGAGTACAGGCGGAGTCTCTCAGCTGCTCTACCACTTCCTGTACTTCTGAAAGTGTCGCGTGAGGATTAGCAAAAACTCGCTCCACCAACTGTTTATCTTGACCAGCCAACGTATGCCAGGCATACCAATACCATAACGTTTTTTTACCCTCACGGACATCACTCACTATATTTTTTCCCGTTTTTTCTGGATGGCCAAAGAGTCCCAAATAATCATCTCTCCACTGATACAGCAAGCCAATCTCATCACCAATTTTCAACAACTGTGCTTGTTCCTCACTGCTTCGCTCTGCCAGCGCTGCTGCCAAAAGCAGCGGCCAACGGCCAGTATAGCGGCCAGTCTTGCCATACTGCATTTCGATAATTTCTTCTTGGGTAACCGCTGCAATTGGGAGACTTGCCTGGCGCATATCTTCCGTCTGAGCCAATCCCAAACAGGCTAACTCATGTGAAGAAATCTGCATAATCCGTCGCGCCACTGCGTCTGAAACAGAAGCAGTGTTTAGACACTGCATCCCCAAGAAAAAAAGCACGTCTCCAAAACAAATTGCAACACTCTCTCCAAAATGAGTAGCATTAGGAAGCTCAGCTTCTGTCGCCCAGTCTGTCACTGCGGTGTGTGTCGTCAGTAAACCGCGGCGACGGACATCCTGATCCATAATATCATCGTGCACGAGCAACCCTGAACAAATTAATTCCAACCCTGCTGCCACTTGGACAGCGGCACTGTACTGTGTTTGCGTGAGCTCTCGACCAGTCAAGGCCTGCTGCATCTCCACAAGCAGACAGCCACGAAACAACTTGCCACTTGTTGCGTATTCTTTCATCTGCCAATAAAACTCTCGAGCTAGCGGAAAGTGACCATCAGTAACATAGAATGTTTCCAGTACACGCTCTATCTCGGCTGCAATAGCTGTTCTTGAACGAAACAACTGTGTTTTTACAAGTGCAGGATCAGCCATCTGGTGGATTTGTGTATGTTGTGTATCTGTCATTTGTCTTTCTCACTCCATTCTACTCCACAATTGCAATGAACCAGTTTTCAAGTATAGACAGTAAAACTCGTGCCTTACTGGGTTTAACTTTTTTGGTATATACACTATATGGATTTTTTGCAATTGTTTGGATCGTCCACTCATACATTTTGGTAGCTGTCGCCACTGGGATGCGGATTGGCACTTTCAAAAAAGCAAAACCCACCATGGCGCTAGCATTCCAACTTCTATACCGTCTTTCCTCGGCTGCATATAAATGCCTAAACCCCACCCCATCACGCTCTGTACTCGCTTCAGAAAGATCTGACAAACCATGCTGTTCTACAATTTCTTGTGGGATGTACTGTCTACCAAGTGTTAGATCCTCTGCAATGTCACGCAAAAAATTGGCATACTGCATTGCTCTACCAAGCATTCGGGCAGTAGGATACGCACGACTATCCAAGCCAACACAAGCACAGATCATCAGTCCCACTACTTCTGCTGAACCATACATGTAGCTCTGCAGCTCTTGCATTGTGTAATACGTAGTTTTATACAGATCCAACTCCATTGCCAAGAAAAACGCATCTACCCAAACTTGTTTAATTCCAACTGTCTGCTGTAGTAGTACAAAATTGGAAATGATTATCTGTGTTTGAACAGGGAGTAAAGCCTCCGTTGTACTATTGCCGCTCTTTACACAGTGGTAGTATGCATCGCGAAACGCATAGAACCCTGTACTATCTTGAGGCATACGATCTATATAGTCATCAGCTGTACGAACAAACGCATACAATGTAAAGATTTTTTCTTTGATTGGGGTTGGAAAAAACAAACTACTCGTAAAGTAGGTTGTGCTGGCTGATTTAAAAATATTGGTTGTCTCTGCTGAAGGCATACCGATCGTTAGTATACAAGAGAGAACATCTCTTTGCTTCCATGAAAAATCTATTTGTACCTTACAATAAACTGTAGCTATGTCGGTATTTAAAATTTCTCGACCACGGTTTTATAGTTATTTGTTTGGTCCATTTTTGATTGGCGGTGCTGCTGCTTTTGCGTATCCACTCGAAATTACTAGCCTAAATTTTTTACTCTTTTTATTATATTTTACAATTCCTGCCAATATATTTTTGTATGGAGTGAATGACATCTTTGACACCGAAACAGACGCCAATAACCCAAAAAAACATTCTCACGAACATTTACTGCAGCTGCGCGAACGAAAGCCGTTAGTCCTAACAGTAACGAGCATAGCAATCTTGAGTCTTGTGGCTTTGCTATTTGTCAACACGATTGCTGCTGCCATGCTGAGTATCTTTTTATTTTTATCCTTCAGCTACAGTGCCCCACCGTTGCGGTTTAAAGCTCGGCCATTTCTAGATGCCTACTCCAACGTTTTATATGCCTTTCCAGGATTTTTTGCCTATGCACTCTTGGGTGGTCAGCTACCCACACTACCAGTTATTTTGATGGGGCTTACTTGGAGCGCGGGTATGCATGCTTTTTCAGCAATACCAGACATGACTGTAGACAAAAAAGCAGGGATCGCTACCACTGCTGTATTTTTAGGTAAACAAAAAACCTTGCTCTTTATCCTTGCCAACTGGTTGGTGTTTTCACTGCTGTGTTTGTATTACTTTGGCGTCCTGGGCAGCTTAGGGTGGATTCCCTTTGGCATTGCCTTGTACATTTTACTTGCCCACAAAAAAACTGAAGACTTTTACTGGTACTTTCCCTACAGTATCCCTGCTTTAGGATTCTTAGCATTTTGGTACATCTTACTTTCGCGATTTGGTTGGACACAACTATGGCAAAGCAGCGGCCTTTTGTAAACAATACTGCCATCTGCGTGATTATTCCCACCCTCAATGAAGAGCGGTTCATTGGAAAGCTGCTCGCAGATGTATATACCCAAACAAGACGACCTGATCAAGTTTTAATTGTCGATGGACACTCTACAGACAAAACTAAAGCTGTTGTCGAAATTTGGGCAAAACAGTGGAGTGCGGTTCAGTTCCTCAAGTGCCCCACTCGCGGTGTGGGTGCACAGCGTGATTTTGGCGGCACGTATATGTGTGACCGTGCGAGGAAACAAAAATCTGATCCTCGCGAAGCTACCTTGCTCTATTTTTTTGATGCAGATGTCCGACTCCCCCGATATTTTTTGAAAAAATCGAGTGAGATACTACATAGAGAGGCGTTTGATGCTGCCTGTCCACAGTATGTGCCAAGTACCAACTCACTCACGCTCCTACAAGCAGCCCCAGTCAAGGTACTGTTTGCCTTTCTCAACTTTTTGTTTTGGTTTGGACAAAAATACTTTCCAGCTGGAGCGGGGCCGTGCATAATTGTCACTGCGCAACATTTTAAGAAACTGGGTGGCTTCACTACTTCACTTTTGGTCGATGATCTGGACTTTGTACACCGTGCAGGAAGTACTGGGAGGTTTACCCTGTTGGATCTCCCCGTTTTTGTCTCCACTCGGCGCTTTGCACAGTATGGCGTCTGGCAAACATTCTGGCAGTACGTACAAATCAGCTGGTACTTTGTGCGTAAAAATACACATAGCACCAACAAACTAAAATATGAGTTTGGCAACTTCAAAAGAGTCTAAGTAAAGTACTTGCAACAATTTAAAACTAGCTTTTCATTGTCTGCACCCGATCACGCACCAAGTGTCCTGATATCACCGCTGAAGGCACGCCAATGCCAGGTACTGTGCCTGCGCCACTGAAGAATAGATTACTGATTTTTTTGTGTTTGTTGGGTGGGCGGAATGGCCCCGTTTGCATCAGTGTATGTGCCACACCACCCAGCGCATTACCTGCATAACTGTTGTACGTACTCTCAAAGTCTGTAACAGAAAATATTGATTTATAGACAATTTTTTCTTTTAGCTTAATCCCTGCCTTTTTTTCTAAGTACTGCAAAATATACTCGCCATATTTTTCTTTAGACGCTGCATCTTCAGCCAATCCACAGGCCACCGGCACCAGAATCATCACCGCGTGATGCCCTTTTGGCGCAACTGCAGGATCGGTCATCGATGGTACATTCAGGTATATTGATGGCTCTTTTGGCCAACTTGGCTGCTCAAAGATTTCTGTAAAATGCTCAATCCAGTTTTTGCCAAAGAAGATGTTGTGATGCTGTAGCGCTCTCACATCTCCTTTTACGCCCAAGTACATCAGAAATGCTGAGGGAGCAAAGGTACGTTTTTGCCAATATTTTTCTGAGTACATTTTTAAATGAGCGTCATCAAGGAGGCTCTCAATATGCGCCATATCAGCATTGGCCACTACTGCTTTCGTCTTGATTATTCCGTCTTTTGTCCGCACGCCAGTCACCTTGCCGTCACGCGTTTTAATTTCTAAAACTGGTGTTTCTAGACGGTACTCCGCTCCGTTCTCTCTCCCAACCTGCTCAAATGCCTTAACCACCTGCGACATGCCGCCCATCGGATAAAAGGTATGCATCGTAAAATCAACATGCGAAATCAAACTATAGAGCGCTGGCATATTGTGTGGAGCGCCACCTAAAAATACCAACGTAAACTGAATAATTTGCTGCAATTTTTCGCTCTTAAAAAACTCTGCTACATACTTTTGCATGGAGTCAAATGGACGCAGCATCCGCCCATTTTTTAACAGATCCCAGCTAAAAAAATCAAAAATTGAGTCCACGTTTTTATAGAGAACTGTCCGCACCGACAACTCATATTTAGCCCGTGCTTCATCCAAATAATCTTGTAGCCGCTTGCCAGCACCTTTCTCTATTTTTTCAAAAAGCGCCTTGTTGTGCTCCAAGTTTGGCTTCATATCCACATGGGTCTTGTCGGGGAAAATGATGCGGTACTGTGGATCCAACTTCACCAGCTGCAAATAATCAGCAGGTTTTTTACCAAACTCAGCAAAAAACTTTTCAAAAACATCAGGCATCATGTACCATGACGGGCCCATATCAAACTGAAAACCTTGTGCTTTTAAAACATTAGCTCGACCACCGAGTAGTTTATTTTTCTCAAGCACCACTACTTTTTTACCATCTTTTGCCAATAAAGCCGCCGCAGCCAATCCACCAAAACCACCACCGATTACCACAACGTCATAGGCCATTGTCTTTTTTTTCTGAGTTTTCGTTTTTTGCTGTATTCTTGGCATATAGTTTTTCCGCTTGGTGCACCGCTACTCTAGCATTCATCGCATAAAAAAACAATTTACAGAGTAGGATATGAGATTTCGTTTTGATGTTTCCCAATATCAATCGGATACTCGCCAGTAAAAGCAGAAGTCATCAAACTTTCTTTTGGCACGCCAATTGCCCTGACCATCCCCTCGACACTGAGATAGTACACCCCATCGGCACCAATATGCGCTGCAATTTCTGCTGGAGATTTGTGCGCAGCTATCAAGTCTTTTTGTTGTGGTGTAGCAATGCCATAAAAATCAGGAAACTTCACGGGCGGTGAAGCAACTAAAACAGATACTTTGCGCGCCCCTGCTTCTTTTAGCTTTTTAATGAGTGGGATGAGTGTTGTGCCACGAACAATTGAATCATCAATCAATACTATATCTTTGCCTGCCAACTGGTCTTCTACCGGATTTAACTTGAATGTCTGAGCCAACTCACGCAGCTCCTGTGATGGCTGAATAAAGGTACGATGCACATACCGACTTTTTACGAGTCCAGCGCAGTATGGCACACCACTAGCTTGCGCATACTGTTCAGCTGCTTGATTAGCGCTGTCAGGGACTGGGACAACAATATCGGCTCTGATCTGATGTTCATTCCAGAGCTCTTGACCAAAGTTCCTTCTAATTTGATAGATACTCCGTTTTACTTCGCTTCCGTCTGGCAAAGTAGCGGTAAACATACTGTCAGGGCGTCCAAAGTATACTAGTTCAAAAGCATCCAACTGTTCAGGAGTGACAGCAACCTGGTGTGACTGTATACCAGCTCCATCAATAACCATTACCTCCCCCGGTCTGATAGATCGCAGTAATCTACCCTTTGAGTTCCAGGCACAACTCTCAGAAGCTAGTGCGAACCCACCTTCTGTCATTTCTCCGAGCACAAGAGGTCGGATGCCATGGGGGCCACGCACTCCAATCAATTGATCTTTCCAGACAATCACCAGTGAAAATGCCCCAATCCAAAAGGGCCAGCATAGCTTGATGGCTGCCACGATATCTTGTGTTTCTTGCAAGAAGTACCACAACAGTGCAGACATCAACATGGTGTCGTTTTTACCACATATATCCACATTCTTTTCAAGCAAAAAGCGCACCATTGGCTCGGGATTAGAAATATTGCCGTTTAAAGCAACTGCTAGCTCATTTTTGGTTGTTTTACCAAGCCTATTTCTTCTTCCCTCAGAAGTTGGCTGTGCAAACGCCTGGGTATTGACCTTTGACGTGGTATAGCGATTATGGCCTATCCCAAAGTGACCGCGTAATCGAGCGAGTTTTTGGGGAGTATAGACCTGTGAAACAAGCCCGAGATCTTTAGTGACTCGTACTGCATGTTTACCATCAGATGTGGCAATGCCAGAGGCGTCTTGCCCCCGGTGCTGTAGATTAAATAGTGCAAAATAAATTAGGAACGCGGCCTGCTGTTCTGGTGGTAGGTAAAGGCCAAAAACCGCACATTCTTCTTGCGGTTTATCTTTACCCTCAAGATCATCACGCTTATATGCTACAGGTACTGTAGCGGCAATACGCTTTTCAAGAAGCATAGGATTACTTTGATGATTTAGAGTTTCTATCTCTCTGTATGAGTAATACTACAATACCTAATACCAGCAGCAGTAAGACACTGCCAAAGTAAAAAACGCTATTGGCAAGAGCAATTGTTTCATTCATGAAAGAGCTCCTTGGACTTGAATTGTATGAAAAAGTAAAGACAAATACAAGTTGAGATTAGAAGCCTACTTCTCTTCTGGGATCAGCACCCAACAAATGAGGTATGGAATAAGACCAGGTAATCCGCCGGGGATTAAGAGTAACACCCAGACGATTCTCACAAAGGTAACATCAATTCCCAAAAAATTTGCCCAAGCTGCACAGACACCTGCCAGCTTTCTACCCTCTTTTGGAATGACTAATTTTCTTGTGGTTTGGTGTTTTGTTTTTTCTGGCATAGCAATATTTTACACTATCGACATATATATGTTATTCTCAGATATATATTTTTTGCTGAAAGGATAATTTATGGCATATAAATTTACTGATCCAGTAGCAAATGCTAGCACTATCGGATTTTTACTAATGCTCATAGGGCTAATGAGGCTACTTGATGGAAATTTTAGCCCTCTTCCCCTCCTCATCATGATACTGTATTTTGGTGCAGGTTTTGGACTTTGGAAAAAGAAACTCTGGGGTCTCTACTTGTTTGGTGGATTAGCTGCCTTGTCCGTAATTCTTTTTCTGTACAACTTGAGCTTAGGCGTTCCGCTTCTGATTTTTGATCTACTCCTTGGTCCAGTTATAAATATTGCATTATTCGTCTGGTTCTGGAATGCACGAGCAAGATTCTCGAAATAAGTAGTACTTACAGCTATTTTATTTTTTGAACTGTTTGCTCTCCTGATTTTGCATCCTCAACACTGAAGCCAAGTTCTGCAATTTTCTGCCGCAGTTCATCAGACTTTGCAAAATCTTTGTTGGTACGTGCTGTTGCGCGCTCTGCTACAAGTTGACGAACTTCTGCTGGCAGTCGTTCATCAGTTTCTGAAAAAATATTTTCAGCCTGTGTTGCTTTCAAATCAGCAAGCTGCTTCTCAGCTGTTTTGAGACCCAAGCCCAGCACTTCATCAAATTCTATGAGCAAATCATATTTGTCTGGTCCAGGAATATTTGACTTCGCTACTTCCCACATGAGTGCAACACCTTCAGCAGTATTGAGATCGTTTTCTACCGCTGCAAAAAACCTTTTGCGGTACTCATCAATTTTAGCCAACTTTTCTTCACTCAAAACTGTTCTGTCGTCTTCTTTTCTAAATTGGACGACCATTTCAAGTAAGCGTTGGTATGTTTTTTCCATACCTTCTAGTGTATCCCACAAGAAGTTCATCTCGCTACGGTAGTGAGTCGTCAAAAATAACAAGCGCAGTGCTTTTGGACTGATACCTCGATTCAAAATATCATCAATAGTGTAGTAATTACCCAGCGATTTACTCATCTTTTCACCATCCACGCGCAGGAAATTATGATGTACCCAGTACTGCACAAATGGCTGCTTGCCTGTGGCTGCTTCGGCTTGTGCAATTTCATTGGTGTGATGGACGGGAATGTGATCAATTCCCCCAGTGTGGATTGTGATTGACTCAGCTTTTTCCCACTTATAACTACCATCAGCTTGCCGTACGTCTGTGAGGTGCTGGAGCGCCATTGCACTGCACTCAATGTGCCAGCCAGGGAAACTGCGCTCCGCCCAAGGACTCGGCCAAACCATTGCTCGGTTTTCACCAGGCCGCTCAAACTTCCATAAGGCAAAATCAGTTTTATTGCGCTTGCCCACTACCATTTCTACACGAGCACCTTCTTGCAGACTTTCTGGGTCAAAGCCCGCCAGCTTGCCATAGTCAGAAATTTTTGAGGTATCAAAGTACACGCCATCATCCTCGATTACATATGCAAAACCTTTTTTCTCGAGTGTTTTGACCATCTCTAGCTGCGCTTCGATATGCTCAGTGGCTCGGCAACTGACATCTGGTCGGACATTGCCCATCAGATCCATACTGCGCCAAAAATAGTCTTCAAACTCATGCGCAATATCCCACACACTTTTGTTGTATTTCTTAGCGCCTTTTTCGAGCTTGTCTTCTCCAGTATCAGCATCTGAAGCCAGATGCCCAACATCAGTGATGTTCTGGACAAACTTGACTGTAAAACCTGCATGGCGCAGTGTTCTAATCAGAACATCGTCCATCGTGTATTTTCGCAAATGCCCGAGGTGCGTATAGTCATACACCGTCAGTCCACAAGCATACAAACCAATTGAGCCGGAATGGAGAGGCTCAACAGTTTCTAGGTGTCGAGTGAGGGTGTTGTATAATCGCATGCAAGTATTGTAGCAAAGATCTTGCAGATTACCGTACAAACTATGCCGATAAGAATCGAAACTGCTACCCGACCCGTGCCAAGTACAACCAGATTGGAGGTATCACCTGACACCTCCAAACGCACAGTTGGTACTGACTTACCTATTTTTGCCACACTATACCTACAGTTAGGTACTATAGTTGCGACCGAACCAGATGATCAGTATGTTGTGGGAAGGAAAGATGAAAATAGTCGGTGGCCAATTCTTGCAAGGTATAGCACTACTTCATTTCATGAAACACAGCTCCTACTCAACCAGGCTGATCGCACCATTACGGTCACCTACACCGACCCTGCTAACCCCACACTCGTAAAAGAGAAACTTTTTTTGTATGAAGATGCGAGTGCATTTAGTGTAGTGGCAAATGCACTTGCTCAGGGCAGAAAATTCAATGATGCCTCAGTGAGAATGCCGACAACTATCGAACTCCCTCAAGCAGATGTGCTGCCCGACAGATTATTCACTACCGTTGCAGAACTACTGCAGATTCTTAAAATGAATAGTATACTTGCTGAACCGGAAGATTTAGTTTGTAACATATAGAAAGTATATATACAAATAAAGGAAGCTATGATGAATCGAGAGCAAATTGTTTTTGCCCCAGCAAATGAACGCACCCAAGGGCAGCAACCCACACCAGAGCTACGTCAACGACTTGAGTTTCCACAACCAATAACTACACTTCACGAAGTAGAGCTCAAGATGGGTTTTAACACCTATCATGCCGCAACCATTGATTGTGGATCTGTAGTGCCAGGAACATGGAACCTCATTTCAGCGGCAGCTCCTACAGAAACCCTGAGTCTGGGATCTAATGACGCTCCCCCACCAATCGACAGAAATATACTTAGAAATAATTCCTCTCTTGAAAAGCAGCAGCACACGATTGCACATGCCAGAGCGCTTGCAGAATCACAAATTAGAATGCAGTTTGAGCAGCGCCGTTGTAAAGAAATACTCGTTCAATTCTATAGAACCGATTTTGTAAACGCTGACGGTCAAGCTCGCACGGGTTTTTATGTATTTGTAAGTGCCACGTTATAAAAGCTAGCGCACTTCAAACGTCACACTGACTGTTGAAAATACTGTAGAGGTACCTGGTTCAACTGGACTTCCTCCACCACTACTTGCCCGTGCACTGTCGAACATTGGATAGACACCACCCACACTCCCGCCTTCAGAAATACTGATGACGCGACGTACTTTCATGCCATTAGCAGCAGCTACTTGTTCAGCCTTTACCCGAGCCTTTTCGACTGCTTCCTGCAGTAAGTCTGAGGTATCACCAGTTGCATCTGGATCTGCCATAAAGTTTGGTCCTGAGATGTCAGTTAGGCCGCTAGAACTCAGCAGACCAACGAGCTCAGAAGCTCGATCTCCAGCACGCAACTTTATCTGGATAGAGTTATTGGCTCTCCAGGAACCTGGTTCAAAGCGTTGTCTGCCATCGATCGTCACCTGCTCTTGATCTTGATACACACTAACACTCTGAGTTTTGATGTCTTTTGCCTCAATGCCAAAATTCTTAACGTTAGCGATTACTTCTTCCATCTTGGAATTTACCTCAGCTACAGCTTTTTCTTTATCGCTGCCAACTGCAGTAACACCACCGTAAAACTGGGCAATCTCATTGTCCTGCTCGCGCTGCGCGCTCGCAGTCACCGTGATCGTCTGCGGAGTTCGCAACGTCAATAATCCCCAGTCTGCGTGAGGGAACACAACAAGCGTAAAAACTGCAGCAACAACACTCCACAAGATCCATGGTTTCATATCTGCTCCTTGGGTTTTGAAATAATTTAGTGGTGTCATAGCATGACTACTATAGCACTTTTTTATGTAAATTGCACAAATAACAGAACGCCACTATCCAGCACTCTGAGGACCACCCAAGGTTTTGCGATCTTGCTGCAGTTTTTGAATAGCATTACTCTTTTTTGATTTGCCAGAGGATGGTCCCACAGGGCCTTTTTGTGGTGAGCTAGGCATAGCTACAGACTGTGATTTGAGTCGCTCTTCTTGTTGCTGGCGCTGTTCAGCTTCTTGTTTTCGCACCTTTTCTTCTTGTAGTCTACGCTGATAGATCTGCTGAGCAACTGATTGCTGTTCTTGTGTGAGCTGCTCATACCGCTTATGCATGGCATTTTTCTGAGCCTTTTCTTCAGGAGTATCATGGTCAGAAGCAAGCCCAAGCAGTTTATCTAAGTGCAGTGCTCCCAAAAAGGTCTTTGCCATGTCCATGATGGGCTGCGAGATCACTGCTTGAAAAACATCAGGGCTTGCACCCGCTTGGCCATCAGGATGCATTCCAGCTTGATCTGCTCCTGGCACACTGCTGGGAAAGTTGCCTGGTAAACCACCGGGGAAGCCAGCCCCAGGGGGCAAACCACTCCCACCACTACTGCCTGGTACAGCAAATGGATGTACAGCACCACCAGCAGGACTGGGGCCAGTCTGAGCTCCAGCCATCTGAGAGAGCGCTTTCTGCTTCATCGCCTGTTGCATGGCTTGCTCATCGAGGTGATCAGTAAAGTGACCAATGCCAGGATTAAAACCGCCACCAGGGCGAGGGCGCATTGCAGGTGATTTCATAGTTTTTTGGTAGTGATCTGCAAGATTTGATGACCATCATGGGCAGCTTGCTCTTCTTGCTTCTGCTCCTGTTCATGCATTGTTTGCTCGACACGCGCTATGTACTGTGGTGTTTTTGCCAGCTCCTGCATCTTTTGTTGTTGCGCTGCAAGTGCTTCTTGGCGTTCTAGCTCAGAGCGCGCCTGTTGTGCTGCAAAGAGTGCTTCTTTTTCAGCTTCTGCCCGAGCCACTGCTTCTGCTTGTGCCTGCATTTCTTCGAGCGAAGGCTGCCCTTGCCCACCACTTGGCATACCAGCTGCACCACCGCCCGCACCTTTATTGGCGCGAGTTTTCTGCAAAAGTGCCTCTAGTTGTGCTAAAGCATCACCTTGCCCTGCGCCTGGCTGCTGGGTTGTATCGTCTTGAGTGTTCGGGGTATTGGTCATGAGCTTAAGACTACTGGGAAAGTACCTAAAAAATCAAGTGCCAGCAGCCAGGCGCCCAAAACCTACTAAAAAAACACTGACAGATTACTCAACCAGCACGGATACTGCTGCCAACTCTGTACCACGCTCTTTGGTGATACGCTTTTCCGCTTCTTTGCGAATATGTCGGACTGCTCCCTCAGCTGCCTGGACAATCGCTTCATACATGTCTACAGCAGTTTTGTGGATGGTCACATCCTTGCCAGACATCTCAATATGAAACGTCACTCCATTGGCTTTAGGATCATTGGTCTTTTTCTTGATATTTTCCAGATACACACGCACAGCAGTGATGGGTTTTTTAAGTCGCTCGATCTTCTTGGTTTGGCGCAAGATATGGAGGCGCAGCGCTTCCGTGACAGTCAAGTTTTTGGATTCGACGATTACCTGCATGAGGTACTCCTCTCTTCTACTTTATACGTTGACCTCTGGCAGCTGGACAACCAGCCACACAGATCTGATATAGCATGATATAATTAACACCTTATTTTTTTACTATACGAAGTAAAACTACCAACTGATGTAGCAACAAAAAAACCCCACACTTTTTCTTGAAAAGATGCTGGGGCTATATACGCAAACATTACCTGCATACTACCTCACAGACAAAAAAATTTCAAGAAAGAATCCATACCACATTTCTCTGAAACCCGTAAAAATCAGCTAGCATCTGAGCCAGAAACTCAGGAGTTTGCACTTCTAGACTACTTTTCTTCCACCGGAATCCACTATCAAAAAGCGTACTTATTTGTGCTGAAAAGAATTAATGGCGCAGACTGTAGTCAGGAAATAGCCGAGGAGATCTTACAAGAAACGTACATCAACCTCATGCGCACAGTCAGAAGAGGAGCTGAAACCCCCATTGAGGATCTAGAAAAGTTCATTTTCACCCCACTCTACAATGCTTGTGTTAATTTTTACAAAAAAAGAATCGGTTGATTACTCAATCTATAGATGACTATGTAGAATTGGAATCTGGGTATGGAGTACCTGAGCAGCTGTATATGGAGCAGCTTAAAAGTGCACTAATTGCTGCAGCAATTGATAAACACGTAAATCAATATGAGCAGCTTGCAGTGAGACTGCGGCTCTATGAAGGTTATACCCAGGAACAAACAGCCACGATCTTTAACGCTATGTACCCAGAGCGGATTTTCACTGTTGAGCTAATAAAAAGTTATATATATAGTGCCAAACAAAAACTTAAAAAAATCCTTCCTACTGTTCTTGCAGATTGGTACCCAAACGTGGATGCTAGAGATGCGCAAATCACTGAAGATGAAAAAGAGCTCATTGAGGAAACTCTTGAAGTTGCGCCACTTTGGCAACGTGTTGTCCACACCGATCCTATGGAAGATCCTATCTATGCACTCACGTGGGCTCAAGTCCAAGAAGAACCAATTTCTGATGCTTTTTATGATGCATTAGGAAAAAGAATCAAAGCATTTTTCGAAGGTTCTCAGAAGTAACGCCTAACACAGGTGGACGTAACCAACCTATACCCTTCTGCGTCCCTCTAGCGCGCGCCGAAGCGTCACGCCATCGGCGTACTCAATGTCAGCACCAATCGGTAATCCATGTCCAATCCGTGTAATTTGCAGTTCTGGCAGAGCTTTGCCACTTTGAGTTAAATACTCACCAATGTACAGTGCAGTTGCCTCACCTTCCATAGTGGGGTTGGTGGCTAGTATGAGCTCCTCTACACCAGCCAACCGCTTGGTAATATCATGCAAAAACAGCTGCTCAGGGCCAATGTTATTGAGTGGTGCAATCGACCCGTGCAAGACGTGATAGAGCCCTTTATATGACCCAGAGCGCTCTAATGCAAGCACGTCAAGTGGCTGTTCAACAACACACAGTTGTGATTGATCACGACTGGTATCAGAACAGACTTCGCAGGGATCTTGTTCGCTAACGTTGTGGCAGATGTTGCAGAGCACCGTACCCCTTTTTAGAGCCACCAATCGATCTGCAAACTCTTGCAGGCGATGTTCTGGATAGTGTAGTAAATTGAACACAAGTCGTTGTGCTGATTTTGGACCAATGCCTGGAAGTTTCTCAAATGTTTCTGTCAGTTCCCTGATCGCGCGGGGTAGTTTAAGCATTCCCCTACATTATCGGAAAGTTTGCAGCATGACAAGGTGTGCATAGAGTTGTTGGGCGTATAGCGCAGGATCCTCACTCAGCTCTGTTTCAACCTGTACTTGAGCCTTAGCAGCAGCACGTTCTGAGTAAACGACTTCTTTAATATCAGGGAAACAGATAGCAAGGAAGTTATCATCTTCTGCATTGAGGTTCTGCCATCTTTCCATCACCTTTAGGCGTATCAGTGCTGGTGCAATACCCAGTTGCCGCAAGAAGATTCGGCTTGTTTCAAGCATTTGAGCTTCTTTGACGTAATAAGCTAGCTTTTCTTGATTGCCACCCAATCGGTTATATAAATATTCATACCAGTTTTTCATTTCACTAATAGCAATATCTTTGTAGCCGCCACCAGAGTGCATCATATAAAAATGACCTAATTCTGTGTAACGCAACTCACTTTGACGATCGTGTTCTAATTGAGCCGTAACCGTCAGTAAGTATTCCAGCTCCTTCTCTTCTCCTTTACTTACTGGCAGTATTTCTCCCGTAAAATCAGTACCTGTAAGCGCTTGTATTCTCGAGAACATTGCCACTACATAGTCTTCAACTTTGTCCTTGTGAGGCTTAGAGAATACGTCTGCATTAAATTCCACTGCCTTAATTATTTTTTTTAGTGTCATTAATCCATCACCTAAGTTAAATGCACGAGGATGCGTGGAAGGATCCCCATCATCCAGTGTTAAAAGTGTACGGAGTAAGCCAGTCTCTATTACATTTCCCTGTTCATCAATTTTTTCTGCAAATGCAGCAGGAATCTCCTCATGAGCACGGGTATCCTGAGTAAACCAGCGGCCCAAGTCATGCAGAAGTGCACGAGCCATCATAAAATATACATCCACCTGTAATTTCGTCTGATCCTGGTCAGGACGTGCATACTTCTCTATCTGAGCATTCCAAGCTGTAAAGTATTCATAGGTGTATAGCAAGACACAGTCGATGTGCTGCATCGTACGCTGTCTAAAGTTCATCACTTGCTGTTCTTTGGAGTACTGAGTAATAGGGTTACAGTCCCAAATCGGGAACCACTCTGGGATCCACTGAATTAAAAAATCACGCAAATCAAACACTAGTCCAGGGGTGAGCTCTCGGCCACGAGTATACAGCGCTGTTTCTCCAAACTGATTTCTAAAGGCATGTTCAAAACTTTTAACACGCTCCACCAACTTTTCTGCATCAGCACGATACTGCTCAATGGCAGCTTCCTTTTCGGCACGCGCTGGGTCATTATCTCTAATTTTATATTTGTTATTTCGTTCAATTTGCTCCAAAAAAAATTCAGGGGCAAGTGTGTGTATGTTTGGAGCTTGGGTATAAATTGGATTATCTATACCATTAATTTCGCTGGGATTAGCAAGTATTTCATCAAGTAAACCTTGAAACTCATATGCAAAAAACTCTGGGCGAGTATCAAGAAATCTAAATAATTCACGAGGAATTAGAGGATGATATAGGTGAGAATTAGAATCAACTGAAGGTTTAGTTTCTATTACTTGACGTGTAAGTGGTTCTCTTTGCATTTTTTAATGCGTTTATACATATTTTTTACGCATTAAAAAGGTATCATAGCACGTATGACATATAAAGTCAAACTGTTATAGGATGTCCCTTATTGCTGTAGCTTTTTTTTCACCTTCTCCCAGACCATCTCCGTTACTTTTTCCAGAGTTTGTGCAGCATCAATCACCTGCCAACGGCCCGTGGTATCTTCTTTTGCCAGATCTAAATATGCTTGGCGGACTTTTTCATGAAAGTTGAGCCCTTCCATCTCAAAACGATTGTTGCCACCTGCTTCATCCTGACGGCGCAGTCCAATTTTGTGATCAACATCGAGTAAGATGGTCAAATCTGGATAGGTGTCTTTGGTAGAGATGTTGTTGAGTTGATCAATTAATTCCTTACCAAACCCTCGAACAATGCCTTGATAGACGACACTACTGTCTCGAGAACGATCCATCACCACTACTTTACCTGCATCAAGTGAAGGCAAGACGATTTCGCGGTAAATCTGCGCCCGCGCAGCCTGGAATAACAGTACTTCCGTGGTATAGGAGATACCAGCATTTTTAGCTGAAAGCACAACTTTGCGAATCTGCTCACTGATTACTGTACCACCTGGTTCGCGCAACAACACCACATCGCGGCCAGCAGCAATGAGCTTGTCACGCAACCGAACGACTTGCGTAGTTTTTCCCCCACCTTCGCCACCTTCAAACGTGATTAAAAAACCTTGTTTTGTGCTCATACACCTCCATAATACTTGCTGATACCTACATACTGCGCTCGTATGGGATTGCAGTCGCTATTATTTTCTAGTTGCCATCAGTATACCAGAGGGAAGCACTACAGGACTAAACCAGAGATCCTCCTCAAGCATAAAGTCACCTGATTTTGGTTGCAATTCTAAACGAAGTTTCAGCTTGGCTTGGGCGGTAGCTGAGTTGCGCCAATCTTTTAAAAGATCCCTATGCTGTTGCCAATCACTCGGATTGAGAGTTCTCATGACATGTTTTCTGATTAGTCGTAGCATCACTTCAAGATGTCGATATAACGCCATACTATCCCCCTCATCTGTCAGTTCTCTGCCAGATTGCGGATCAATTGGTTGGAATAATTCTGGAGGACGGTTGGAGGTTACTTTTGTAATAGTTTGTTCCATGAGCTGGAATAACTGCTGTGGTGAGATATGTGTATGATGTGCAAAGGAATGTAATAACCGAAAAGCCTCCACAAACGCAATCGGATTATCTTGACCATCAAGAATGGCTACAGTCAATTGCTCATAAAAGTTAGAGTCGTTGACTTCACCGTTTGAGGAATATAACCGCTGCTTACCTAAAACCTGTTCAAGTACTCCTAAAGAAGTTACCAATGATACCAAAAAAACGATGATATCATGGTATTCCATCCCCCACTCCTGTATATTTTCTGGACTTTCGCCAAATGCTTCACGTAGCTCGTCTACTTCACCAATTGCCAATTGAAACAAACCGTACAATTGAATCAAATCTATGTGTGACAACAATGGGAGTTGTTGACGCATCTCTACCACTTGTATTGAAAGCTGTTCAAAAAATTTAGGCACGTTTTTTATCCAACCACAATATGTAGTGGTTGTGCAAGTATTGAAAATACTAAATTTTGTGAAAATGCTGTTGCTTAGGTTGTACCGGTGCTGCCAAAACCACCACGGTCTACAGTAATAAATTTTTCTTGTTCTTGCCAAATAATCTTCTGTCGTGCAAGCACGATCACTTGTACAATCCGCTCACCACGTTCCACCACTACATCCTTGTCTGCGAAGTTATAGAGTGCCGCTTTGTATTCATCGCCATCACCGCGGTAATCATAGTCCCCAATCCCAATACCGTTGGCCATCAGCAAACCTTTTTTATGCAAACTACTGCGAGGGGACATCAATACAAAGTGGTCTTGAGGAATTTGGAGCGCAATATTGAGCGGTACGTACCCTACGCCTCGAGCTGGAATAGTAGTGGCTACTCGAGCATACAAATCAAGTGCTGCTGCACCTGAGGTTTTGTACTCAGGCAGTGGCAAAGTGGTATCAAAACGTTTGATTTGTATAATCATGAAGATTTTAGCTACCTACTTTTCTACCGTATATTCTAACAAAATTGTTTGTTCTGATAGTTTTTGTAGTGATCCCAAAGTTAATTTATTTTGGAGCGTGCCAGAAAAAAGTTTGATTCCCTCACCAAATACCACGGGCTCTATGGTCAGATACACGGTATTGATCAGACCTGCCTGCATAAACTGAGTGTAGACACTCGAACCACCACACACCGCCACCTCAGTGATCTTTTTGGTTGTGCCATCAGCATCCATCAAGGCTGTAGTTTCCAGTTGAGACAGTAGTTCCGCAGGAGCCAACGAGGTGTACTCTACTTGGGAATCCGGAATTTCTGAGAATTTTTCTGGTTTTGATTGTGAAGACAGCACATAGATTTTTCTGCCTGGCAAAGCTCGGCCAATCGTCTCAAACGTCGTCCTGCCCACCACCATCACACCAGCCTCTTTTGTCCGATCTCTAAAGAATTTTTTATCTTCAGCACTCGTCCATTCTGTGGAGGCCTGGTGCTCTCCTCGGTCAATGAATCCATCTGCTGAAACCGCTGCGATCAGGAATACGTGCATATATCTTTCTTAAGATGCTATTCTAGCGTCCGAACTTGAAGATATCAAACTCTTCTTGTGATTGTTTTTGTATGTCTTGCAGAGTTTGTGAGGTTGTCTGGAGTGACTCCATAATTGGTTGCAAAATTGGCCAGACTTGACTCATAAAGAGATTGACAACTATCAAGAGAAAAATCGCCTGCAAAACTATTCCCCCCAGAGCCCTCCCTGCTCCCGCAATCAAGTTGCGCCAGAAAACTTCCCACTTGGAGACATCATAGATTGTTTTTGTTGCCGTGATTTCATCTGGATCTGGAAGTAGTGTCATAGGCTCAGTATACCAGATATTTTTTATGTATTTCAGTTCTTCAAAGGACGGACGTCTTGGGGGAACGTTGAAAAGTCTAAGGTGTCAGCCTTTGTCTGAATATTTGTTTCCTGTTGTCGCATCCAAGACAAAAAACTCTCACTGCGTGCACGCGCCACATTGGCCTCAACAATATTTCGAGTATCTTCAGCAAAATTATAATAAAACCACTTAAAAACCTTTGCAAAACTCTCTGGCTGCAGCGGATGTGTAGCAAAGTCCAAGCTAAAATGTGCCAACTTTCCCATACCCTTACTGTCCAGCACTTCATTGACCATCGCCATCATCCATGAATTATTTACCCCATCAAAAAAGTGATAGCGGACATTCCAATAAGCCTTGGCTACGTGATCTAAAACTTCTTCAGGATCTTTTGCTTGCAGTGCCAGTTTATACTCTTGACGCATGTTTTCTATGGCAGGTTTAATATGCTCAGCCCACGGGTAGTGAAATGAGCCAAATAACATAAATCCATCGGTACCTCGATCGGGTTGTACACCATGAGCGCCGTATTTGTATGATTTTGTACTGGATCCGTTTAAAAAATATGGATCATTCGTTTGCTCTGCGAGATAATCAACAAACGTAATTCCTCCCAAGTTCTGCTCAGAGAAAAAATTATTTTCTTCACGATATTTGCCAGGTAGTATCTTTCCCTTCATATCCGCAGAAACACCTTGGTATTGATCAGGAGTATTTTGATCGGCAAGCACGGTTCCTGTCAGGATCACTCTATGAATTGAGGGAATAAACTGCGAGTACCAACTTTCAGGGTCATCTACATACCGCCTCAGATGGTAGCCGATATAGTTTTCTGCTTTTCTATAATTTTCTCGATATGTATCGTTTGCAATAACTTCGTGCAGAGGATCTCGACCCATATCTGCCCAACCTCTAGAGCCAGCCGATTCTTCTAGTAGCCGAGTTCTTACTTTAGGCAACCCTGCGGGTTGCGGTTCTCTCCAAAATACTCGTCGTGCACGTTGCAGTAGAGAGTGCTGTGCAGGAAACTGCATACTCTCTTTTTTAGTGCCCCACCATTCTTTCAGTTGCTTGCCAAAATCTGGTTTGTCCTCCTGCTCAATCAATTGGTAATGATCCATGGTTACTTCTGCAGGCATAGGTTTACTATACCATGGAGCATACAGGCAACAATATAGTTTCAGCTTGAAAATATGTTTTGTCTGCGCTACAACTATCGCATGCGAGAAACGACACGGAAAAAATAACCTCATGCCAAACTCCAGAATCATCTCTAGTTACGCTGAGCTTCCAGCGCTCGTAAAAAAATACCGTGCTGCTGGCAAAAAAATCATCCTCACCCAAGGCACTTTTGATCTGATTCACATTGGACATGCGCGCTACTTGGCTGAGGCTAAATTACATGGCGATGTTTTATTTGTCGGGGTGGATAGTGATGAAAAGGTGCGCAGGCGCAAAGGCCCCGATCGACCGGTTGTGCCAGAACAAGAACGCTGTGAGATGCTCACCTATTTGCAGTCTGTGGATCATGTTGTTTTAAAACCAGATCTGCCAGAAAAATGGAAGCTGATGAAGATTATTGCGCCTGATGTTTTAATAGCTACACGAGAAACCTACAGTGCTGCCCAAATTACAGAACTAGAAAAACTGTGTGGCAAGGTGGTGGTACTAGAGCCGATGGCTACTACTTCCACCAGTGCCAAGATCCGCCGCGTTCAAATTGGTGCAGCCAAGGAAATGAGCAAAACCCTCTCAACTCGCTTGATAAAAGCCATCGAAGACGCACTTACAGAGTTGAAATAGGCTGTACCGCCAAAGCACACTGTACTCAAACTACTCTTCTAAAACAGCTTGTCTAAAAACTTCTAAGACTGCCATCAGAAAAGTTGGTGATGGATGAGTGACAGCAATATCTGCTTCCAGGTGCCCTTGGAAACCAAGGTAAAATTTCTTTTTTGGATGAACGAGTACTTCGACAACTCCGCTCGGAGAAGTCCCAACAACGTGCAGGTCTCGCAAAGTTGCTGAATCAACTGCTTGATGATGCATTGATCTAATAGGAATATTGACTGGTCTATCATTGGTAAATGCTTCAGGCCGATAGTGTGCCATAATTTCTTCAACGAGTGGATTTCCTCGCTCAAAAATCACCTGATGGACTGCTTCAGGCTGGTAGAGGTCTGCATACACGCCGCCCACTTTCCCGTGCGTTTCCTGTGGTAAAACATCAGGCAAATGCTGTAGTAATGCAGCTCCGTCAGCTACAGCGAGCAGCTGCATTCCTCTGCAAAACGCCAGAACCGGTATGTTGCGCTCAAGAGCCACTGAGAGCAACACATATAACTCTAGGTAGTCACGTTGGTGATCTGGTGTATCAGTGGTGGGATGGGCTCTTTGCCCATACAGTTCAGGATTAATATCTGTGCCACCTGGAATGATGATGCCTGCTGCAAACTTGAGATAGTGTTGGAGGAGTGCATCAGACATCCCTCCATGCACAATCATATACGGCAGCCCTATCCGATTGAGACACTCTAAAACTGTGTTGCGTACACCAAGTACACCAGCTTTTTCAGGGGTTTGTGTAGAAACCAAGACAAACTTCCCACGAGTTTCTGTTTGCATAGACCGTTGCTCCATTTCACAAAAAAGACCAGTATGGTATGGTATAGTTTACACCTATGACTGTACTTCTTGCTTACATTCCGGTTATTCATGCAGGGTATCTTCAGCTTTTTAGTGAGTATTTTACAAAACAAGCAGCTACAGACCATACACAAAAAGTCCTCTATCTTATCCCACCCGCACTTGCACAAGAATTTGGGCCCTCCCATAAAGATATCCACGGACTTCCCGTTCAGGTAATCAAAAAATGTATTGAGACTTTAGGACTTTTTGACCAAGTGGAAGTTCTAAATCCAAAAATTATCGCTTCGCTTGCTACTACTGAGACAAGTCTACACATTCCCGATGAAGTAATTACTCGACAGCTTGTTACAAAATATTTATTCAACTGCACAGTCACTACGAGTAGTATTTTCCTGCGCTGGGATAGCGAAAATGCCACTAAAACTTTTGAGCCACAAGCTGTCAAACTACCCGCTGAGGAGCTGGCAGCACTTCGCACAGACATACCTGAACAGCTCATGCGTGTGGCACAAAATGAGGGCGCTCGATCTTCTGATTGGTGGCGACAAGTGGGAGCTGTGGCAGTGCGCAAGGCAGCAGACGGGAGTACCTCAATTATTGCGCAAGCCTACAATACGCACCTCCCCTCAGAGCAGCAACCATACGTGGAGGGAGATGGGCGAGCACAGTTTCATAAAGGTGTAGAAATGGACAAAACAACTGCTATTCATGCCGAGGCAAAATTAATTGCCGAAGCAGCAAAAGCAGGAGTTTCACTTGCAGATGCCGATTTATATGTGACAGACTTCCCCTGCCCCACCTGTGCTAAATTGATAGCCACGGCTGGTTTCAAGCGCATCTTCTATGAAAAAGGCTATGCAGTTTTTGATGGCGAGCGTGTCTTACAAACAGCAGGGGTGGAAATAATTGCTGTGAAAGATAGTACGCTGCTCAAGTGAGTTGAAGATTAACTAGCTGTCGGAGGGTACTTTCGAACTGCTGTTTTCGCTCTGCCAGATCTGTATATTCTCTACCCACTTCAATATACCGTCGTATGGTGGGATCAATAGCACTATCGAAAAAAGAAACACCATGGAAATCTGTCAGAGTCACCTGGATTTTGCGTGACCCAGTTTCCCAAACAACTTCTGCACTTCTAAAAGTACCAGCCAAGTCACGTTTTACAGTACATCTAAAAGTACCCTGCGCAGTTTTGCTTTGCCATTCTGAAATTACTCTATCTAGGTACCTTCTCTTGACCATGTTATTGGCTGGTAACCGCTCAGTCCAAAGCAAAAATATATCAATTTTATCTTTCATCCAGGCGGCTTCCTGTACTAAGTGGTTTCTCCCCACTTCAGTACGGTGAAATCTACTTACAAATGCAGGCCTCACAGCATTATAGTTCTCTAAATGTAACATGGCGTGTGATGCATCATAGGTCGAGCCATTTGCATCTATTGCTTGTACCCAACTCTTTCTCTGACCAGCAGCATAAAAACCACACTTAGCTAGTTTAATATCTAAAATTCTGCCAATAAAGTTTGCCATTCTTTCTGAAAAACCAATTTCACTTGCAAGTTGTAGAGCAGCTGCTGAGCCATGTTCTTGTGCATCATTAGAAAATGAAAAGCTACTGCCATTTGTACTGCTTTGGCGATGAGTTCTGCTAAAAATTCTTAAATAGTACGTCCAAATATGTCCTGCTTCGTGTAATATAGCCCTCACTTGATCAACCTGATGTACTTCTCCTAGAGTAAGGCCTTCGCCCGCAGAAAAGGAATACAAATTCTTTAAACTCAATTCTTTTTCATCTGCTGGAGTAGTTGGATTTCTAAAAATGAGGCGAAAATCAATTGGAATGTGTTGTGCTGCTCCTTGATATATCGGTAGCAGTGATTGCAGTGAGACTGCGGTACCAGTGCTATTGTTGATGAGATAAATATCTTCAGCCTCATACGCAACTTGTTGCTTGAGTGCGTCTGGCTCTAGAAGCACTTTCATGGAAAATTCATGTGTACCATTCCAGCCTGATACGTCCAGGCACCACAATGTATTTTCTGGATGTCTAAGTACCTTTACTTCTGGACGTTTCTGCAGTTGCTCTAAAAAATAGTGAGCTCGTGTTGTACTACCATTAAAAATGGTGTTTATAATTTCAGTTTGTGAACACTCCACCCAACCTTGTTGTAGAGCTTCAGGCGTAATAAGTTTCGGAACAATATCTCTAAATGAAGCAGTATTTAATTTTTCTTTGACTTCATAACCTGTTGGAATCGGTACTGTATCGAGACTTATCATTACCTTCTATAGTAACAAACTATGCTAGTAGTTTCTGATGCAGTTATTCACTCTGACTATCAGTTTGCTTTTCAACTTGAGGGGAACTGGCCATAATATCATCGCTTCTTGCCTATCTTTATCCGTACCGGCTCATACCCTTCAGCTTCAATATCTGGTACCAGAAACTGGGCATGGAGATGCGCCACCGTACCAGCAGAATAATCGGTGTCCCCAAAGCGCATAGCTAGACCACCACCGGGCACTTGGTACGCTGCCTCGGCCCACTGTGCCAGCTCAATCAGTTCTTTACCCGCTGCAGGATCCATTTCTTGCAACGTGGTGATGTGATTTTTATGAATAAACAGGAGATGTAGTTTGGTAAATGTGTACGGCCACTGATTTGTGGTCACGAGCCAGAACTTGCCCTCTTTCAAGATAGGTTGCGTATGGTATTTGGCTAAATTTTCACTACAAAATGGGCAGTGATCTGCATCGATGATTTCTTGCATGACCTGACGCTGTTCGTCCACTCGAGCATTATCAAGATCAACATGCTGGTTTTTCATAGCCTCTGTACCCTTTAAATTGCCACCGGTATTTGTTTGATGCCAGGATGTGGGTTGTAGTCAGATAGTTCAAAATCTGTATGACGGAATGCAAATAAATCGGTGTTGTCAGTGTTGAGCTGCATGGTTGGAAAAGCTAGTGGCTCACGCGCCAGCATCGTCTCCACAGCCGGCACTTGATCGACATAAATGTGAGCATCAGAGATCGTATGGATGTACTCGTATGCTTCCAGTCCTGTGGCCTGAGCAATCATCATTAAAAGTGCGGCATACTGCACCATATTAGCAGGTACACCCACCGGCACATCACCAGAGCGTTGCATCATGTGCAGTGTCAATTTATTCTCAATCACCCGCAGGTGAATCCAGCCGTGACATGGACAGACCACCACTTTTTGCGTGCGGCCTTCTACGCGCGCTGTGTACTGTGGAATCCAAGGTGAGATGAAGTGTGTACGTAGTTGTGGTTCTTGCAAAATCTGCTGAACTATCGTAGCAAATTGATTAAAGCTTTCCCCTTCGCTAGTTGGAAAATCATGGAAGGCTGCTCCATACGAACCTGGTCCGAGATCTCCCGTTTCGAGCCCACGTTTTTTGCACTTTGCTTCTGTGCCCCAAGGCTCCCACCAGTGACAGCCAAACTCAGCAAGTTGGTCAAGTGTGCGCGCTCCATTGATGAATCCGATAATTTCTGCAATGGCTTGTCGCCAAATAGTGACCGGCAGCCTGTCATTTTCTTTGGGTGCTAAGTTGCGCTCAGTAAGCAGTGGAAAACCATTGGCCATCTTGAAGTGCATCGAGCCTGGTGCCATGTAGGTAAGTGCATCAACACCTTGCTGGGATGGCACACGCACACCTTCATTTAAAATTTTCCTCAAGATGTCTCGATACTGTGTGTCTGGAGTACGCTGGTCGTATGGTTTCATGTCCCAAGTTATAGCAAGCTGCTGCCTGAAAATCAATTATGTATCTCTACTCAAATGCTCAAGGACAGGTATCCCTATGGATTTTGAACTCAAGAAAAATATGGCCAGTACAGCTATCGCAGTAGTATCCCAACCAGCCGATTCTGCTCGCTGTATTGTTTGACAAAATAGCACCCAAGATAGTGTATCCACACTGATTCGGATTGCCATATCTTGATTGGTGAGTTGCGTGGGGCGAAATAGTCCAATAGTGGCTGGGAGCACTACAACACGAACAAAAAATTCTGCTGCTTTGGATGCATAGATAAACGATTTTTCTAGTCGTTCATGCTGATTCATCGTATGTAGCTATTGTAAAGCATTTGAACGCCTAATCCAGCGATATTGAGAGTTAGAAGTTTGACCTTTTAGCCTGGTAAACTTGATTTGTATGAAAAAGTATGATAAATTAAGCTCCTAGTTGAGAAAGGAGACGCTATGTCTACTTATCAAGAAAATTTATATCTTAGCGTGCATACTGAAGTGAATGCTTGGCACAGAAGGCACATACAGGAAATGCATGCAGCTGCACCTGTGTTACCAATCGCATTTATTCATGGACAAGCATTAGAAGCTGCTGAAAAAGAAGGCTTACTTGCTGAAAGTATCGGCTCATGCGTTAATCACACACCTGAGCCAGGACAAATCGATAGTATTTAATTACAAAAAATAATTAATACGTTTCAGTGGTATATGGAACTTCATGCTTGAACTGCTGTGACTGGACACGCTTGAGCACTGCTGTAATGGTATCTCGAGATACTTCTGGCAGTTGTTGCGCAATGGCAGTGGTGACTGCTGCGAGTCGACTACCTTCAATTAGTTGGAGGTATAACAAGCCACTCTGCTTTTCAATCAATTGTTCAAAAACTTGGTCGGCTACTTCGTAGGAAAAGCCCAGTTCGTTTTCATCTGTCTGATCTTCCCATAGGCCTGCAGATGGAGATTTTTCTAGAAAAACTGCGGGTAACTCCAGATACATTGCCAACTCGCGGACGTGTGATTTATACAATCCTTGGATGGGCTCCATATCACTTGCTTCATCCCCAAACCGAGTGAAGTAACCCAGGTATTTTTCTGACTTATTTTCAGTACCACAGACAAGGGCGTCGAGCTTTTTTGCCGCGTCATATACCACGATCATCCGTGCACGGGCCATGATGTTTCCCAGACGGTACGCACTCATCTCCTCGCCTTCTTTGCTTTTCGCGGCGGCGAGTTTTTTGTCAGCAGCTTGAGTTACTTCAAGCGTATTTTGCACTGCTGTCAGCACACCATCCACAATTGGCTTTATGTTGCTGATCTGGATATTTTTTTTGGGCAGCTTATTCCACGCCACAATTGTCTGAGCATCTTGCATCTCTTGATCACCATAGGGCAGAAGCAGGGCGTGCACACGCTCTCGCCCAAGCGCTTGTACAAGCAAACTGAGAGATACGGCAGAATCAATACCGCCAGAAACTGCGATTATTCCATTCTTTTTATCATGTTGTTGATAGGTTTTTTTCAAGAAATTCACTATATTTCTACGTACTTGCTCATACTTTGCAGTTTGATTTGACATAGGTACTTTCACAGCTTGAAGCTATACGTCACTTCTAGGGTAGATATAATCGCTGCTTTGCAATATACGCAGCTATACTTGGTTTGACAAGATTGGCAAGAGACTCCCCTGCGCGCGCACTCGTGCGAACTTGGGTAGATGAAATGGCAATTGGAGAAACACCAGCGATACCTTCCATATTTGGGTAGAGTGGTACAAGTGGAAAATCAGCTCGCGGATAGACAAAAAAATGAAACTGCCTAAGCATCTGTTGATACTGCTGCCAGCGGTGAAACTGAGCCAAGTTATCCGAACCAATCACAAAAGAAAACTCATGATCAGGATACTTTTTTGACAAAGCCTGCAGTGTTTCATAGGTGATACTCATGCCCCGCTGTTCAACCTCATACAGCTCAATTCGCTGCTGCTCTTCCAAGATACACTCCAGCATTGCTACGCGCTGAGTCGCTGGGGAGCACTTCTTTTCAAACGCATGTTCCCCAACGGGCAAAAACCAGACTTCGTCTGCCTTTTTTTGTGTGAGCAGCGTACGCGCAATCAAAGAGTGACCAAGGTGTGGTGGATCAAATGTTCCCCCAAAAAGTGTAATATGCATCAGTAAGTCAGGATAGTGTATCCTAGTCTACTGGAAACTGCTAGCGACATGTGGCGGCTCGTTAATTCTTTCTTTTTTCCTGGTTTTGCAGCTCCGCCAATCGGTCTGCTGACCGAGCAAAGGGAACTGAAGTAGCGATTGCTGCGATGATTGCCCCTGCTAAATAACTGAGGGATTCTAGCGGAAATTCTTTTGCCGTTGCGACATCTTTCACTCCCACAGCAATAGCAACAGCAAGTGCTAGGGTAACTGAGACATTACGCGCATGCTCAAACCGCATGTGTGCAAGCAGATATTCATCAGTCAACAACAGCGAAGGCACCCGGTACTGCACTTTCGGACTTTCACGCAGCAGATGTGCTGGGACAGTTCGACCTCTCTTTTGTAGGTATTGTGCGAACCGCAAACGAGATGATTCAGCCCTGCACCACCACCGGTGGTACGTATCTTGTTCGCTCGTGAGCGGAGGCCGCTGTTCGTATAGTTGTATCATTGCTTTTTCTGTGCGCTAAAAGATCACAATTATACACCATCAAATGAGTGTTTTACCTGCTGTAGCTTTATTTTTTATGAAATGAGCTTTGACGTACTTACGTTTTACTCTTGGCCGTCCTGGATTTTCTGGGTTTTGCTGCTCCAGTGGCTTTTGTACTTTTACTTTTGCTGGCTTTGGCTGTTGCTCGTTTTACTTTGCTTGGATTTTTGCCTGCTTTCGCAAACTTTTCTTTTTCTGCATCCATCACTTGTTTGCGCTTTTCTGCCTTTGCTTTTCTGATTTCTTGCTGGGCAGCCCACTCGGCTGGGGTGACTCGCATCCCTGGCTCTGGCTTCTTCCAACTAGCCCAGTTGCACTCAGGATACCGCGCACAGCCAAAAAACTCTTTACCCCAACGGGATTTGCGCGCAATCACATCACCCTGTTGGCAAAGCGGACACAACACCCCCTCCACTTTATCCACAATATTTTCTGTGAAGTCACATTCGGGAAAACGGCTACAACTCTTGAACTTACCAAACTTACCGCTGCGAATCACAATTTCTCCACCAGCATCTGCTACATCGCCACATTTTGGACACTTGAGCCCAGTTTTTTCCACCGGCACTTGGACGCGTTGTGCGTCGGTAGCTTCTTCCACCTTTTTATGGAATGGCTTGTAAAACTCACTGACCACCTTCACCCAATCCTTTTCACCTCTTGAGATACGGTCGAGGTCTTCTTCCATCTCTGCAGTAAATTGATACTCCATAAAAACTGAAAAATGAGCCATCAAAAAGTCACTGACCGTCATGCCCACTGGGGTAGCCACAAAGCGTTTGGCATCGCGCATCACGTAGCCACGATCTTCAATCACCGAGATGATACTGGCGTAGGTACTCGGGCGCCCAATCCCTTGTTGCTCGAGTGCTTTGACCAGTGATGCATCGTTGTAGCGAGGTGGTGGCTGGGTAAATTTTTGAGCGGCATTGTGTTGCCCATAAAAAACTTGTTGTTTTTCCTCAACACTGGGCAGAATTACATCCGAGCGATCGGGGAAAAGTCGCATCCACCCATCAAACTTAAGTACAGAGCCAGTGACGCGTAGTGCAGCGTGTTTGCCTGCCAGCTGTTTTGCTGTCTCAGATGTGGCAGTACTTGCGAAGTTGGCAGCTACCACAATCGTCGTTTGATCATAGACAGCTGACGGCAGTTGGCTGGCTAAAAACCTGCGCCAGATGAGGTCATACAACTTGGCATGCCGCTCAGATAGCTTGCCGCCCATTGCTTCTATCTTGTCGGCAGTCACGTAAACATCTGTCACACGAATTGCTTCGTGAGCTTCTTGGGCATTTTTTGATTTGTTGGCAAAAACGCGTGCTTGAGCTGGTACATATTGAGAGCCAAACTGTTTTTCAATGTAACTGCGCGCCATGCCAATTGCTTGTGTCGAAAGGTTGACCGCATCGGTACGGTGGTAAGTAATCAATCCTTCCTCGTAGAGATCTTGTGCCAAGCGCATTGATTGTTTACTGCTCATCCCCAGGCGATTGGCTGCAGCTTGTTGGAGAGTGGATGTCGTAAAAGGAGGCAAACTACTGCGAGAGCGTTCTTTGCGCTCCACGGCTTGTATTTGATAATCTGCATACGGTAAATTTTCAATAACTGGATTGACGTCATCTTTGTTTTTGGGATCATAGGCTTTGCCATTGACTTCAAAAACGCGCGCTACAAAGACGTTGTCGGGCAGGTTCTCCAAAACCTTACCGTCCACAAACGCTTCGACACTACCTGTAGCAGAAAGTTTGAATGCGACATCTACTTCCCAGTATTCTTCTGGATTAAAGGCTTCGATCTCGCGCTCACGCTCCACAATCATCCGGAGTGCTACAGACTGGACGCGGCCAGCCGAGAGCCCTCGTTTTACTTTGCGCCACAACACAGGCGAAACCTCATACCCCACCAGGCGGTCTACCACCCGGCGTGCTTGCTGTGCATTGACTAGATCCATCTTCAACTCAGTTGGGTGATCGATAGCGTGTTGGACTGCTTGCTTGGTAATCTCATGAAAAGTGGCACGTTTAAACTTATCTTTCTGAATATCTTTTAAAACATGGGTCAAATGCCAGGCGATTGCTTCTCCTTCGCGGTCAGGGTCGGTAGCTAGATAGACAATTTCTGCACCTGCGGCTTGTTTTTTGAGTATCGAGATAACTTTTTTCTTGTCGTCACTGACTTCATACTTTGGAGCAAAGTTCTTGTCAATTTCCACACCCATTTCTTTGCGTGGCAAATCACGAATGTGCCCCACCGAGGCCTCTACAACATAGTCATCGCCGAGGTATCCGCGCAGTTTTCGGGCTTTTGTTGGTGATTCGACAATAACTAGATTCATGGAAGTAGACTATATCCTAGGTGGGGTTTTTTGGCAAATAGAGTATTTTAGCATCTATGGTACTCTTAAAGAGTATGTCAAAAGAACAGCTGCAATCTAGATCTCGCAGACATTTTTTGAAAATACTTGGCTTGGGTGGCATTCTCACTGGTACCAGCGTAGCTGAGCATGCCCTACTCCCTCATAATGCAAAAAATAGGTTGCTGAGGCTCTATCAAGTTGCTGAAAAGCTATCTAGTCAATTGTTCAGTACCAATGAACAGCTTTTTACAAATCTTCAAGAAAAGCGTGAGTTGTATGCAACCTATCAACAGCTTATGGATATACCGCAAGCAACCTGGCTGGAAGGAAAGGTTGCTGAGGGACTGGAAAAAGCAAGCGTCTATTACTTTGAACAGCCATTAGCTGTAGTACTACCTCAGTGCTTAGAGTTGATGCAAGTAGTACAAGTTGATCCTCGATTTGCATTGCCCGTCATGGCACATTGGGGGGACTATAAGATCGCTTCACCTCGTAAAGTGATCCAAGAAGATGTTGTAGCAGCTACGCAAAGTGCTGCCTATGCTGCAACCGAAACGATAGAACGTACAGGAGTACCTCTGAGAGATTTTATAGCAAGAAGGCTGCGTAGTATGGTGAAAGTCGTCTTGGCAGGACATGGTGACGCTGACTTCCTCGTACAGAAAGCCACCATTTCCACCAGAACTGTAGGTTTTTATGATAAAGAAAGTATTCTCTATGCTCAGGCAGCACAAGACTTGGTTTCTGCAAAAATTATAGAACCGCAAACTTTAGACATGATTACGTGGTCAGGTTTTTTTCAACAAGCACAAGAACTGCTTGCAGCGCAACTTGCTATGTATGCTGAACGAGTCACAACCAACCAACCAAACGGTACAGCACATCAACATTTTGCTACACTTTCAAGACAGATCGAGTATCAAATGACTAAAGATAAAAAAAATGTGCAACTGGGTTTGGCAACAACACTTGTAATTATCAAACAGGGTGAACTTGTCATAAAAGAATTACTGCAAGAAAAGGTAGATTTTACCGACCTCACGGACGGACAGTACTTGCTGGTAGTCTTTTTATCGCTCAATGGAGCAGATTATATTTTTGGCGCAAAGACTAGATACAATGATCCCAAGCAACAATTTATCAACCTTCCCTACACGCTCACCTATGATCCAATGATTGATGTACGTCTTGATATTCCCGAAGCATATGCCGATGTCGAACGAGCACTGACTACGCTAGGCTACAACTGGAAGACCATTACTGTTGATCAAGTTATTGAAGTTTTAGAACTAGTGCGTTCTGGCAAACATCCTAATCTAAGTCCCCACAAATTTAGATTCTTCTATCCATATATTGATATGATTAAGCAACTTGCAACGAAAAAATATGTTTTTACTCAAAAGTAATAGAACTTATCAAGAGATATCAACACTTGATGCAGTTACTTCTTCTCCCGAGTCTATCAGCGTCGCCCCTTGGTTAATTAACGCTTTCACTCCCCGGCTGTAGGGGCTAAAGATCGAGCCAGGCACCGCATAGACTGACCGCCCAAAGTCTGCAGCATATCCAGCGGTAATGTGTGTCCCACTTTTCTCTGCTGCTTCAGTCACGACAACTGCTTTGCTCATCCCAGCCACTATGGCGTTGCGCGCAGGAAAGTTGCCTTTGGTGGGTGCTACATCTGGCGCAAACGGCGTAATAAACGTCATCCCTCGCTCTAAAAACTCAAGAAAGGTGCTGGTATAGCTCTTGGGATACACGTAGGTAAACCCATACCCCAGCACCCCGATTGTTTGCCCCTCCCAGTCAAGCGCACTACGATGTGCACAAATATCAACCCCATACATAAACCCTGAAACAATCTGTGCACCATTCAGCACCAGCTCACTCGTAATTTTTTCTGTTACTCGCTTCCCATACTCTGTCATGTGCCGTGTCCCAACAACCGCCACCGGTGGTCCGGTATTCCAATCCATACTGCTTCCCTTGGCAAATAAAATGAGTGGTGGATTTTCAATTTCTCGCAAGAGTGGTGGATATTCAGATTCATCAAAATGCACCACCCGAATCTGGTGCCTTTGGAGCCAATCTGAATACTCATCAATAGTTTGTTCTTTTTTGCGTCTTTCAATTGTTGCAATCTGTATATCTGATATACCCCATTTCCTCCACCAAGAGCTGCCCAGTACCCAAAACTGCTTCCATGTTTCTTCGGGTGTGGTTTGTCGTGAGCTTGAGAGGTTGCTGGTAGCTGGGAGTAGTGCTGATTGAGATACTGAGGCTGCCCTGAGTGCAGCCTGTATCTTCCAAAGCGTTTGCTGCCCGATCCCTGCCACACTACTTAAAAATGCTAGTGATTTGCTTTCTTCCATACTCATGCGGTAAGATTACAGCAGTATCCTTACAAGAAGTGTAGGAAAAGGAGAATATATGAATGAAACATCACCAATTGACCCAGGAGATGAGGCAGTAAAAAAAATCTTTGATGAGAAACTCCCTTCCCCCACTGAGCGTTCCCTTGCTACACCTCCTATTCCTGCAGCTGCAGCGCAACGCATCCTAGATAAAATCTTGCCAGAGGTCGAAAAAAATCTACCAGCAACACCTGCAGATACAGGAACTGCCAGCTCTACATAAAAGGAACGTATGATTGAACAACAACCAACTGAACCCGCAAAAAAATTTGCATTTACTAAAGAAGATTTAGCACAATTGCCACAAGAGAAACTCAGGGAACTTGGAAAAGTGGTGACAACAGATGAAAGTCTACGGCAGGCAATTGCTGAGGAACTAAGAACACGAAATCCTAATCCTACATTACCAGAGGAAGCAGTAACACAACTGAAATTTGATGTTGGAAATATGGTTAGAAAATTCTTACCTAAAAAGGATGGAGCGTAAAGATACTCAATGAAATCTATCTTTTCCTTTCTCCTCCTCCACTACTTCCGCCTGCTGGCTAAGGTGCAGCTGTGGAAGATCAAACCACGCGTTATTGGCATCACTGGCAGTGCAGGCAAAAGTAGCACCATGGAAGCAGTGGCGGCAGTTTTGCAGGAAAAATACACCCTTAAAGTGGGTCGTAAAGCCAACTCAGAGTCTGGCATTCCGCTCAACATCTTGGGTCTAACTCCGCATACTTTTTCTCTACTCGACTGGTTGGGGCTCGCGCTGCTCGCCCCCCTCAAACTCCTCACCAACTGGGAAAAATATGACCTCTACATTGTCGAGATGGGCATTGATAGTCCCCATCCGCCCAAAAACATGGGCTACTTACTGACGGTGCTGCAACCAGAAATTGGCATCTTTACCAGTGTCGATGCAGTTCATTCCGAGACGTTTGACCCACTCATCCCACCAGAAACCGAAGACCGGCGTGCAGCACTGGTAGAACTCATTGCTGCAGAAAAAGGCAGACTCACTCGCACACTGCCCAAAGATGGTCTAGCGGTACTCAATGCTGACAAGCGAGTGCTGCTTGAAAATGCAGTCCCCACCAGCGCCAAGATCATGACGTTTGGCGAAAGCACCGTTGCTGATATCCAGATTGCCTCAGTCAACTGGGCTACTGATGGCACACGGATCGTCTACAAAACAACTGATGAGAAAGTCACCCTACACTTTGCAGACCACCTGCTCCCCCCACACTTTGCACACACATTTGGAGCAGCACTCTGTGTGGCCCAACATTTGGGTATCTCACCATACAAAGCAGGCAAGTTACTTGAAAAAAACTTCAAAATGCCACCTGGCCGCGCCACACTGATTCCAGCGCTCAATGGAGCAACAATTTTAGATAGTTCCTACAACGCCTCTGCCCAACCAATGCTTGATTTTCTTGACCTACTCTCCCAGCTACCTGCCAAGCGCAAACTTGCACTTTTGGGTGATATGCGCGAGCTTGGTTCTGTAGCCGAAGAGGATCATGTCCGGGTAGCAAAAAAGGTAGCCAAAGTGGTGGATAGTGTCGTGCTTGTCGGGCCATTGATGAAAGAATATGCCCTACCTGTCCTGCAAGCTGCCAAGGTCCACACCCAGTGGTTTCCCAGTGCTGCTCAAGCTGCACTCTACCTACATAATCAGCTTCAAAAGGATGATATCTTGCTCGTTAAAGGTTCTCAAAATACGCTCCTACTTGAAATTGCTATTGAACAACTGATGGCTCATCCTGAAACTGCCGACAAACTCCTCTGCAGGCGAGGCAAATATTGGGATGGTGAACGGGAAAAATTATTGAGTTAAATCTTTTTCAATGAAGCAATTTGCTTCATTTACACATTTTATACACATAAGCATAATCTCACCCTATGTTTTGAGTAGTATTTTTTGCCGCTGCATCAATACGATGCTGGGCACTCACTGAGTGCTGGACGGAAGATACACTCAAGTTCTTTAACAACTTACTACTAGATTTAAACTACCGCCAAAACAAGGGTGGAATTTTCGAGATACATGGCATGTATTGGGTTTGACGACTTACAGTGTCTTGAGTATTCCACCCTTGTTTAACCATTTCTCATGGTGGAGCGGTTTTCGTTTGCGTGGAGTTTTTTGTTCATCGTTTCTGTTGTGTTCAGGTGTTTTGACGAGTTTTCAATAGTTTCGAGTTTTTCAGGAGGTTCTCGTATGATGTACCACAAGTGGTACCGACAAGTCGCGGTCTTTCTCCTGGCAGTAGGCTTTCTGAGCCTGCTGCCTATCTTCCTGCCTCTCAGTGTTGCTGAGGCGGAAGATACTTATGTGAGCAACACCAGTAGCGTTCTGCCTGGCAAAATTGAGCTTGTTACCAAAGGTGCCGATGGTCAGGCCGTGTATGCTGACCATTCTTTTCCAAGCATGGCTGAGGATGGCAGTTTGGTTTTTGTTTCGGACGCAACCAATTTGGTTGCACCACCAACTGCCAAGGGTGAGCATCGGTTCTATTTCTATGACAACGCCACAAAGACAATTTCCGTTTTGCCTTCGTTTGGGACGAATGCTGCTTTCCCTGCGAGCATCACGGCAGATAAGGCGTGGATTTTGCTCCATGCCTATCTCTACAATACGAGCACTGGTGAGTTTACCACTGTGGCAAAAGCTGACGGTACTTCACTTGCTGCAGCAGCCGCAGAAGTAACTGGGGATGGCAGTGTCGTGGCAATCACGACACTGAAAAAACTGGTGCCAGAAGATACCAATACCAAATATGATTTGTACCTCTGGCATCGAGCCAAAAAAGAGGTGCAGTTCATCCCCACAACAAGTAGTGTCAATGGCATTGAGCGCGATTTTGCGCTGTCGGATGATGGGCAATTTGTTGCGTACGTTGTCCGAGGTTCAAGCTCTCCTGCCTGCGGAAGCCGGGCAGA
>JBILVZ010000005.1:0-58253 GCA_044370175.1 Methylococcaceae bacterium
TTCAGTAGATGCCCCAGCAGCAAGTACATAGGGATGATTCGCAGGGTAGGCAATCTCTCCCACTCCCTGATTACCTGCACTCGCAATAAAGATAACTTTTTCTGTTAGAGCCATATCGGTGATCAGTGCATTGATGCGGTTGATCAGTGGACTTGGAAAAGGATTACCTTCCATACTAATGTTAGCAAGAGCAACAGTGTTGCTTATTGTGTTGAGATATACTAAGGCAGCGTGCAGATCGCTATAGTTTATAACAGCGCCATTTTTCCCATACATTTTGATAGAAACAACTGTTTCACTAATTGGCAAACGTGCTGCAACGCCATAGGCATTATTAGTCTGCGCTACGAGTTGTCCTATGACTGCTGTTCCATGCCCATAAGTGTCGGTGATATTCGTCTGATCTGCATCAATTACTGAAATACTTCTCTCCAAATCAATACTGCCCTCTAGATCAGGGTTATCTGCCCTAACCCCAGAATCAAGAACCGCAATAGTCACTGGCTGTAGTGGCTTGTCGGTAAAATGTGCAAGTCGCTCATAGGCATATATCCAATTGGTATCTGCTGCTGAGTCACCATGTAGCTGCCATTGCTCTGTATATTCAGGATCGTTTGGGAGCAAATGATCTAGTGCCGCAACTACCTGTGGTGCAGCAAGTGCCAGCACGAGTACCGCTGTAGAAGCAGTTACGGCCCAAAACTCATGTTTCCTTGATTGTTCTTTCATAGGCAAAAGTGAAAGATACTATACAGTATGGAAATCTAGCGCTCTAAAAATACTTCTAAATCTAAGTCACCACGCAAAACCGCCTCTGCCATGTCTTCATCAACCACCAGACGGCGACCAGTCTGGACAGTTTTTTTCTCAAAATAGTTTTCACCATCATCAGACTCGAGGCGTAGCAACTCAGGTGGAATATCACTCAAAAAACGACTGGGGATCGCGCTCTTGCGCATACCATATTGAAAGCGTGAGCGGGCATAGCTGAGGTAGAGATCAACTTTCGCACGAGTAATACCCACATAACAAAGCCGCCGCTCTTCTTCGATTGATGTGTGGTCAAACAGTGCATTGCTGTGTGGCAGTAGCCCATCTTCCATACCGACCAAAAATACCACCTGAAACTCCAAACCTTTGGCAGAGTGTAAGCTCATCAAGTTCACTCCAGTGCGTGGTGTAGTGCCGACTGATTTGCTGGTATCTACAAAGTAGTTATCTTGGAGTAATGCCACATTTTCTAAAAACTGGGTGAGTGAAGTAAACTGCGCGGCCATACTCAGTAGCTCTGCTACGTTTTCAATGCGCTCAGCATCTTCTTGTATATCTTGATTGTATTTTTTGAGATAGTCAGTGGTATCTAAGACATCACGAATCATTTTGGCGGGAGGAGTTTCTTGGAGTTCTTGAGGCGACAGTTTGGCACGCCAAGTCTCAAATATATCCATGCGCCGTTTACCGAGTCCTTCTGCGCGTTTGTGGCTGACTGTGTCTTGCGGGTTGACGAGCAGCCGAGTGTAGGCCAAGACATCTTTAATTTCTTTGCGTTCGTAGAACTTGGTGCCGCCGATCAATCTATAAGGAATGCCGTAGCGGATCAATGCTTCTTCAAAGAGCCGTGACTGAGCATTGGTGCGATATAGGATGGCAATTTGATCGAGAGGCACCCCGCTGTTTCGCTTTAGTCTGATTGCCTCAACAACTTTCATAGCTTCAAGCTCGCCAGAACTTGTTTCTACACAGACCAACTGGGCTCCAGATAAATTCTCAGTCCAGAGCTGCAAAATAGGATGGGAAGTATTTTTAGAAATCACCGCTGTGGCGGCATCTAAAATGCTTTGCGTGGAGCGATAGTTTTGTTCGAGACGGTACTCTGTGATCGTGGGATAGTCGGTTTTAAGCTGGAGCATATTGCGATAGTCTGCTCCACGCCAGGCATAAATGCTTTGGCTAAAGTCGCCCACCACATATAAATTATTTTCTGGCTCTGCCCAGAGTTTGGTGAGTGCGTACTGGGCTTTATTGGTATCCTGGTACTCGTCTACCAAGACGTGTTTAAATTGTTGCTGATAGTATAGACAAATGCGTGGGTGATTTTGTAATAATTTGACAACTTTAAACATCAGGTCATCAAAGTCCACCGCCTGAGCTTCTTTGAGTGCATGTTCATAAAGTTTATAGACGCGAGCTACAAAAGCATTAAAGTCTCCTGCTGTCGTTTCTGCAAACTCTTGGTAGGAAATTAGTTCATTTTTTGCTTTAGAAATAACCGCCTTCACACTTTGTGGGCGATACTCATTTATATCAAGACCTTGTTGCTTGTAGATATCTTTGATCAGAGACATTTGGTCGTCGCTGTCATAAATTACAAAGTTGGGATCAAGGCCAGCAAACCGACCATGCGTGCGCAAAATACGCGCACAGATACTGTGAAACGTGCCAGCATAGGGCAACTGACTGCCAGTGAGGCGTTCGATGCGCTCTTTCATCTCTCCTGCAGCTTTGTTGGTAAACGTGACCAGAATAATGTTGCTAGCATCGACGCCTCGCTCTTGAATTAACCAGGCTGCATGATGGGTTAAGACTGTTGTCTTGCCACTGCCTGCACCCGCCAAAACCACCGCAGGACCACCCTCATGTTGGACAGCCACGCGTTGCGCAGGATTAAGTTTTGCTAAAAGTTCGGACATTCAGTTTTCATACTAGCACTACTTTGTAGGTAGGAAAAGTTGGAAAACATCTTTTACTACTTCCCCAGCTTTTCATCCGCGGTATAGTAAAGGTACTATGTCAAAACTAATCATTGCCAACTGGAAATCCAATAAGACACGCCATGGATTGGAAGAATGGTGGGATGCATTTATCACCGTTTATTCTCCCTCCGAAGGCAACTTGGTGGCAATTGCCCCACCCGCTACACTGCTGTCTGAGCTGCGCCAGTTTACAAAACCAATCGAAACACTACAACTGGCTGCTCAAGATGTGAGCCCCTACCCGATGGGTAGTTACACTGGCGCAGTCAACGCCCAACAACTGCAAGAATTTGGTGTGAAGTATGTCTTAGTTGGTCACTCAGAGCGGCGTCGTCATTTTCACGAATCACATGAAGATGTGGCACGCAAAGTGCGTGAGGTCTGCAATGCTGGTATGACCCCAGTCCTTTGTTTGGATAAAGAGTATATTGCACAACAAGCAGCGGCACTGGGAGGAGATTTATCTAGTGCTAGTGTGGTGGCCTATGAGCCACTCTCCGCAATTGGAAGTGGTAAAAATGAAGATGTAGGCAGTGTTCAAGAAGTGATAACTCAAATCAGACAAGTCTTTGGCCAAGATACCCCAGTGATATACGGTGGTAGTGTAACTACAGAAAATGTTGGTGAGTATGCACTTGTTTGTGATGGGGTACTTGTAGGTGGAGCATCTTTGGACGGACAGCAGTTTGCTCAGCTTGTCTCACAAGTTGTCTAAAATCTAGGTTACAGCGGGCAACACTCCCCAGAGTACGCCATTTCCATCATTTGTGACCCAGACAGAGAAGGTATCTGTTTTACCAATGGCATCTTGTTCCTTCACATTGTGTACTGTCATTTGACAATCCTTTCTCTGTCCACTTGATAGATGGTAGTACCGTCATTTGTATACACAACACGAAACTGCTGTAAAAAGGTTTGATTGGCACGCAACTCTTCACGCTCTTGGCTTCCCAGATAAATATAGTCGATTGCATGTTTGGCAAGTAAGTCTTGTGCTGTTTGAGCTCCTCTATATATCTGCAAAACTTCTTGTTCAGTAGTAGCGTAGTCAATGCCATATGTCCATAGCCAGCCTGGATAGCCCATGACTATGGTGCGTCCAGTCAGCATGGGAATTGGATGATTGTGGGCACTGCCAGTCAGGAAAACTGCATTTGCTGGTGTATACTCACGCACCCAACTGGCTACTGCTAGATCTTTTGTTGCTGCTATCTGCCAGTCGAGCTGGTATTCACGCAGCATACTGACTACGCCCCCACTTGCCAACCCGATCACTACTGCACCTATCCCTATACACACACTAGCTTTATGTAGCAGTGAGCGCGTCTTCGCCCACTGCCAGAGAACGTGGAGTCCAAACATACTGAGTGCGATCATTGCCCAATGGCTATACACCATAAACTTGGTATTGTCCCAGGCGTTGGGTTGGAAGATAAAGATATTACAAGTTAAAAAGAGTGCTAGCAACGGCACAACGATACTCACAAATAAGGGAAATTCTTTCTTTTTTTGTACAAGATAATATGCTCCAATCAGTGTCGTAAAAAACTGTAAACCTAGGTTTTGTACCCAAAATATGAGTAGCGATTCAGATTTATTTAGCCACCCAAACTTTACCTGCACAAAACCTTCTGTTGGAGTTTCACTAAACTGCCAAAACAACTGAGGAAGTGCAACTGCAGCAATAACTAGCGTTGGCCCAACCCAATCGAGGCATATCTCACTTAGCGTTTGTTTGTGTGTCAGCCAGTTTTGTAAGAGGTACCAGCCAAACACTCCTCCCAACACTAAAAATGAATGAATATGAAAGAGTGGTACTGCTCCAACTAAAAAAGCGAATAAATACCGAATAATGGTGGCATGAGCTGCTTGTAAATGTACCAATTTTTTTTTGTCAGAATCGCTGCTAGCAGATGTAAAAAATGTGTTCTTTTTAAGCAATGTTGAGAGCAGTATTATGCAGATAAAAAAGACAGCCATGCCGACTAGGATCCCCCGTTGTGGTAGAAGTAGATCTGTAAAAACTTGTGTCCAGTACAATCCTCTCTCTTCAAGGTGGACGTAGTTATGTGGAATCTGTGCAAGAAACCGCTGCAGTGGTAGTCCTGAGTCCTGCCAATCAGTGAAGAAGTGCCACGTTCCAGAGTTGCTGTTGGCAACAAACAAAGTTGCTCCACTAATCGCAATCCAAGTTGATTGGGTTAGTCTGAATAGTGCTGAAAAGCAAAGTATCAGTACCGCTACGGCGGTGAGTGTACTTGTCACTTGTAGTGCTTGTTGGATGGGCATACCTGTTCGCAGCAGGGTCGCGGTATAAAAGTCAAACAAAAATGGATAGGTTAACTTGGCCTCAGGGTAAATAGGAAACTCTAGGTCTGGTGCAGAGCTCTCAGCAAAATGATAGATCAGGGTGCTATGTAGGGCAAGATCACCCCAAGTGTTACTGCCAGAATACCAGCCATCTGCTCCTTGTGCAAATGAGTGGTGTGCAAAAACCGTTCCAAAGATCACTGTCCAACTGACGACAAACAAAGCTACCAGACTGGTCTGAATCTTAGTGGAAAAAGAAGAAAACTGAGGCAGTTTGAGGAGTGCTAGCAGTGACGTTTGGACTCGATCTAGGAGTATAGGTGTTGTTTTCTGAGGCTGTTCGATTGTTGTTTGTTTTAGTTGCAGCACGATTGCACTACAAGTACTCAAGACTAAACTGACTCCCCATGCCATCGGCAGGCCAAATGTATACCCTACTGCCAGTGAGCAGAGGAAGTTCAACCAAGTTGTCAGCAAGACACCAACGATATAACTAGCAGCGAGCAGTTCCCACGCATACCAGCGGATCAGCAGAGATCGCAGTACTACATAGCCAGAAAAAAACGTGATTATCAGTTGAACAAGGCTAAGCATCAGTATTAATTAAGTTTGGCGTATGCGCCATTGACCCAACCTTCACTTCCATTAAAACTGATTTTATACCATCCATTACGCTGTTCTCCCAAGTACTGATGCTGAGTGCCAACAGGCGCAAACCCCTGCTCTACACCACGACTATCGGGCGTGGCTCTGACACGAAGGACTTCTTTGCCATCCTGGTAAAAGTTGGTTTTTAAAATGGTGATGGTGTTACTAGTCGCTGCAGGTGTGGCGCTGAGTGTTGCTGACACTGTTGCATCTCTGGCCACACCGCCGATAGCTGAACTACTTGCGCTCTCACTAGCTTGAACATCAGGAGCAACTTGTATGTCTTGTGCATTTCCAGCTTGAAGTTTGCCTAGCTTGACGGTGATGTGTGTCCGATAGCCCGGTTGAATATCAATAGTATGACTTTGTGTTTCATACGAAGGAAGGGCAACTTCAAAACTTTGAACGCCACTGGGAGCTTCACTAATAACCACAGGAGAAAACTCTTTTTTACTAGAAAAGGTAACAATTGCATTATCAGGAATAGTGCTAAAACTTACTTCACTCTTTGCTGTATCTTTCAGTTTCTCAAGTTCCAGGATCACTCCACTGCTGAGCTCAGGGCGCTTGTCTGGTTTCCAGGTGATAACCGTTAATAAACCAGTGCGCAAGGTAATATCTGTCTCATACGAAACATACTCAGAATTTTCTGGTTGGATTAGTATTTTGTACGTTCCTGGTTTGAGATTCTTTTCGATGAGGGGAGTTTTATTGAGATACTGTCCATTGATAAAAACTGCACTTGGTTTGTCAGAATCAGTAATAATTTGCAGACCAGATTTAGCTTTATATTCAAGTGGATTAAAGCTACAACCGCTTAAGATTACTGCTGCCACACCAATACCAACTATATGGCGAAACCATTTCATACACTTAGTGTACCATGAAACAGTCGTTCTTTCTCTGGATCTGATCTACACCAATGCTTGTGCCAAAACCTCACGAACATTTTGTACTGGTATGTAGGTTATATCTTTTTTGACAGACTCAGGAATTTTTTCTAAATCTCGCTCATTATCTTTGGGGATTAAAATCGTAGTACTGCCAGCTCGACGTGCAGCAATACTCTTCTCTTTTAGTCCGCCAATCCTCAAGACTCGGCCGCGCAGTGTGACTTCACCTGTCATCGCCACCGTTCGTTTGACCGGTCTTTTGGTAAAAGCAGAGACTATTGCAGTGGTAATAGTGACACCTGCAGAAGGGCCATCTTTGGGCACAGAACCTTCTGGGACGTGAATATGTACATCTGTTTTCTGCAAGACTTTAGGATCGATCCCAAGTTCACTGGCATTGGCTTTCACAAAGGTCAGTGCTGCTTGTGCAGATTCTTTCATCACATCACCTAGTTTGCCAGTGAGCTGGATATGCCCTTTGCCAGGAGTGAGTGCAACTTCTATAAAAAGTACATCGCCACCCACAGAAGTCCAGGCTAAGCCTGTGGCTAAGCCCACTTGATCTGCTTCTTCTGTTAGTGTTACATCAAATGGTTCTGCTCCAAGATACTTGCGTACTTTATCTGGAGTAATCGAGATTTTTTGTGTCCCAGGGTTATCCATCAACTCTCGCACAGCTTTACGTGCTAGTTTGTTTAAGGTCCGCTCAAGTGAGCGCACCCCTGCTTCGCTTGTATATCTACGTATAACGTGCATCACCACTTCGTCTGAAAGATCAATATATTTCTTTGTCATACCGTTTGACTTGAGTACTTTATCCATCAAGTGTTCAGTAGCAATATGAAACTTTTCTTCTTCCGTGTAGCCAGAGTAACTAATGATCTCTAAGCGATCTCGCAACGGGCCGGGGATGGTGTCTAGCGTATTAGCAGTCGTGATAAAGATCACTTCCGACAAATCAAAAGGAGTATCTAAATAATGATCAACAAAACCTTTATTTTGTTCGGGATCTAGTGCTTCGAGTAATGCTGCAGAGGGATCACCTCGATAATCAGAACCAATCTTATCAACTTCATCAAGCATGAAGACAGGATTCATAGATTTTGCCTGGCGAATACCACTCATAATCTTGCCGGTCATTGCCCCGACATAGGTGCGGCGATGGCCTCGGATCTCTGCTTCGTCATGGATGCCACCGAGTGAAACTTTGACGAACTTGCGACCCAAACTCTTGGCAATTGATTGCCCAATACTTGTCTTTCCCACACCTGGTGGTCCGACAAAACAAAGAATAGTTGGGAGGCTGACCTGAGTAGTTTTTAATTGTTTTTGTTTGCGCAGTAAAACTGCAATATACTCAAGTATTCGATCTTTGACTTCTTCTAAACCATAGTGATTCGCTTCTAAGCTCGTACTTGCTTTCTGCAACGTCACATCTGCCTGAGCACGTTTGTTCCAGGGGAGTTCAAAAATGGTATCAAGCCAGGTTCGCACATACCCAGCTTCTGGGTTATTGGGAGACATTACTCTGAGTCGTTTAATCTCCTTTTCCACCTTTTGAGTTGTTTCAGCATCAAAAAACTTTGTTCGTCGTAGTTTTTTGAAGTACTCATCAACGATTTCATCATCGTCTTCCTCGCCTTCTCCCAACTCTTTTTTGATGGTACGCAACCGCTCACGCAAAACACTATCGCGCATATGTTTATCAAACTTTTCTTGAGTTTTGGCGACAACATCTTTTTCGATTTCAAGTACTTTAAGTTCATGAGCTAGATGTTCAATCACCCGTTTAACGCGTAGTTTTACACTGGTCAGCTCAAGCAGTTCTTGTTTTTCTATTGTTTTAATAGAGAGAGTACTGGCGATTTGATCAACGAGTTCGCCGTTTGTCACACCACCCATCAGTTTCATAAAGTTCAGAAACTCAACAGGCTTACCTAAATGGACAGCTTTGCGAAACTCTTTTTGCAGATGTTTTACCAACGCTTCCATCTCTTCATCTTTTTCGTGAGAGTTCTCGAGCTCGGTTACTTCAGCACTAAGTTTCAAGCCAGTTGAGATGAAGTGATTAATTTTGACACGTCCGACCCCGCGCACCAGTGCATTGATACTGTTGTCTACCTGGAGCGTTTTTTCAACAATTGCTAGGGTGCCAATTTCATATAGATCAGCTGGCTGTGGAACTTCAATATCTGGGTTACGCTGGGTGAGTAGGACAATGAGTTTTTTGCTTTTTGCAGATTCCTTTATGGCGTTACGTGAGATACTGCGCCCAAAAGTGAGAACAGACTCAGTGCTTGGGAATAGAACCCCTTCTCGTATAGGAATAACGGGAAGTATTTGCGTCGTAGGCTGCTTGCCTTTTGCAAGTACTTTACTACTCTTCTTGAGCGGCGTCTGGGAGATAACGTGAACCTCTTCAGCAGGCTGAGAAAGCTCTTGCTTGACTGCCTCTTCTGGCTTTGTATCAGTTGTATCTGTCATAGGTTAGCATTCTAGCTAGTAGTCTGCTAAATTGCAAGTATATAAATGAGTCTGTGGCTCTAAATAATGAACTCTTGCACCGTTCTTACAATACATGGTACATTTATAAAATATGTACAAAACACCAAAAAAACCGAAGTCAACAAAGTTTAAAGCAGTTATTGGAGTATTTAGTGTACTTGGGTTAACGATTGTTTCTTTGGGAGTGCTGATGGCCTCAAAGAGTGCAACTTCAAAAAGTACCGATCTTGCATCGCAAGCATACAGTGGCTGGAGTGGTGATGTACAAACTGGTGCATATCAAGAGAGAGCTCGTCGTGATGGTATAAATAAGGCTGGGGTTGTGCCTCAAGAATCATCTGCGCCAATTACTCCACCGCAGAACAACACGGTATACGTGCCAATTGCGCCGCAGCAAGCTAATCCTCCACCGCAGAACAACACGGTATACGTGCCAATTGCGCCGCAGCCAGCTAATCCTCCACCGCAGAACAACACGGTATACGTGCCAATTGCGCCGCAGCCAGCTAATCCTCCGCCGCAGTCAAATCCACTGCCTAATAGTGCCACTAGACCAGACCAACGTCCTCCTGCAGAAACCACAACCACCCAAACTTCGGGTAATACTGGCGTAACACAGCAGACCACCACTACACAAACTTCTGATCCAGCAAAACCAACCACGACAGTCATACAAGGTGGTATGGGTACTGATAAGCCAAGTTCAGGAGGTGGCGGTGGAGATAGTGACACAAGTAAACCTAAAAAACCCACCTATCGGGATGGCGGCGATGATGGTAGCACAGCCAACGCTATGGCTTGTAAAGAATCCATTATTACCCAATTTTACATCCGTGGTGGTCAAGGTTGGGCTCGTGAAGTAATGATAGGTACAGATGGCAAGCCACAGTGGTCTAAAGCAGCAGCGTTTCGTAAAGTGATTGATCTACGCCAAAATAAAAATGCCTTACCAGGAGAAGGTGCTATCCAAGCGTATCACGCACATGTCAATCCTTTGACAGGTACATTTCTGCAATACTTAGTACGGGATAACAGATTTTACGTAAAACGTGTCCCAACCTATAAAGGTAAAATCGATTGGACAGTGGAAGCCCGTTACAACTGGGAAGACTATGATTTTGGTAAAACACAAAATATTCCTACAGGAGGAAATATTAGTGGCTATAACATGGCTCCAACCATTATGGAAAAAGATGGTGCACAGTACATTCGCTACAATGAGACCCTGATTAGAGATAATAAGACCTACGTAAACAATGATTTATGGGACAAATTTGTAAATGGCAAAAAGGTAGAAGAGTCTGACGGCAAGTATGTCCAAGCAGCAGATCTTAACCCCACAGGTAATCCGACTGCACTCCCAGGTAGTGGCAAGATTCAAGGTCAGAGTGACTATGTAGATCCCAATGGTAAAGTTCTCCATCAGGCTTGGTATCGTGGCAATATTGGGTATGTTCGCGATGTTGTGATCGAAAATGGTGTTCCAAACTTTTCCAAAGCAACGCCGATTCTTTCTGCAATAAATCTCAATCCAAAGTCAGCTGAGCATCCAAGTGGCAATCCTAGTGCACTGGGTGGTGACGGAGAGTTTGAAGCAGTTTCTAACTATGTAAACTGCTGGAGCAACTAACAGTAGTCAACAATACGCAAAGAGCCTAGTACATACTTGCTAGGCTCTTTTGTTGCCTGGTGAAATAAGCAAAGTGTCTGAAGTGTTTAATCCATATGATCAGTTTGGAAAGTTGCGAGACTACGCAGTGCAGTCTGTAAAAGCGCAAAAGTCTTTTTCCCACACTGTTTAGGTTTCCAGCCGCGTTCTAAAAGCATGGAGTTAAATTGAGCATGTGAATTTGCAGTACAGACCAACTGCACAAACCCTTTTGTAAAGTGTCCCTCTAGGGAGGAGATTGGGAACTGTTCGTCAAGCAACTGTAGTAGTTTTTGGATACGAGCAATACTACCTTTAGTATATTCAGTTCCATTTGGATGAATCAGCATAAGACCAATTTTTATATACAGCTGAGAGTTAGTGATGGGTGAAAATATACTGATGTCTGGTTTGTTAGTTTGACGAGCCTCGGGGCTGTGTAGTATCCCTGCCGTAGCTACAGACTCAGTATTTTGGTGCATTTGAGTTAGTATGGTATGGGCAAGTTCAGGGGGTAAGACACCAACTAAATCTCGTAATAATCCTGCAACAATCGAGTCCACAGCAGCATGCTGCTCGGGTCCAATACCTAACGCACTTTGGGCACGACCAAGCAGTCCGCTTACGGCACTAATTCGATCAGTTACTGATTGTTCAGGTGAATATGGCATGATATTGGCGGGCAGTGGTGGGTGTACTACGAATCGAACGTAGGACCTCAGTCTTATCAGGACTGCGCTCTAACCATCTGAGCTATACACCCTTGACGAATAAGTATTGTATCATGAAGTTGCAGCAAAAAATATCTAGTATAGTTATGTGGCTACTCATTTCGTAAGCACTATTTGTCCATTGGTGTGCTGCACCGTAACAGTATCTCCAGGCTCAATCTCCCCATTAATTAAAGTAAGTGCCAATGGGTCAAGAATGGAAGTTTGAATCAGCCGCTTCAGTGGGCGTGCTCCAAACACAGGATCGTATCCTGCCTCAGCAAGAGACTTGAGTGCTTCTTTGGTACTTACAAGCGTTATCTTCTTATCTTTCAGTCGAGCCTGAGCGCGATCTAACTGAATCTGGACGATTTGTTCGATCTCTTTTTCACTGAGAGGCTGGAAGATAATGATGTCATCAATTCTATTTAAAAACTCTGGTTTAAAGTGGCTGTGGAGTGCTTCATTGACAGCTTGCTCTTGGAAGGCTCGATCACCTTGATGGTCAGCGATGGCTTTGCTACCCAAATTGGAAGTCATAATAATAATGGTATTGGTAAAGTTGACAGTGCGACCGCGGTTGTCAGTTAAACGGCCATCATCAAGTACTTGTAACAAAACATTAAAAACCTCTGGATGAGCTTTCTCTATCTCATCAAAGAGTACAACTGTGTAGGGGTGACGTCGGACGGCTTCGGTTAGTTGTCCCCCCTCTTCATATCCTACATACCCCGGTGGTGGCCCGATTAATCGTGCCACAGCGTGTTGTTCCATATACTCGCTCATATCGATCCTGATGAGCTGATTTTCGTCATTGAACATAAACTCTGCTACCGCTTTAGCCAGTTCAGTTTTCCCCACGCCAGTAGGCCCAAGGAAGATAAAAGAACCAATCGGACGATTTGGTTCAGAGATACCCGCTCGAGAGCGGCGGACAGCATTGGCTACGGACTTGATAGCAGCTTCTTGGCCAATGACACGCTTTTGGAGTTCTTTTTCCATCTGCAGCAAGCGTTCTGTCTCGGTGCGCAGCATTTTTTGGACAGGAATACCTGTCCAGCGTGCTACCACTTTGGCGATGTCTTCTTCTGTCACCTCTTCCTTCAGGATTTGGTGGTTTTTCTGAACTTCATTGAGCTTCTTTTGTGCTGCCTTAATTTTTTGCTCAAGTGCAGGAATCTGACCGTATCTAATCTCAGCTGCTTTTTGCAGATCATAGTTGCGCTCGGCCTGTGCTGCTTGTTCGCGCAACGTATCGAGTTGCTTACTACCATCTTTTAGCGTATCAATCACCTCTTTTTCATTTTTCCAGTGCATTTCCAAACGGTTATACTCTTCTTGGAGTTCGGCTAGTTGTTTTTCGATTGTTGCAAGGCGGACTTTCGACGCCTCATCTTTTTCTTTTTTTAATGCTTCCCGCTCAATTTCGAGCTGACGCACTTTGCGTTGGAGTTGATCAAGTTCTGTAGGTTTGCTATCGATCTCAATCTTTAAAACAGAAGCTGCTTCATCCATCAAATCAATAGCTTTGTCTGGTAAAAAACGGTCAGGAATATAACGCTTTGAGAGATTGACAGCAGCCACAATGGCTGTATCTGTGATTCGTACTCCATGGTGAGCCTCATATTTTTCCTTGATACCACGCAAAATAGAGATTGCGTCTTCGGCTGAGGGTTCTTCCACCATCACTGGTTGGAAGCGACGTTCTAAAGCTGCATCTTTTTCTACATATTTGCGATACTCACGCAGCGTCGTTGCGCCAATCGTGCGCAGAGTGCCGCGAGCCAGGGCTGGTTTGAGTAAGTTGCCTGCATCGGTCGAACCTTCCTGTGCTCCAGCTCCCACAATCGTATGCAGTTCATCAATAAACAAAATAATTGCCCCATCAGCAGACTCAATCTCTTTAATAACCGCTTTGAGACGATCTTCAAACTCACCACGGTACTTGGCTCCGGCAATAAGAGCCCCCATATCAAGTGATAAGAGTTGTTTGTTGCGGAGTGGATCTGGCACATCATTTTCAATAATCTTACGAGCTAGTCCCTCTACAATTGCTGTTTTTCCTGTTCCTGGCTCTCCCACAAGCACCGGATTATTTTTGGTGCGCCGAGACAAAATCTGCATTACACGGCGGATTTCTTCATCACGTCCGATGACAGGGTCGACCTTGCCCTGTCGGGCGAGCTGGGTAAAATCAATAGTATATTTTTCTAGTGCTTGGTATTTACCCTCAGGGTCACGATCAGTCACTTTTTGGGTGCCTCTGACCTTAGTAAGCACGTCTATAACAGCTTTTTCATCTAGATCAATAAGATTTTTTAATTGTGTGGTGGCAAGCAGCCCCAAGAACAAATGCTCAGTGCTGATGTAGTCATCTCCCATTTTTTCAGCAGCTTTGCCAGCTTCATCTAGAACGCTTCTGAGTCCAACTGATACGATGGGTTGAGAAGAACCACTTGTAGTGGGCAGTTTAGCGAGTGCCTCTTTTAGTGAGGTGACGATCGGAGTAGCATCTTTTTCTAACTTTTGTAAGAGTGAGGCGACGATGCCGCCGGGCTGCTGTATAAGTACCAGTGCTAGATGGAGTGGGTGTATTTCTGAGTGTTGTAATTGATTGGCCAACTCGAGCGCACCCTGCAAACTCTCCGCAGACTTGGTGGTTAGTTTATTTAAATCCATATATCAATATCTTTCTGATAAAGATCAAGTAATGATAGGTCTTATTCTACAAAGTTGGAAATGTTTTGTGAAGAGTCAAATTAGCAGAAAACCACTCAGTCTGCTAATTATGATATGTTGTGATATATATTGGTGTAGGGCGCAAAACATGATATGCTTAGATGTAGTGTGAGTGAGTTATCAGTCAGCCAAACAAGAACTACTGAGCTTGTGGAGAATAGGTAATGAAAATAGTTGTATCTTGAGCATCTGGATTTGGACCAATGGTGAAGTTTGACAGCATACCTTTACTACTCTCACCAAAGATTTGCTCGATAATTTGAGGAGTAAGCTGCTCGGTATCAGTTAAGATAGTCCCATCCTGCAAAGTGAGTGGTTGTTCAGTATCTAGAGCAAGCAACACAGCTGCTAGTTTCACGATATTTTCTGGATCTATAGTTTGAGGTGCTGTGGTACCTTTTTCAGATAAGTACTTTGCCAGAACAGATCTGGTTATTGCTTGGTTTTCAGATTTTCGATCGGCATCTTCGCCCATGCTACTGAGTAACTGCCCAGCGGCGAACATGACTGGTAGTCCCTCACTAGTAACTCGTACTAGATTGGTGGAGGTATATGCCTGATCGTATATTTTTTGTGCGAGTGTTTGGATGGCTTCAGCTTGCTTTGAGCTCCCCTCCACTCCATCTCTAGTAGATTTTGCTCGTTCAGCTTCGACAATCGTTGCCAAATGTCCAACTGCTTCTTGAATATTTATATGACCACCATCATTGATGCCTGGCCAGATAAGTTGTGGTGTAGTCGTTGCGACCTCTTCAGGTTCATCAGGTTGTGGAGCTGTCTGCTCAGTAGTATGAGTCTGATCAGCATGTGCTGCCTGTACTGGCTGGGCTTCGAGTGTACCAGGTGTAAAACCCATAAACGCTACTAGACCAGCGTACAGAATCTTTCGTACTCCAGTAAAACGTTGTTTCTCTGATTTTGATTGGGTTTCAGTATTGGTAGCTGACCAGTGGTTTGTATCAAGGGCTTGGGAGTAGGTGTACTGTTCTTGTTGAGACATATAGTGATAGTATAGCACTCAAAAAAACCACCTTGTGGGTGGTTAGAAAAATGTATTTTTTGATGTAGTAAGTAAATGATGCTGAAACAAACATGATGGTAAGAACGCTGACCTCGGCACAATGTCCAGAGGGTTTGAAGGTTTTTGTAAACTTGCGTTTACGTGGAGAAGAGGCGTGAGGTCCTCTTACCTTCCTCCTTAGAAAGGAGGTGATCCATCCGCACCTTCCAGTACGGATACCTTGTTACGACTTAGTCTTCATCGCCAACCTCACCGTAGTGGGGCCGCTCTCTTGCGAGTTACGGTCACCCCCTTCGGGTGTTGCTGACTTTGCTGGCTTGACGGGCAGTGTGTACAAGGAGCGAGAACGTATTCACCGCAACCTGCTGATTTGCGATTACTACCGATTCCGGCTTCATGAGGGCGAATTTCAGCCCTCAATCTGAACTGAGGGGCCGTTTTTAGGATTGGCTCAGGGTTACCCCGTCGCGACCTGTTGTCGGCTCCATTGTAGGATGTGTGTAGCCCCAGACGTAAGGGACGTGCTGACTTGACGTCATCCTCTCCTTCCTCCCCTGTAGAAACAGGGGCAGTCTCGTATGACACGTATAACATACGATAAGGGTTGCGCTCGTTACCACACTTAAGTGGACGTCTCACGACACGAGCTGACGACAGCCATGCATCACCTGTGTATCACTCTCGAAGAAATTCTAGTTTCCTAGAACGTGCAGATACATATCAAGTCTGGGTGAGGTTTTTCGCTTCGTATCGAATTAAACCACATGCTCCACCGGTTGTGCGCTCCCCCGTCAATTCCTTTGAGTTTTAGCCTTGCGGCCGTACTCCCCAGGCGCCTTGCTTAACGCGTTAGCTTACGCCACTCCCATAAAAATGGGAACAGCTAGCAAGGAATGTTTACGGCTTGGACTACTGGGGTCTCTAATCCCATTTGCTACCCAAGCTTTCGTCTCTGAGCGTCAGTACTGTCCTAGAAACCTGCCTTCGCGCGCGGTATTCCTCTTGATATCTACGGATTTCACCCCTCCACCAAGAATTCTAGTTTCCTCGAACAGACTCTATTCTCCCAGTTTTTCTTGCTTTTCTGAAGTTGAGCCTCAGGCTTAAACAAGAAACTTAAAAGAACGCCGACTGACCCTTTACGCCCAATAAATCCGGATAACGCTCGCACTCTACGTATTACCGAAGCTTCTGGCACGTAGTTAGCTAGTGCTTTCTAGCGGGGTACTGTCAAAATTCATCCCCCGCCACAGCGGTTTACATACCTAAGTACTTCATCCCGCACGCGGTGTCGCTGCGTCAGGCTTTCGCCCATTGCGCAAAATTCCCGGTTGCTGCCACCCGTAGGTGTAGGTTCCGTGTCTCAGTAACCTTGTGGCCGATCATGCTCTCACATCGGCTAACCGTCGTAGCCTTGGTAGGCCATTACCCCACCAACAAGCTGATAGTTCGCAGGCTCCTCTCATAGCGACTTGCGTCGTTCCCCCGGAGGGCGTATGCGGTATTACCCCGCCTTTCGGCGAGCTATTCCCCACTACGAGGTAGATTCCTACGTGTTACTCACCCGTCTGCCACTGTCCTTGCGGACCGTTCGACTTGCATGCCTAAGGCACACCGCCAGCGTTCATCCTGAGCCAGGATCAAACTCTCAAAAAAAAATTTGATTGCTCATTTATTTGATTTATTGTAAAGAATTAACGGATATTCACTAATTATGAAAAAATCACGATTGGTAAAATCCGTTGTTTTTTACAAACAGGTCTTACCATCATGTTTATTTCAGTCATCTATTTACTTGTTAAAGAACACATAAATAACCAAAACTCGAATTGTGTTCTGGTTGATTTATATACTTATGCTAAATTGAAAGATTAGTTTCCTGTAAAAGGACTTGATCTGTATTAAGAGAACTGAAGTATACCACTCAGTATATTGAAAGGTCAAGCCCAAAATAGAGGCGCTTTTAGGCGATCACAGCGCCACCCAAACAGATAGTAGCATCACCTACTTGCTCATAAAAAACCGCTGATTGTCCCTCCGCAATTCCTTGGGTGGGCTCGGCAAGTGTGACGATGCCTGCCTGTTTGCTGTCAGCTGCTGCTGAGATCGTAAGTTTTCCTGGGATAAGCTTGCCGGTATGGCGGATTCTAATACGTAGATGCTGCTCTTTGGGAGCATCGCCTATCCAGTGCAGCTCACGAACTGCAAACTGCTCCAAGTATGTTTGTGCACCAAAACCTACCATCAGTTGATTTTTCTCTGGTATTTTTTTTATGACATAGAAGGGAGGGATATTTTCTTTTTCAAATGGCTCCCCATCTGCCCCAATCACGAGGCTTTTTTTGCTGACCGTAAACCCATGGCGTTGGCCAACGGTATAAAACCACAACCCTTGGTGCTGGCCAATCACGTTGCCTTTGACATCCACCACTTCACCAGGGTTTTTGCCCAGTCTGTCCTCCAAAAACTGATGTACATTGATATCACCGATAAAACAAATACCCACAGAGTCTTTTTTAGCGGCTACATGAAGTCCTCGCTTCTCTGCTTCGATACGCACCTCTGGTTTTGTGTAGTTGGCAAGCGGAAAAATAACGTGCTCAAGTTGCTCAGCGCTCATGAGGTACAAAAAATAGGTTTGATCTTTATGGGTGTCTTTGGGAATAGTCAGAGATTTCTCTTGTATGTTGGCATAATGGCCAGTAGCAATGGCAGCAAAACCTTGGCTCATCGCCCAGTCATAAAAAAGGCCAAACTTGATTTCTTTATTGCAAAGTACATCTGGATTGGGGGTTCTTCCGGCTTCGTATTCTGTAAAAAAATACTCAACGACTTCGTTTTTATAGGCATCCTTGAAGTCCAAAACTTGAAATGGGATACCCAGTGCCAAGGCAACTTTTAGTGCATCGGCTCGATCTTCTGCACTCCTGCAGCCTGGAGCACGCCAACATTCAAGGTAGACGCCAGTGACGTCATATCCCTGTTCAACGAGGAGGTGGGCACAGACTGAAGAATCCACACCACCACTCATGCCAAGAGCGACTTTTTTCTTTTTTTTGTTCATCTGTTTGATCTGTATTATACCCTTAAAATGAATCGTCAGTGTTATAATTCTTGCAGATAGTACCGTAGAGAGGTTCTTATGAAAAAAGTTGCAACTTTTTTAAAACTACCAAAGATCACTGATTATCCTTTAAGCAAAGAGGATTATTTGCAATCATATTTTGAACTGCGTAATCAAGTACTAGAGCAAGGCATGGATTTTTATATTGTTCGGGGGCAACAAACATACAGTGGCAATGGCAAGTTCTCTCAATCCTGGCAGTTTACGAATGACCGTCAATTGGTTGCTGCTGGTGAAGTGACTGCTGATGTCATTTTTGATAAAGGAGAGTTTGTCTCAGATCAATTCTCAAAGGTTTTTAACGCTGCATTTATCAATGACGTATGTACTGATAAATGGAAGATGTATCAGCTGTTTCGTGAGTACTGCCCTGCCACATACTTGGTGCATGAGCAAGCAGAGCTTCAGCCAATTCTAGCTAAAGTTTCAACAAAATTGGCGGTCATTAAACCTGTCGATGGCGAAGAGGGTCAGGGTGTATATATTGATTTACAAGAAAATCTTTTGAAAAATGAGTATGTTTACCCGGTGCTCGTTCAAGAATTTTTAGATTCTTCGCCTGGAATTCCGCATATTGTAGAAGGTCTGCATGATTTCAGAGTGGCATTGGTGGATGGTGAGATCCATTATTCGTATGTGAGAACACCACCGCAAGGAAGTTACTTGGCCAATGTGGCACGGGGTGGTCGGTTTGCTATGGTCAAACCTGCTGATGTCCCTCAAGCTGCTCAAGAAATTTGCAAGAAAATTCACTCGACAATGGGCGCCTATGGACACTCGTTTTATGGCATTGATTTTGCCTTTACACCGCAAGGCCCAAAAATCATCGAGATGAATTCAAGGCTGGGACTTTTGCCAAACAAAGATAGTGAGGAGTTTGTGACTCTCAAAGAGAAACTTGCTGAGATCTTTTACGATATGGCTACGAGTTCTTGATACTGCTTGTATAGGTACTTATCAAATAGAGTGCATTTCGATGCTCGGAGGTTGCGAACTCTACCCTGTGGAGTTGTGGATGTAGGTTATGGGTATCTACCACGAAGTTCCCGTTCTTACTTAAAGAACAGTTTGCTTCTGAATGAATAATTGGTTCTAAATAGGAATGGTAGCTGTGTAACTGGCAACAAACCAAAAATTCAAGTTTACAGTCTAAATGTACCCACATATAATTTTGTGAAACTTTCGACTCAATGGCCTGCAGTATTTCCGTGTACAATTTTTCCTTTTGTTGAGAAAGTGGTACGACATAGAATAAAGAATCACCAATAATCAAGTGCGTAAGATAATAGATCCATGATTCTAGTTCTCCTGCTGATTTGTCAGGGGTATATAAGCGTTTTGATAATTCATAGAGATCAATAGTGATAGTGCTGTCAGCGTTTTTTGCAAAGTAATGGGTAGATAAAAGTATGAAGTTTATAGTAAAAGCAGTTAATTCCTTTACGGCTGCTTCGTCTTTTAATAGTTCATCTTGTAAATGCGCAACTTCTGTTTTTGAAAATGTAAAGAATGAACTAAAATCCAGATTAAATAGTTTTTTGCCAAAGAAAATAGTAAATAAGTACCGTGCAATGGGGCGAATATCTGGATATTTCGCTAGGTATTGTGCTCTTTCTATCTGATTGTTTATAGGAGCTATATTTGTTAAATATTCTTGCAAAATATCCCAAGCTGCTTGCTTGGGTACCGCGCGTAGTTTGTCAGCTAGTACTTGAATTTGCTGTCCTGCCCAGGGGTCATTTTTGACTAAAAATAGTCTTGAAATTAAATGAAACTGTTCATATTTAGGCAGCAACGTGAAGTTTTTTGTATAGTTTTCATAAACCAATCTAGGACTATTATTGGGTAACTGCATATTCATAGGAAAGCCTATCTAGGAGTTCTTTAGTTTCTGTAGTGAGCAACCCCTGATTATAAATGACACACTTGAGTTTATGTGTAGACTGTAGATTACTTGAAGTACAAAATGAAATACAGAGTTTATCTGGTGATACAGGCATTGTTGGTTCGTACTCAGCGTTTGCAGGCAAAGATGGCTGGTACCCGAGCTTTAATTTAAAACCCAAGTATCCAATGGTATTGAAGTAGCCAAAGCTATTTCTAGAGGTACTTGAAGAAATAATTTTGGCTTTGTTTTCTACTGCTGTTTTGATAAATACTAGATCAATGATGGTGCCCAATGATGAATTCTTATGATTTGAGATATCCAACCGTTCGCTGGCCTTAAAATGTTGTGTATGAACGTTGTCTTTGGTGATTGAAGTAATAGTAGCGCCAACGATTTTCCCTGCTTGGTAAAATCTGTTTAGGAAGAGTGTCCGTTCCTCCTGTGAGCGGCTCGTGTACCATTCAAATTTTGCGATAACATCGTGTCCTTGTTCAATCATCTTTTCTGAGTAGTACTGCAGCCAATCAGTATACAATTCTGCAGTCAGTGGAAGTAGCTCAATAGTTATGGTTGAACTGCTGAGTATTTGATCTAAATCTGTTGCTAATTTTCTGATGGATTTACTCTTAATCTCTGTCTGCCACTCTGAAGTGGGGTTGGCAAAGATCCATTCGATTTTTGTGGGGCGTGAGAGAGAGAGGTCTGTAAGGTTTAGGGGTGAGTTTTGTTGGAGCATATATGTTTCTATAATTGGTTAATCATATTAATTTCACCGATTTTTTCAATATTTTTTTTGTATTTTTCTGGATCAACCGTATAAAAGCTTGGAAGAATTTTAATAGGTGCTGATTTATCAATAATTTCTGGGATATCTTCAAGTGCAATCTTGCCCAAGTATAATAATTCAGGATTAAAATCATGTGCTTTGAGCCACTTCCAGGTATCCACAAAACCTTCAAAATACACTAAGTCTTTTGAGTACCCACCTGGAAGAGATGTGTCTTCGAGACCTCTTTTCTGTCGAAAGGTAACCATCCAAAGGCGGTCGAGATCTGAAATATACCCTTTTAAATAGTGCCATAATTCAGCAAAAGAATGAGAGAGTGCATAGTTGGTTGCGAGGTATCTGATCGCAATTGAGTATGCAAGTTGAATATCTTGAGGCAATAGACTATGCAGCGCTGCTAAACCTTCTTCAGTTTTTAAGTAATTATTCAGTATGTTATATTGACTTTTTCTTTTATACCATGGCTGCTGCTCGTAGTTTACTCTTCGTAACGCGTGAGTGCCAACTTCGTGATATATCATTCCAATGACACTTTTTTGACGATACTCTGAAGTGGAGCGCAGTTTGATAGTATCTGTACTTATAGTAGCTCTTGCAACAAAAGTATTAGACCAAATAATTGAGAAGCGATCTTCTAGGTTGTGCATTTTTAGAAACGTATATACTTTTTCCGTAACTTCACTCTCTGTGAGCAGCTTTCCATCATGCAGAATGAGATCTGCTTCATTTCTACCAAAATACGCTTTATCGAGAATCTCCTGGGCTAAGTTTAAGTATGCCGGCTGTGGAACATTATATTTTGTTAATAATGTCTCTTCGATAGCTTCTTCGTAGGTAAATTGTGGGTTATATGTAAAATCAGAAAAAAACTTTTGCCGTTCTTCAAGAAGGTTTGTTGGGGTCAGTTTTTTTAACCAGCTCATGATTCTTCTCCAATTAAAAAACCAGCCAAGTCTTTTTTGCCGATCTCCATTTTATGACTTGTCCTGTTGAGTCGTTTACTGACAACCATACTTGTTTTTATAGTGCGATTTTTCAGCTTAAAGACAACTTCCACAACGGGTACTTTTCCTTCAATTCCTTCTTGTTGCCTCCAAAGGAGATCCTCTAGGTCAACAAGTCCGACTTCATGTGCTAGTACTTCACTAATTACGGAGCGAAATCGGCCGGTATTGACTATTGCTTGAACATGATGGCTGGACTTTTTATCATCATAGAGCGTTATGGTTGGGTTTATCGGAATGATTTGCAACCCTTCCTCTGCTTTTATTTTATCTGCAAAACTTTCTGCAAACAGTGCTTGAGCAATTTTTACGCCATGTTGCGGATTGCGTACCTCTAGATCTTCTACTCGATCAAGTCGTTGCTTGAGACCAGCATGATTGGCCAACTGAATGGAGAGCCCTGGGAAGCCATTTAGCTCCACGATCATGGGGCCTTTTTCTGCATGAATGAACATATCTGCGCCCATAAACATATACTCAGCAGCATTGGCAGCACGCACAGCAATTTCAAGAGCTTGATTCCACATCGGGATTAAAATACCATTCACCTTTTTTTTGGAGTTGGGAAAATGTGAGATCATCTCTGATTTCCCTCGCAAACCGTAGGTTGTAATACCTGTAGCGATATCAATCCCGAGGCCAATTGCTCCTTTGTCTAAGTTGGCTTTACCCTGTGACTCTTGAGTGGGTAGTCTGGTCATAGCCATAACTGGGACACTGTTAAAGACAATAACACGAATGTCTGGTGTGCCCTGATACGCATACTTGGCAATACTAGGGTGTGCCACAATCATTTCTTCCACAATAGCTTGATGCTCTGTCCCCCAGGTGCTGAACTCTCCATCCAAGATGTTATGCACATGTAAGTTAAAGTCGTCTTCCGTGAGTACTTCGTCATCTTGATTAAACCACTCTAACTTGTCTGGTGTTTTCTTCTTAACGATCCAAACACCTTTGCCAGCACTCCCACTGGCTGGTTTAATGACGAATGGTGTTGGAAGGGTTGCCCAATTGACTGTTTCTAGGTCTTTAGAGTTCTTGAAAATAAAGTATACCTGTGCGGTAGGGATGGAATGTTTGTATAACAGTTCTTTAGTTTTTAATTTGGAAAAACCGTACTGTCGTGCACTCGCAGGATTCATCTTTGTATAGCGGTATCGGGCATTCATACCGAGAATGTGTGCTGGTTTTACTGGCATGGTAGTATTTTTATTCTTCGATTATATTTCTAAATCGTAACCGCTCGGTAAGGCGGAGCCCTGTAAATTTACCTATCACAAAGTTAAACAGGGCTACACAGATAATTAAGAGTTCTGGCTCACTTAATGCCAGTTTCTGCATTGGTTCCCACTTCAAAATGAGTCCAGAAATAGCGGCAAGCGCAATCGTTTCTACAGTCAGTGCAATGGCTTCGCTTTGTTTGCTACGGGTTTGGGCATCCAAAAAGTTTTCTGATAAGAGCACTAAAATTAAGATTGGGAAGATATTGACGCTCATTAAGCTCGTCAGACCCAAGACGGGCGCAATAAACAGTGTGCCCAAAATACCCAGTGAAACCATCCACAGCAGCAAGCCTGCCCGAGGTAAATACGAGAGTTTAGTTTTTTTGATAAATCTACCAGCCACAATCGCGGTTACCACAATGGCAAGGAAAATAATGGTGCCCTCTGCAATTCCTGTGGAAACGAGTGCAACAGAAAGTACGGCAGGAATATAAATACCAAATCCACGTAATCCAATAATATGCCGAGATGCAGCAATTAATGCGGCAATTAAGGGAAAGAGTAACACGAGAACAATGGTGTTTGCAGGTACTCCTTCATTAACTGAATACCGAATGGCATGTTGAATAAAGTTATTCCAAGAGAGCGCTTCTGGTGGATTGTCGTCTAAATATTGGGCGAGTCGGCTTTTTTGTTTTCCGCCACTTTCGGTAATATCCTTATCTTTTTTTTCCTGAATAATTTGTTCGACTTGCGCAGATGGTGTGGCTGCGGCGGCACTCATAGTGGCATCTGCGCCTGTGGTGGCTTCCAATAGTACTTCACCTTGGATTGTGGTGGGTGAAGGTATTGGGGTGACTGCGGGGACTCTAGTTGTTTGAGCAATCTCCGTCCTTGTTTGTGCCAAAACCAACTGCCCGTAGGAGCTGTTTGGACTCATGGCAGTGGCAACAATAAACAGTGCCAGGAAGAGAGTAGTCAGAAAATGTTTCATACGTGTGTATTATACTCTCTTAGATGAGTTTTTTGACAATGGACATCAAACACCCAATCGCAAACGAAATGAGCATGATAGAAAAAAATTGATTCAGGTACATTCCGAAAATAATCATCGGCGTTATGGTAAATCCAGGGACTAAGTAGAGCGCAGTATACAGCAAGAGTGTGTTGATGATGGTCGAGAAAAATCCGAGTGTCACAATGTTTATTGGCAACAGTAGTAGATTGAGGAGTGGTCTGATTAGGCTAAATAATATGGTGATGACGACACTAGCAATAAGTAGTGTCACCCAATCTAGAATACCTACTGTGGGTAAGAGCCAGGCCAGGAGGAGTAAAACGAGTGCGGTGCGGATAATCGGAAGAAACATACGTTTAGTATATACCGTTTTGAGTGTTCAGACACCTACTACGGCTACTCAAACATTGCCTTCAGTTTACGGTTGGTAAACTGCTTTTTGGAAAACCGATGTGCTTCGTCTCTGCCCTTTTGCACCAGCCTGAGTGCAGGGTGCGTTTCGGGTAGTTTGATGATGTGATACTGCAGTTTTTCGAGCTTACTGACATCTTGGTCGAGTTTGGTAGTCCAGTGAATGTGGGGGATGATGATCCTATCAGGATCTTTGGCAATACTAATGACTGGACACTGCCACTGCCAGACAGAGAGTGCTGCACGTAGCTGCCCCTTGCCCCCATCAATTATCACGAGATTGGGTTTTCCCCACTCAGCGTGGTTTTGTCTGCGCAGCAATGCTTCTTTCATCATCTGATAGTCATTGGGGGTGTTGAGGGTCTTGATGTTAAAGAGTCGGTACTCGCTACTTTCCATCTCGCCATTGATGGTAGTGACCATCGCTACCGCTGCTTGCTGGCCACCGATGTTGCTGACATCGTAGGTTTCAATACGTTTGAGCTCGTAACTTGCTGGTACTGCTTGATAGGTGTGCAGTAGTTTTCGTAAATAAATAAGCTGATCTTCCACTTCATTACTGGAAAGTGACACCGAAGAGACAAGATCTGGTTTTAGTTTATACCGTTTACTTGTTACTTCTTTGATTACGGTAATTTGATTACGGACAGCGGCCGCTTTTTCGTACTGCTCGTGCTCCGAAAAGTCCAACATATCTTGTTTGAGTTCATCCAAAACTTCTTTGGTTTTTCCACGCAAAAACAGTATCAGTGCCTGGATATTCTCGTTGTACTCTGCAGGAGCGATTTTTTCAACACATGCCCCAGAGCACAGCCGAATATGATAATAAAAACAAGGTTTTTTTACTTCACTTTTCTGTGCTAAAGCGGGATTGTTACACCAACAAAAAATACTCCGCGCTATCTGAAGTACTTCTCGTACTTTATAGGCACTTGGAAAGGGGCCAATGACAGTACCTGGAAGATGGTAGGAGATAATTTCTTTTTTACGAACCATTTCTACTCGAGGAAACTTTTCTTTGGTGATGTGAATGTAGAGAGCACTCTTATCATCTTTTAAGGCAACATTGTATTGAGGTAAATAGGTACGAATTAACTCTGCTTCCACCAGTAATGCCTCTAGCTCACTTTCAAGAATCTTAAACTTTACTTCTGTGGCGGTTGTAACCAGCTGATGGATGCGATTAGAAAGTTTTTTGGTATACGAATACGAAGTGACGCGGCGCTTAAGATTTTTTGCTTTACCAACGTATAAAACTTTACCGTTTTCGTCTAAAAACCAGTATACTCCCGGCTCCAAGGGCAACGATGACAAGACTGCTGACCACGCCAAAGATGACGTTCGGGTCTTTGAACGGCGCGAGGACTTTATTTCTGGCGGTGAGTTCTTGCTTTGACTCATAGACTGTACCCACATCTGGTACTGTTACTGTAATTACAGCTGCTGCTTTTCGTACAATATTCCAATTGGTAGTACTCAGCTGTACTGGGATTTCCACTGTTTGGTACGGCAAAATCGCTTTGTAGTTGAGTGGCTGATACTGAATTTGAATAGCAGTATCACTAGTTTCAATTAGAGTATCTATATCGTACCATGCTTGGCCAGTTTTGTTAGTCAACCGTAAGGTATATGATCCTGGGACTTGTACACCACCAAGTATAGCTGGTCCAAAAGTGACTTCTAGTTCTGGCTTTACTACGGGAAAGTTTTGCTCAAACTCTACTTCTACATCTTTACTATCCCCAGCAGCCAGATTGTACGCCCCAGCAGGAGCGGGCATGGTGCTGGATGTGCCGTTTATAGCAAAAACAATGTGACTGAGATCAAACTGATGAAAGTAGTCAACTCCACCGGTTGTGTCTTGCCAGGTGGGGTCAACTGGTTGCCAGTAACCCAGCTCAGGATTAAAAAATTCTGGCCAAGCGTGGAGAATGTCCCCAGTTAGGTTGAGGGGGCGCAGCTGGGTATTTTGTGTGTAAGCATAGCCAGTCAGGCGGCGGGCTGGGATAGTGGCTGCTCGGCTAAGCGCAACAAAGGTGTCGGTGAATTCCTGGCAGACAGCACTTGATGGCTGTTCAAATGCGGTTATGGCTCCTAGGCGTGCCACTGCATCTGCTTGCTCAGCTGTTTCGTAGGAATAGGAAAGAGTATCCACTATGTGCTGATAAATACTTTCAGGAGTGCTAAATTGGGTGACTTTGTCTGTAATAATTGAGCTCGTCGTTTCCCAATATTTCAGGCTTTTTAAATGCTCTGGCTTTGGTTGAATAATTGGAATTTTTTTATTTGGTTCAAGTTGGACTTTTGCAACAGCAGTCAAATATACCGGTAGATCAGATTGCGGTGGGACTGAATACGTAGCAATCCAGTTGCCATCTTCATCAATTTTAATATCATTTGTAGGTGGGTCTAAAGAGATAAAGTGCATCCGCTGAAAAGTAGTGTCGGGTGGTAGCGCAACTTGAGCAAGTCCGGGGCTTGAGCTCTCGTTCTCTAAGTTATAGCGCAGTGTTAGCTTGTAGTACTGTTCAGAACCGAAAAAAGCTGAAATCGAGTTTTGGTTAGGGTTATCAATGGTAGTTATAAATGCTTTGCCGTCAAATGTGACAGACGTGGGGGTGGGAGTAATTCGAGTTGCTCGTCCAAACTGAATTGGTGTTTTTAAAATTACTTTTCTGGAACTGTAGCTTTCTGAACTTGTAAATGGTGGGATGTGAATTTCCAAAACTTTACCAGCAACAGCTGCGATATCAGTTGTTTGATACGATAGCGCAAAGGTACGTTTTTTACCCTGCCCTACAACTTCATCGGGAAAAACTATTTTTATTGAGTTGGTATTTGCATCTGATGAAAGTTGAGGTTCTATTTTTTCTTTGTTGTAGGTAACGGTAGTGTTGGTAATAGTAGTTGAGTGGAGTTGGATACCATATTCTTTTAAAAATGTTGTGGGTGTAGTGTTGGTGACAGTAAAGTTGTGACTAACCGTGGTGAGTCCTTTCTCATTCACCTCGTATGTTGTTTCTAGTGTAGTTGTAAATGGGCCAGTTGGTTTTGGCGCACTTGTGGGTAGTGGTGTGGGTGATGCAGTTGGTTGCGCTGTGGGTTTGCGAATAGCCTGTGCAGATTTTGTAGCAGTAGATGGATTGGCAGCTCTAGTAAGTTGGACAAAATTGGATGCAAAAAATACTGTAACTGCCAGACAAAAAAATATACAAAACTTCCTCATACACGCATTATAACGGAACGAAGCTATAAATGGATATTACCTTATTTGCCTTGTGCTGCAAACTCTTCGTGTAAAAACTTACCAGTGTGCGTTTCAGCAGCTCGAGCAAGTTGCTGCGGTGTGCCTGTTGCAATAATCTGCCCGCCTCCATTACCACCTTCAGGGCCAAGTTCGATTACCCAATCTGCATTTTTAATAACATCCAAATTGTGCTCAATCACGATAACGGTATTGTTTTGTGAAACGAGTTGCTCCAAAACTGTCAGCAGTTTTTGTACGTCTGCAAAATGCAAGCCAGTTGTTGGTTCATCTAACAAATAGACAACATGTTCAAAACTACGTGTAGAAAGTTCTTTGGCAAGTTTTACTCGCTGCGCTTCACCACCAGAAAGTGTTGGAGCGGGCTGGCCCAATGTAATGTATCCTAGTCCAACAGCTTGTAGTGTATCAAGTTTCTTACCCAAGGTACTATTGCCTTTAAAAAACTCTGCTGCTGCATCAACCGTCATGTCCAAAATCTCACTAATATTTTTACCCTTGTACTGTACCTCTAATGTTTCTTGATTATAGCGTTTGCCTTTACAGACATCACAGGTGACATATACATCTGGTAAAAACTGCATCTCAATCTTAATCTGTCCGTCTCCTTGGCAAGCTTCACAACGGCCACCTTTGACATTAAAACTAAATCTTCCGGATTGAAAACCTCGCACCTTTGCGTCTTGTGTTTGCGTAAAAAGCGTGCGGATGTAGTCAAAGATTTTTGTATACGTAGCTGGGTTTGAGCGGGGAGTTTTCCCAATCGGACTTTGGTCGATTAAAGTAACTCTGCGCACATCTTCAGGTACTGAAACACTGTCAACATGGCCTCCAATTGTATCGGTACTTTTGCCAATGTGTTTGCTCAGGTGATGGTAGAGTGTTTCATATAAAAGGGTGGATTTGCCAGAACCTGATACACCAGCAATACAAACAAGTTTGTTGAGCGGAAACTCAACATCCACGCTTTGTAAATTATGATGGCGAGCACCAAAAATTCGAATCGTTTGTGCATTGCTTGTGTTCACCTCATCAACAGCCACATAGCGACGTTCAAGTTGAGGTGCAGACTCACGAGTAACATCTTTTTTGCGACTGAGGTATTTGCCAGTCACGGACTTGCTGTTTTTCATCAATTCTTGCGGGTTTCCTGCAGCAATAATCTTACCGCCATGTTGGCCCGCGCCTGGGCCAAAGTCGAAGATATAGTCAGCTGCCAACATTACATCCCGATCATGTTCCACCACTATCACAGTGTTGCCTTTTTCCTGCAGATTCTTCAGAGTTTCAATTAATCTGCGGTTATCACGTTGGTGTAAACCGATGGTTGGCTCATCTAAAATGTAGAGGACTCCAGTTAGTCCAGTTCCAATTTGGGAAGCAAGACGAATCCGTTGCGCCTCTCCGCCTGCTAATGTAGAGGCTTCACGATTGAGTGTTAAATAATTAAGTCCAACAGAAACTAAGAAGTTTAAGCGAGTCACAATTTCTTTCAAAATTGAGTCAGCAATTTGAGCTTCTTTTTGACTGATCAAAGTACTTTGATGCAACTTTTCATGCCACCGATAACACTCATCAATAGGCAACTGTGTCACTTGAGCAATATTGTAACCATCAATCTTAACTGCGAGTGGCTCTGGCTGTAAGCGATCACCTTTGCATTGCGGGCAAAGCTGGCGATTCATAAACTCTTCAATCTCTGACCTGATGTATGGAGAATCAGTTTCACCGTAGCGACGCTCTAAATTGGTGACAAATCCTTCAAATTTTTCCTCAATACTGGTATCCTTGCCAAATCGGTTTTCACCGTGCACAGTATAGACTGTATCAGAACCATACAGCAGTAGTTTTTGAACTTCTTGAGGCATCTCTTCAAAGGTGGTTTTGCGAAAATCAATGCCAGCCTCTTCTGCAACTGTTTGTACCAAGCGTGTCCACCAAGAATCCCCACTTAGTACTCTAGCAAATGGAATTATAGCTCCCTCACTTAAAGTCAGTGCTGGTGCAATCATTTTATGTTCATCAATTTTAAGGAGAGATCCGAGTCCGTTACAGGTTGCGCAGGCACCTTGTGGTGAGTTGAAAGAAAAAAGTCTTGGCTCCAGCTCACTAAAGGATCGTCCACAGTTACTGCAAGCCAATTTTTCACTAAAAATTTGTTCTACAATTTCTTCTGGATTTTCAGGGAATGTCATTGTCTGATCTTGGACATACCCAATCGTAGCAATGCCTTCTGAAAGTTTGAGAGCTTCTTCAATTGATTGATTTAAGCGACTGCGTAGTGTCTTTAATTCACTCTCACTTTTTAGTTGTTCTTTAGAGATTACCAAACGATCTATTACGACATCTACGGTATGTTTGTTGTTCTTTAGCAGGCTAAAGTTCTTTGATAAATCAAACATTTCTCCGTCAATTCTGACACGAGAGTACCCTTTTTTTTGTAAATTTTGAAATAGTCCTTGAAACTCACCTTTGCGACCTTGCACAATTGGTGATAGTAGAAGTATTCTGGCTGGACGATTTTGCGCATGCACTTCTGTATCAGAAAGTACTTTAGAAACTATCTCGTCAATGGATTGTGTAGAAACTGGAAGATCACAATCAGGACAGTATTGGTGGCCGATACGTGCAAACAGTAAGCGTAAATAGTCATAAATTTCAGTGATTGTTCCAACCGTCGAGCGTGGGTTGTGCGAAGTCGTTTTTTGGTCAATTGAGATAGCAGGTGAGAGTCCTTCAATATGGTCAACATCCGGCTTATGCATCACTCCCAAAAATTGTCGTGCATAAGAAGATAAACTCTCAACATAGCGACGCTGTCCCTCTGCATAGAGCGTATCAAACGCCAGAGAGCTTTTGCCACTACCTGAAAGTCCAGTAAAAACAATTAACTTATTTTTAGGGATCTCTACGGAAATATCTTTAAGATTGTGTTCTCGCGCTCCAGTAATTGTGATAGTGTCTCGTGTACTCATAGGCTGTTGTTTTTTTGTCTTTCTCTTACCAAAAAAAATTGTTGTAGCGCAAAGACAAGAGCTTAGTAGTATACCCTATCTTCGGTACATTTTCGAGTATGAACCATCTAAAAACTGCTCAATTAAGTTTGCTAATGGTATCACGTAAAATAGTCGCCAACTCAAAATCCATGTCATTGGCAGCGATAAGCATGCGGCGGCGCAGTTTAGCAGCCAACCGTTGTTTGTCACTGGGAGTTAAGTCAGCAGGCTGAATGGCATTGAGATCAATCTGTTCGGCCTTATTTAAATTGATAATCAGTGGTTCATCTCTCTTTTCACCCTTTTTCTTGGTATTGAACATACCACTACTATCAGCTCCTTCATCTTCCTTTTTCTCGATCATCCGCTCGCGAAATGGTTTTTGAATTCCTTGAGGTGTGATGTCGTGAGTTGCATTAAACTCAAGCTGAATCACCCGACGACGCTGGCTCTCCATAATGGCAGCTTTCATGGACTTTGTCAAAATGTCAGCATATAAAATAACCTGTCCATCTTGATGCCGCGCTGCACGACCCATTGTTTGTATCAGTGAAGTACGTGAACGCAAAAAGCCTTCTTTATCTGCATCCAGAATTGCTACCAAAGAAACTTCAGGCAGGTCTAGCCCCTCGCGCAGTAAATTGATGCCCACCACCACATCATATTCGCCTCGGCGTAAATCATCTAAAATATCAGAGCGCTCTAAGGTCTCAATGTCTGAATGTAGATATGCCACTTTAGGATATTGAAGTGTCTCAATATTTGGTAGTGGAGTCAGATGCTGGCTAGCGTTGAGGAGCTGCAGCGGAATTTTGCCAATTTCCATATCATCAACGGGTAGCAAACCATCTTTTAGCCTAATGCTTTCACTTGTATCTTGTTCTTTCTGTTGTTCGACTTGTTCGAGTCGTTCTTCAACGAGCTGCTTTATTTTTTCAGGATCGTTTAAGTACTCAGTGAGTGCTTCTGCCATCCGTTTGGTAAGGGTTGTGACGAGTGTGCGTTCTCCAAGATTCTTGCGTGCAATCACCTCCACTACTAAATCTTCAATTTGTTTCATGGTGGGACGAATGACGATAGGTGGATCAACCAGTCCAGTAGGACGAATTAGTTGTTCCACAGTTTCACCTCCTGCAAGTGAAACTTCATACGCATCTGGTGTTGCAGAAACGTAGACTGCTTGTCGCAGACGTTGCATAAATTCATATGACTTGAGCGGGCGATTGTCGAGTGCGCTAGGCAATCTAAAACCATACTCAATCAGTGTTGTCTTGCGTGATGCATCTCCAGCATGCATGCCGCGCACTTGTGGTAGCGTAATATGACTTTCATCTATAAAAGCAAGATACTTTCCATTGTTAAAGCGTTCTGCACTAGCCACAAAGTGATCAAGCAGTGTGAAAGGAGCATCACCTGGTTGTCTTCCATCAAAGTAGCGTGAGTAGTTTTCAATACCATTGACGAAGCCAAGCTCTTTAAGCATATCTATGTCGTGACTGACCTTCTGTTTTAAGCGGTATGCTTCAACAACCTTACCCTGATCCTGTAGTTCCTTGACCCGACGAATCAGGTCTGCTTCAATTTGAGCAAACTGGGCTGATTGGTCATTTTGATTCAGGATATAGTGTTTAGCTGGATACAGGGTAAACCGACGAGGGCTTGGTGCAGTAGCTGCCAAAGTGGTAGAAACTTCCGCCGGTGGTGCTTCAGCTGAGCGAGGTGCCATGGTGGCACTTCCAGTGACTGGATCGATCCAGTGGATGCTGACGATCTTATTTTCCAAAGTCTCAATTTTAAGTGCAATATCCTCATAGGCTGGCCAAACTTGAATATTATCGCCGCGTAAGCGGAATGTCCCACGGCGCAAGTCAGCATCAGAGCGCTCGTACTGCAAATTGGAAAGCTGGAGGAGCAGCGTTTCGCGTGAAATGACTTCACCTTCAATTAACTCCATAGTGTGCTGGCTGTACTCCACGGGAGAACCTAAGTTATAAATACAAGAAACTGAAGCAACGACAATGGTATCTGGTCGTGTCAATAAATTTGCTGTCGTTGCTAAGCGTAGTTTATCAATCTCATCATTAATGGTTGCTTCTTTTTCTATGTAGGTATCGGAGCTGGGGATATATGCTTCTGGTTGGTAGTAGTCGTAGTACGAGACAAAATAGCTCACAGCATTGTGGGGAAAAAAATCCCTGAACTCTTGATAGAGTTGTGCAGCTAGGGTTTTATTGTGGGCAATAATCAACGTGGGCATCTGGGTACGCTCGATGACGTTGGCCATTGTAAAAGTCTTACCCGAGCCAGTTACCCCAAGGAGTACCTGGTGGTCTTTTCCAGACTCGATCCCATCCACTAGCTTTTCTATGGCTGCAGGCTGATCGCCCGTTGGTTTAAATGGTGCTTGTAATTGGAATTTCATGTAAGTGATTGATTATACACGATACATATGGGAAAGAATAAGTATAGGTTGTCGCTCCTGCAGTCTGCGCTATACTACTACTTACGATGCAAGTTACTCCGATTAGAACTCCAATTGTGAGCGTACACGATGATCTTTTTGAAATCATCAAAGCTGCTGTGCCTCAAGTACCTGAAAACTCAGTCCTGGTCATAACCTCCAAAATAGTGGCACTTTGCGAAGGCAATGTCTCTCCTGTTGTGACTGGCAGTCGTGAAGAAAAGCAGAACATTGTCCGTGAAGAAGCTGATGCGTATATTGAGCCTAGTGAGTCAAAGTATGAGGTAATGTTGGCAATTAAAGACCAAGTATTGGCGGTTAATGCAGGGGTTGACATGTCAAATGCCAATAATCAGTATGTCAAGCTGCCCAAAGAGTCCTATAAAAGTGCTGCTAGTTTGTGGAATGCCGTGAAAACACACTATGGGACAAAAAATCTAGGAATTCTTATCTCAGATAGTAAAACGATCCCGCTTAAATGGGGTACGATTGGCACGGCACTTGCTCACTCTGGATTTTCAGCCGTACGTAACAGGATTGGTGAGCGTGATATCTTTGGCTATGAAATGCAGATGACTAAGGTAAATATTGCCGAAGCTCTAGCTGTAGCTGCTGTCTTAACTATGGGAGAGGTGGCAGAACAACAGCCACTTTGTCTCATCACTGATATTCCACAGATTGAGTTTCAAGATCGTCCCCCCACCCAACAAGAGATACAAGAGTTGGAAATAGATCTAGAAGATGATGTATATGCGCCGATTCTGCGCTCTGCTCCCTGGAAAAAATAATTACTTTTTGACTGTTATATCGTAAACATTCCGTGCAACTGCCCCTAGTCGCAACTTGTATTCTTCTCCACCACGCAAAAAGTCGTAGGTAGTCTTGCCCTGTTCGATAGCATGCTTGATGGTATAGGCAGTCAACGTCGCCCCAGTGCCAACTTCTTTGTATAGTGCTGGATCAAATCCCGAGTTATAGAGTGCGTATTGAGTGTTGTAGTCAAAAAGTAACATACTAGCTACCCGCTTCCCTTCTATACGTAAAAAGAACAACTTAAGCCAGCCAGCTTGAGCGATAGGTGAAACAAGTTCTTTAAAAAACGCTAAGTGGCTATCGTTCCAAAACTCGCGCTTAGCTGCTGAAGAGGTTGTATGGAGTGCAATAAACTCTGCCAGTGCTTCTTTTGCCGCAGATTCTTCGGTAATAATCTCAAATGTATGTTCCAGCTCATCAAGCCGGCGCCACTTTCGTTTGACCTCATGGCGCTGTTTGCGATCTAAACTGCTTAGATATAGTTCCCATGTTTGGGGAAGTGGAATACACGGTGCAATGTCTTGCAAGGTTTCTTGAGTTTGGGAGAAGTAGTGTTTACTATATGTTCTGGTGGGGCTTGCTTCAGGTAGACTACACCAATACAACCTATCAAACAGGTCCTGTGTAGCAATATATTCTACTAGTACCTGGTAGACTGCTTCACTTTTCTCTCTAGCAACAATGACATCTAAATAATCAGACACAGCAACACAACCCACAAAGTTTAATTGTCGTTGTGCATCAGATGCTACTTCGATGTATAGTGGAGCTATTCCTTGCATAACTCCTGCATCATCTCGAATGATAATGATTTGGAGGGTGCCAACACCAAGTGCTTTCCACCAACTTGAAAGAAACTGGGGAGTCTGAAAAATAGTGTTAGTGTGTGCTCGATTGAGTAGCTCTAACCACTCTGCCTCAAGCTGTATAAAACAATGCGGATCGGTTTCAACGGTAACTGTAAATGACATAGCTATTTATTCTGCAGTATACTCTAGCCTACTGTAGGTCTATGCGCTAGTATAGCAGGATAGTACGTATTGCTTATTGTATGTCAAAACAGGCACTTATCAAAATATCAACAAAAACCGGCGACCGTGGCGAAACGGGGCTTGCAAGTGGGCACCGTCTTGCCAAAGATGCACAGGTTTTTGAAGTAGTCGGTACATTGGATGAATTGAACAGCTGGCTGGGTGTAGTTATTGCCCAATATGAGCCCGTACAAGCCACTTTACTAGACAAAAGTGCTGACGCGCAAGTGAAGGAGCGCCTCTATCACATTCAGAACACTCTTTTTTATATAGGCGCGGAGATCGCAGGTTCTCCTTCTGCTACACTTGCCGATACAGAACTTAGGCAGTTGGAGGATTGGTCTGACGCACTGCAGCAGCAAATGGCCGCCAATTGGACAACACAGTTTTTGCTTCCCGGAGGCACCAAGATTGGTGCGTGGGTGGACATTGCTCGTACCGTTTGTCGGCGCTGTGAGCGGGTACTGGTTTCATATAGTCGTGAGGTCTCAATGCGCCCACTTCTCCTGCAGTATCTCAATCGTCTTTCTGACTATTTGTACATCCTTCGCTGTTATGTAAACCAAGAGCTTTCGTATCAAGAAAAGCCGTTTCAAGCAGAAAAACGGCCTACTAAATAAGCATACCTGACGTAGTTTGATTAGTAATGGTATATATTGATATTCTCTTATTCATCTGCAAATAGGCGATCAATACATTGATATATCAAATAAAAATAATAAAAACACTAATTAGCAGTAAAATAAGTCGTCTGCTAACACTAGTATATTCCTATAATAGTAAATTAAATGACTAGTATGCAAACGAGCAATACACAACAGCAACCAAATACATACTGTAGGCTCTATATTGCACGGCATGGAGAGAGTGAAGGTAACGTTTTGGGCATCATCCAAGGGCACGCAGACTTTCCACTTACCACCACCGGCAAGTCCCAAGCCGCAGAGCTAGCAGCCCAACTTGCAGGTGTTGCGTTTGCAGCGGTCTACTCTTCTGACTTAGTGCGTGCACACCACACTGCAGCTGCTGTTGCCAACCAAAGAAAACTGGCTGTTGCAACCACAGCACTGTTGCGCGAGCGGCACTTTGGAAAGTATGAATCAGCTGCTACCGTTGAGTCGCAGCGTAAGTTACTAGAGCTACTCAATGAGCACGAAAAATTGGCAAATACTGAGCGTTTTAATAAGACACTGGGCGAGGGTATTGAAAGTGATGCAGAACTAGTTGGACGCTGTATGCTTTTTCTTCGCGAAGTGGCTCTAGCCTATCCAAATAAGAATATTTTGGTTGTTTCACACTCAGGAATGATGCGGGCCATATTAATCCATTTGGGGTACTACACCTACCAAAACTTCAAAAAAATACGTATCCCCAATACTGCGTACTTCACTTTGGACTCAGATGGGATAGATTTCTTTGTTCGAGAAACCGTTGGTTTTGAAGAACTGCAATAGTACCAATGCCTATAATTAGCGCATATTTTGCAAAGACACATAGCTTTTGAGTGGCATATACACTAGTTGTGGCTAGTACTGAAACTTTCTAATTAAACCCACCACTCGTCCTTGAATTTGGACATTGGTAGCGTATATTGGACTCATCGTAGAGTTAGCAGGCTCTAAACGTACTCGGGTCATCTCCTTGTAGAAGCGCTTTAAAGTAGCTAGTCCATTATCAAGTAGTGCCACCACAATATCACCGTCATGGACATCTTGCGTCTCTTCGATCACAACGTAGTCACCATCAGCAATGTGATCTTCAATCATCGACTCACCTTTAACTTGCAGTACATACGAACGACGTTTGCCACTAATCATCTCAGGTGAAACTTTGAAAGTTGCGTTGGGGTCGCGGTGTGGCTCTATTGGGGAGCCAGCAGCAATAAATCCAAGAACAGGCAAGTCGACACTGTCTGCTACTTTAAGGAATGTACGATCTAACAGCTCGATGCCGCGGACGGAGCCTTCATGCTTGCGGATCACTTTCTTACGTTGCAGTGCTTGCAGATGTTCATGAACGGTAGCCAGTGAGGACACGCCTATTGAATCAGCAATTTCTTTTAAGGTAGGTGAGTACCCATTTTTTTGTAAATATTGAGCGATAAAATCAACAATTTGTCTTTGGCGTTTGTATAGCGTAACTGGCATTGCACTCCTTGTGTACCTGTATGTGTGGTATGTTTCGGGCGTATTTATACCGAAGTATACTTAGAATATCCGAATATGAGGCGAATGGGCAATTGGATCTTAAGTAATCAAAATATATCAAAAATGCTAAAAGTGATGGATTAAAAAAAGCAAACTTTCGGTTTTGGGTGCAGTGCTTTGACACAGTGCCTACGAATATACACAACCGAGCAGCTAAATGAGCGCTCGACCAGTCATAGAAACTGGTTTTTGAATACCCATCACTTTGAGAATAGTCGGTGCAACATCAGCTAAAATCCCAGTTGGGAGCATTGTTGGCCTATCAAACTGTTTGCCAATGATAAAAAATGGCACAGGATAGGTAGAGTGCTCGGTATCGATTTCACCAGTTTTGTTGTTAATCATCTCTTCAACATTGCCGTGATCTGCTGTAATGAACACTACACCACCAAGTAAGAGCACTTGATTGACGATCTTGCCGACGACCTCATCAACAACTTCACAGGCATGAATAGCAGCATCTAGGTTGCCTGTGTGCCCCACCATATCGCCATTGCAGATGTTGGCAATCACGATATCAAAGGTATTGGTTTTTAGGTACTTTATCATTTCTTCAGTAATTTCGTGAGCACTCATCTCTGGAGCCTGGTCGTACGACTTAACTCCTTTAGAGGGAATAATGACTCGTTTTTCACCAGGATACATATCTTCTTTTTGTCCATTCATATAATAGGTGACAAACCGCTCTTTTTCGGTCTCAGTGATGCGCAGCTGGCGCAGTCCACTATCTGCAAAAACTTTTCCCAGAGGATTCTTGATGTTCTGAGGTGGAAAAGCAATATCAACAGGTAAGCCTTCTTCATAGTTGGTCATCGTTACAAAATAGAGATTACCAATTACCTTCTGGCGCAGAAATGTTGGGGAGGTGGTTTGTTGTTGAATATTGGTTTTCTCGTATTTTTCAGTATAGGGATCAAAAGCAACATGGGTCATACCTTGCTCAAAATCAGGCATCACAAATGCGCGAGTGAGCTCTCTTGGGCGGTCAATACGATAGTTGAAGAAAATAGTAGCATCGTTATCTTGAATTAAGCGGTGGGTGCCATCCCCGTTGCAGACGCAGATGGGTTCGATAAATTCGTCGGTAATGCCCTGATCGTACTGGGTTTGCATGGCTTGGATCGGATCTAGGATACACTGTCGGCCATCTCCTAAAGTCAAAGCATTGTAGGCCTTCTCGATCCGCTCCCAGCGCTTGTCTCGATCCATGCCGAAGTACCGTCCCATTAGCGTGGCGACCTGACCGACCCCAATACTTTGGCAATGGTCAATGAGTTGCTGTACATAGCTAATACCAGAAGTGGGTGGTGAGTCACGACCATCAGTAAAACCATGAATATATACTTTTTCTAAGCCCTGCTGTTTACAAAAATTGAGGAGCGCATAGAGATGTTCAATATTGGAGTGAACACCACCTGCTCCAATTAGACCCATCAAGTGCATCGTTGACCCTTGGGCTTTGACATGTGCAACGGCGTTGAGAAATGCTTGATTAGAATAAAATGAACCATCGGCAATTGCCATGTTAATTCGAGGCAGATCTTGATACACAATATGCCCTGCGCCAATATTGAGATGTCCGGTTTCGGTATTGCCATCCTCGCCTTGTGGCAGGCCAACTGCTTGCCCACTGGCTTCAAGCTGCGTATGTGGATACGAGAGCCAGAATTTTGTCAGGTTGGGAGTTTTGGCGCGTTTTATTGCATTTCCGGGATTATCTGGGCCGATACCCCAACCATCCAAGACTAAGAGCACCACTGGGCGTGGGCCTTTATACATGCCAGGACGACTCATCGAATTAAAGGCAAGTTCACTAATGATAGGTGCAAAAGAAGTTTGTGTCGAATCGACCATACGTACTCCCTACTATACCGCGCTTTAGCTAGAACTGGCAGGGGCAGTTGGGGTGGATTCTTGTTGGTAATGTTGTGCTAACTCGAAGTTAATTTGGGCCAAGCGATTATACTTCGCAGTGCGTTCACCTCGATTGGTCGGCCCAAACTTGGCATAATCCGAACCCACACCTACCGCAAAATCAGCAATGAAGTCATCATTGGTTTCTCCACTACGATGTGACATGACGATCTGCCACCCTGCAGTTTTGGCTACTTTGATCACAGCAATCGTTTCGGTAATCGTCCCAACTTGGTTTGGCTTCACCAGTAATGTATTACACAATCTATTGGCAATCGCATTTTCCAGCTTTGCTTTATTGGTGGCCAAAAAACTGTCTCCCACAATTTTTGTGGTTTCTCCGATCTCGCTGGTCACTGCTTGCCACATCTTGATGTCATCCTCCTGATACGGATCCTCTAAATAAAAAACATTGTACATATCTCGCAGTTTTTTGTAGTACGCCAAGAGCTCTTCACCACTGTAGGGTTGGGAGCGATCTTTAATCGTGTATTTGCCATTGTTGTAAAACTGTTCTGCAGCCACATCAATGCCAAAAAATAAATCTTGCGTAAAGGTGTAGGGAGTAGCTTTAATTGTTTCTACCATGATCTCAAAGACATCGCTATTACTGTATAGATTGGGCGTGAAGCCGCCAACTAAACCGATGGAATGAATTGCTCCTTTGAGAATTAAAACTTCTTCAAGTTTTTGAAAAATTGTAACAGCCATATCAAGTGAGCCCTCAAAACTTAGGTGACTTGCAGGGATAACTTGGAACTCTTGAATATCAAGATTATTGGCCCCGTGTTCTCCGCCATTGACGACGGTGTAAATGCAGTTTGGAATGGTGAGCGTTTGGGTGAGTTGGTACTTCTGCATGACGTAGTAGTAGAGGGGGAGATTTTGAGAGAGTGCCCCTGCTTTCAATACCGCTTGAGAAATCGCTAAAAGTGAGTTTGCCCCCAGCTTCGATTTATTGGGTGTACCATCAAGTTTGATCATGATGTTGTCAATTTCTTCTTGATTGATGGGGTCTTTACCAATTATCTGTGGAGCAATGTAGGTGTTGATGTAGTTAACGGCAGTCAGAACTCCCCTACCCAACATGCGATTTGGGTCTTTATCACGCAGCTCGAGTGCTTCGTACTTCCCAATTGAGGTGCCCGTGGGAACGCTCGTAGCTACAATACCCCCACTGTCCAACCAAAGAGTGCACTCAATGGTTGGCCACCCTCTGGAATCCAAAATTTCACGCGCGTATATACCTTGTATGACTGCCATATGTACTCAATAAGTAACAATACTTTTTTTATTGCAAATGTGCAAGCTGCTTTTCTTCAATTTCTAAAATGGTTGCATGGGCAATTTGAGCAGCTGCTGGTTTAACGGTAATGCCATGATAGCCGAGTTTTACAGCCAATGCTACTAGATCATGTGCATACTTTTCAAGATGTAAGTGAATCTGGAGTGGTTGGGTGAAGGTACGCAGCTCTTGCAGTTCACGTACGACAGTGGCTAGTTGCTCCAACATCCGCTCTACAGCCAGAATATCCATAGCATAGTGTTCATACATCTCTGGATTATCGGGATCAACTCCCAAAAGCAGCGCATGGAGGCTCGTGATATTGATCGAGACACCAGCGAGCTTGTGGGTGGGATACGAACGTAAGTTTAAGATATTTTCTGGCGTATTGAGCTGTAGCCAGACAGAAAAATGAGGGTATTGGTGCAGCCCAAAACGCTCGACCTCAGCTAAAATCCAATCCAGCTCATGTGGTGTCCTGACAAATGCTGGCATAAATCCGAGTGGTGCAGGCGACTTTTCCAAAGCTGCCTGGAGAACTTCAAGCTCAAACTGCAACAGCTGTGGCTGACGTACCATCTGCAAGCCACCGCGATACCCAATATAGGGGTTTGCTTCTGCTGGCTCATAGTTTTCACTGTAGCGTAGTTGTCGCAGTTCACTGGAAGTAAAATTCTGAGACCGATAGATAATTGGTTTGTGGTGTAGTGCCGCTTGATATGTGCTAATTACTTGCAGGAGCTCCTGCTGGAGCTGTTTTTTCTGCTTTGTTTGGATGAGATGGAGCGGGTGGATTCCAAACTTGGCGAGCGTATACTCACTGCGCAGTACTCCAACCCCATCTACTGCAGGCAGGAGCTGGGGAAGATGTTTGTGCGGATTGCCTGTCGAGATATAGAGCTTCGTGATGGTTTTCTTTTGTACTGGTTGTGTGTGCAGGGCAAGCTGACTTTCACTGATTCCTGTGACAAAAATGCCTTCTTTAGTGAGCTCCCAAGAAACAACTTGGTGGTTAAGTCTGTGTTGTTTGATGGCAACCAGCATTTGTGCAATTGCTTGGATTTGTGATTTATTAAGTGTTGGTTGCTGCTGATACTGTTGTGGAACAGCAACCGAAACGAGACTATCCACATCTCGGCGATACTGCTTGGTTTTAGTAGCAAGCTGTTGGTCAACAACCTCCCAAGTGCGAACATCAACTGAGTACCCATCACTTTCTTCAAAAAGTAAATGCGACTCAGGACTTCCCCAAATTGCTTGGATAAAGACTTGGGTTTTGCTCATTTTTTGTGGGTGGAGCGTATGCCCTACTCCAGAAACAACGGGTTGCTGTTGAGCTTGCAGAATCAGTGGCGCTGGTGCAAAATGGATGGGCCTGAGAACCATATGTTTTTCAAAAGAAAGATAAATGAGTTCAGCCCAGGCATGTAAGAGCGACTCAAACAGATTCGCCTCACCATAGATTTGCTGAAAGTTCTGAGTCGTAAATTTAGGAAAAGGATTACCTGGGGTAATCAGCATAAATGAGGTGGCAAATTTTTCAGTAAAGACACGCACAACCTCAGTTACAAACCAGCGAGGTAGTTTTTGGGTGGTAACTACCTGCTGAATTCTGCTCTTACATCTTGCCTGTAGTGCAGGATCGTGTGGAACATCCAAGCTATTTTGTGCTAAAAGTGTGTACAGTTTATTTTCTTGAGCCAAACGGTACAAGGTCTCGGGAGGAATGACTACGGTTTCTGGTACGGGAATATCTTCAGCGAACAGTTTGCCAAACGCCACTCCCAGACTGCCTACTTGAGTGGGACTAAAGTGCAGCAGTTGATCCAATGGAATTATAACGGGGCAAGCCATAGTACCATCATAGCGTATTCCACCCTATAAAATAAAGCGGACTTCTCTCTTTACTAAGCAGCATACGCACGCTGCTTGAGTTGATCTTTAAACCAGTCTACCCAAGGAATTGGGGCCGGATCAATGCCATGGAGCATGCTGAGGTAAAAGGAAGTATATGCACCAAATACAAGCATCTCAAATGCTTGTTCAAGTTTAGTAGCACTCTCGAGCTTGATGCTGCGGTGTTCGATCTTATTTTTCTCAAGTACTTCAGCGGTGAGGGTTGTGCGCACTCGATTACTTTGTAGGTACAGGTCAGACTCCACCAAGAAGAACATAATTGCTCGATCGAGATTGATGGGAAACTTCAAACCTTCCATAAGGTGATGATTCAGCTCTGGGATAACGCGGTACTCTGAGTAGGTTTTGGCGTTTTCATTGAGTTGATTAGCAAAAACATGGGCATTGCCTTCTAGGTGTCCTGCTGCAGTAATGACCGGTATATGGGTAGAAAAATCAAATGCCAGGAGCTTGGCGGGATTACTCTCATCCATGATGGCCACACCTGAGAGGAGGTGTGCATCTGCAATTGCCTTGAGCACCGCTTGGTAGGAGCTATCTGACACGCGCAACAGCCCTGCTTGAGCAAACAGTGCGATCTGGCCAAAAATAGAGTACCCAAGTCCCATTCTAGGCTGATTGGAAGGGTTGTAGGTCGGTTCAAAAACGAGCACAGGCAGGTTGTGTCCACGGAGCAACTCAGCAAGTTTCCCACCAGAAGTAATGCCGGTTACCTTGGCACCTTTATTGATGGCATCTTGGGTGGCGGCCAAAGTTTCTTCGGTAGAGCCTGAATAACTGGAAGCAATTACCAAGGTTTTTTCGTTGACAAACTCAGGCAAGGTATAGTCTGGGACGATAGTGACTGGGACTTTTAGCTCATCTTTAAAAACAGTTTGGATAACATGGGTGCCCAGTACCGAACCACCCATGCCTGCCACAACCACGTTGGTCACTTCTCGGTAAGTCGGATCAAACTGTAGCGTTTTGGCGATCTCCCAGACCTGCTGTACCTGACTGCCGATCTGTTCGATCGAGCCAAGGACATTACTTCTATCAAGTTCCATAATTTGTTCACGTGAGTTGAGAATTTTGTCTACCATACTGTTCCTTTAGAGTTGCATATTTGTACTTGTATATTATTGCTGGCGGATGAGTGCCAAGACTTCATCACGCATCTGCTCCATTTTTGCTTGTGAAGTTGCCTCAAGATTGAGACGCACCAGTGGCTCGGTGTTGGAAGCGCGGACGTTAAAGTTGAAATCTGGGTAGATGATCGAAATGCCATCAACACGCAAGATTTCAAGTGCGTCAGCTCCATATTTTTCTTCAATGCGCCTGAAAACTGTTGGCCCATCAACTCCTTTAGTATTAATCTCTCCTGAGATAAAGTACTTTTGTCCTAGTTCGTCAAGCATCTGGTCTAGTGTTTGATGAGAATGGCTGAGCATATCCATCAAAAATAGCATAGGTGCCAAACCAGAATCACAGAGGAAGAAATCTTTAAAGTAGTAGTGTCCTGTCACCTCGCCACCAAAAACCGCTCCTTCATCAAGCATTCTTTTTTTGATAAATGCGTGACCGACTCGATTGTAGAGAGGGGTACCACCTGCTGCTGTAATGATGTCAGGTACTGCATGTGAAGCGCGAATGTCGTAGACAATTGGTGCACCAGGGTATTTTTGTAAAAAGTACTTTGACAGCAAGGCTGTCATAAAATCACCCGACACAAATCGACCCTTTGCATCAATACAGAAAAAGCGATCACCATCTGGATCACAGGCAAAACCGAGGTCAGCACCTTCACTAACGACGCGATCCATCAGCTCACGGCGATTTTCCTCGATTAAAGGATCTCCGCCATGATTGGGGAAGTTGCCATCGGGGTCAAAGTACATAGGAGTCATCTGAATTTGAGGCAAGTGTTTAAATAGCTCTGTAGCAGACGGGCCGACCATACCGTTGGCAGTGTCGATCAAGATCTTCATTGGTTTGAGGGTGGTGACATCGACAAGTGATACCATCTTTTCAATAAAGCCTGCCATGATATCCCAGTGCTCTACTTTTCCTGGTGTAGCAGCGATTGATGGAAAGTCTTCTGCCTCAATAATTTTGCGAATATCTTGGATCCCCTCATCTCCTGAAAGCAGATAGGGAATCTTTTTTACCATCTTAAAGCCGTTGTATTCTTTAGGATTGTGGCTGGCGGTCACCATGATCCCGGGCAAACCTTTCGTAGCGCAGGCATAGTAGTACATGTCGGTTGAAACCATCCCAACATCAATGACGTTCACTCCCACACTTGTTAATCCTTCGATGACCCCTTGGTGCAAGATGGGACTCGAGATACGAGCATCACGGCCGACAATGACAGTCTCTGGAGAGAGAACTTTTGCAAATGCTTTGCCAATGGCGGGAGCAGTCTCGGCAAACAGTTGTTTGTCATAGACGCCTCTGATGTCGTAGGCCTTAAAAATTGAAGGATCAACTTGCATAATTCCTTTCTACAAAAAAGTATGACAAAGTATGAACACAGACAACTTTACAGCGAGAGAACCAAAAGGTCAAGCTGTTGTTGGAGTGTTAGGTGTGTGCCTGAAGTTTTTTGCTGCCGGTCTATCTCAAGTAGCTGAGTGTGTAGCTGCAGGAGTTTCTCCAGAGTAACTGCTTGAGCCTGTTTTTGTAGCTTTGCAACCATATAGGGTGCTCCCGTCAGCTGCCCGTCGTCTTTGGCGCTCAAGAGTAGCCGAACCTGGCGCGCGAGCATAGCAAATAAAAACTCCGCTCCGTCTTGATCGTAGATCTGGTGTAGTTCTTTGAGTTGGTTTGACGTGTCACGCGCAGTCCCAAAGCCATCGAGCCACTTAAAAAGAACCGAGCTTGATTTAAACTCTTCTGCTTGGGCTTTGCCAAATTTTTTAAGCATTGTGGGAGTCAGTTGGCGTTTTTCCCAGAGAATGAGCGAGGGAATCTTGGTTGCACCCGTGCCCAACAACCCTGCGCCACGCTCTGATTCTTGAATAGCCTGAACTGCTATCAGATCTATCAATGCGTCTTTCTTACCACTCTTTGGCAAGCTGTGCAGCTCTTCTATGACAATTATTTTCTCGGTACCAAAGAGTGAGGTACTTGCAAATGCCTCCTCCAACGAAGCGAGTGTCAGCTCTTTGCCCAAGAGACGCGTCACCTCTAGCTTGGCAGCACGGGCAGCTTGCACAAGATCAGTCAGTTTGTTACGCGATTTGATAGTATTTTCGCCATGAATGATGAGCATTACCTTCCCCATGCCGACGGCATCATCCAAATACAAAAGATAAGTAACAATACCCCTATCCCGATATAAATCAAACCATAGATCTCTGCTTTCTTGCCAGTATATTGGCCTAACCGATGCTGCTTTGCTGCAGTATATGCATTCAATATAAAAAATAATGCAAGGCAAGTCCCTCCAATAGTAACTGCTCGTTCAAAATTTTTTTGGTTTACGAAATTCATAAAGCCACTAGCCACAAGTAGCTTTTCACTGCCAGGAATGTGTGACATCACTGGAAGTATTTGAAAGATAAAGATTAAGATGAAAATGCCCATGAATAAAACAGTGTTAACTGCCTTATAGATTCTGCTTTGTGGATTCATTCTCTTAGTATACCTTAGGAATGATACCTTTCTGAAACGCATGTGTCTTTAACAGCAACTGAGAGGCAGCTATCACTTGTGGTACCATAAATGTATGAAGAATATTAAAATTTACTGGACTGATATATTGACAGTCTATTTTTAAAACAAAAAGAGTAGTCAAATCAAAATGATTGACGGGCTCAATTTATTGGTGAGTGCGTTACACTCCTTGACGATCTTAGGCTCTGAGCCTCATAGTACAGTATGGTCAGAAAGTTAGAGAAAACTACACGTGATTCTAGGTTTAAAATATTTGGCAAATATTTAAGTATTGTAATAATTTCTTGGGTAATTTGTTGTTACTTTATATATGCGTTTGTGAGCAGTATAGGTATCCCGCTACTCAGTGACCCAAATCCTGCGGTACCACTGCCATTGGCAGCATTGTTATGTGTAGCATTATGGGCAGTAACTGGTTTTGTTGCAGTTAAGTTCTTTGCTTTGCGCTGGTATAAGGTATTTTTCACTATTCTTCTCTCGATAGTCCTTTTTACAGTCGCATTAGTCGGCCCATCAGAATATAAAGAATACCAGAAAAGACAACTTCCAAAACGCGCTGCAGAACATGCTGATGCAATTATGTTGCATCAGGGTATGATTGACGCAAAGAATGAGACAAATGGAGACATTTACCTTACGTTTCTCGTACCTTTTGAAGTTACTAAAGAGGTATCTTCATATGAACTTCCTTATCTTTTTGAATCGGTTCCGATTTCACAAGGATACATGCTTTCACCTAAGAAAATTTGTAATGAGGAACTATATATCTCCCTTACTAAGGGGGATATCTCTGTAGCTGGTGACAAACTTCTAGGAGATTTTACTTTTTTGGATCTGAAAGGTTTAAAATTAGATAAAAACCTAAAAGTTATAGCCACAATTTCACCTATTATATATGATTATAGAATCCCAACAAAATACTCTCTGCCGGAGACTATACTTAAGCCTGGAATTCTTTACTATATATACAATGGTTTATATATTAAGTCACAAAGTTGTACAGCAAATGACTTTATCAATGGCAAAGTTACCACCTCATTTATCAAGATAAAGAAATAAAAAAGCAGCCACCTTCTTTAGGAAAATGACTGCTTTTTAGAACTACCAAAGTCGTTCTGATGTATCCACCGTAAAGAATTGGCAAACAATCAAAAACCTTTGGTCTACATACTAGATTACCGCTGAACCAATGGCAGATAGAGATACAGGGTAGAGTTTTGTGTTTGAACGGTATAGCTGACTACCTTGCTTCGGTTGCCGACAATATCGTCGGCAAACGCAGTCACAATAGTCCCACTTGGTACCAACAGTGGCTGCGAATAAACTTGATACAATGTGTTGTTTGTTGAGACGTAGATCTCCAGCACAGCGCTATCATCTACTGCTGTAACCTCGACGTGTCCATTTTCTGTTTGCTTGATAGTCACAACCGGGGCGGTCTCATCCACTGGCGAGGTACCTGTGTACCTACCTGTAGGCTGAACTTCCATCACCCCTTGGCTTGTCAGATACGTTAATGAAGCTTCTGCATTACCAGAGATGTGCAATGTCAACTCACCATTTGCTGGACGTGGCTGATTGTTGAAACTTTGGGAAACCTGAACCTCACTCCCTCCATCACTGATGTTAGTTTGTAAAAATACAGGTTTGCTAGCCTTGTATGTAATGCTGTAGATAGCATCTGGTGCCATTGTAATCACATACCCATCTTCACCTTCTTGACTGACAGATACATCTGGAAAACTAAAGAAATCAAGTGTGTGATCAGTTGTGCTAATGTTACCTGAGATAGGATGTGTGATTGTCAGCGCTTCCACACCCATCAATCGAACATACCTGCTGATGTTATCAGTCACTACTTCATCTGAGGCAGCAAGAACTTCAGTGTTGCCGGTTAAGAGATTAGTAATAGCAGCCAAGACATGAGTATTACCAGTGGCTTCCTTATGGCCATAGTAATGATCAAACCTAGATCCTGGACTAGCAAACCAAGTGGTAGTGCCAATCTTGGCTTTTGATAGCCCAACCAAACTATCAAATGGCACGGTACCGTCTCCACGAACAGCTTGCACTGTGTAGAATGAGATGTTGCTGCAGGTGAATTGATCACCATTACTGCCTGTGCTGCAGACTAACTCAGTTTCATTGTAAATTTGCCCGGACGTAGTATTACCGTTTTGAACGGTAAACAGAGAGAAGTGTGGAACACTACTTCCTGTAGCAGGATCGAAAAACTTATTATCAAAGAAAGCTGAGTTAACGTCGTAAGGCAATGTTGTGTAGCCAAGTGCATTGAAGAATCCTGTGAAGTCATTCACGTTTTGATAGGATTCGTTAATCACCCCATCAGTATCTAAGTCAGAGTCTCCTTCCCGAAATGGGGGGAGTGATACCGAAGAAAGATATCTTGCTGAGGGAATGAGTTGATATGCCCCAGGGAAGTACTTCACTAGTTGTTTGAGGATAGGTCTTGAATATGGCGTTTGCCAATTGCCATCCAACATTGTTTGAAGTACTTTAGGGGCCCCCAACCACGGTGTGTTGATGGTAATGAGCATCTTGACGTTGCTTTCACCACCGCTTGCGACGTACTTGCGTGCCAACAGTCCACCCATACTATGTCCGATCAAAGTGACCTTGATACCTGGGTAAAACTTATGAATACACCCAATATACTCACCCAAGAGCGCTGAATTTTCTGTGATATCTTTGCGCCAATCATATGCGAAAACAAAGAGATTGGGTTGCAAAGAAGCCTGTTCTTTATCTTGACACCCTTCACTTGCTTTGCGTCTTTTTGGGTCATCCTCGACCAGGTACTCGCGATACCCCAACTCATTTACCATGTAGTCAAGAAATGGTTTGTAGACGATTGTCGAGTTCACCAAGTTCTTAACGACAGGTTTTGTTTGGAAATCAAATGGTAAACTTGCCACCCTAATCGCGTCGCCTGCGATAATGTTTGGTTCGATACTTCCACTTTCAAGCGAAAGTCGTTTGTAAGTATCCCCAAACAGCAAACCAGCGATTGTAGATAGGCCAGGCCATAAATCATTTCCTCCTTCTGAAATTTGTGTGCTACCTGTAACTCCAGGGATAAACACCGCAACAGACTGAACGGGATTCTTTGTACTAAAGTCGACACTCCCACTTGGAGCAGCCACCAGCCTTTTCGCTGGGTAAAACGTCTTGCCAAACAGCGTGGGCGTGACCTCATACGTTTGCCCCGCATTGAGATACGGCATCGAGTAGGTACCGCTTGCATCCGTGAGATACTTCTCGCGGCTGCCGTTGGTCAGTGTGACATTGGCCAGCCCAGTGACACCATCATCCCCTGTCACCTTTCCGCTAATGGTGTTATTCACACCATCGCGGTCCCAGATGAAGAGGTCATCAGGTCGGCCTTGGGTGGTAGGGTTGAAGTTGTCTGCCACACTGCCGATCCAACTGTGATCCCAAGAGGCGATCACAGAGTACCGGCCTGTTGGGGAAATTGCATTAATGTAACCAGCTTGGATGTCCTGTGGTTTGCTGATGCACGAGTGAGTGGCGGTTGAGATCTCATACGTGCACAGCTCAGCTATTTGATTCCTGCTGAAGTTAAGTTTGTCATAGATCACGAGCTTGCCATCCGCCGTGAGGCGATAGGAGCCCACTGTGCTCAGCTCGCTCTTGGTGAATAAAGTGGTTGTTGTGCCACCATTCACATTAATCAAGTAGGCTCCGTTCATCTGGGGGTTCACCCCCACATAGATCATCCCGTTGACTAAAAAGAGCGAGCCATCGGCAGACATCTGTGGGCTATTGAAATACTCCCCATCAGAGTCATCAATGCCTTCCGTAAGGCAGATCACCTCGCCTGTGATAACATTTTTGCGGTAGATATCATCTGCCCGGCTTCCGCAGGCAGGAGAGCTTGAACCTCGGACAACGTACGCGACAAATTGCCCATCATCCGACAGCGTAAAATCGCGTTCAATGCCATTGACACTACTTGTTGTGGGGATGAACTGCACCTCTTTTGTGGCTCGATGCCAGAGGTACAAATCATATTTGGTATTGGTATCTTCTGGCACCAGTTTTTTCAGTGTCGTGATTGCCACGACACTGCCATCCCCAGTTACTTCTGCGGCTGCTGCAGCAAGTAAAGTACCGTCAGCTTTTGCCACAGTGGTAAACTCACCTGTGCTCGTATTGTAGAGATAGGCATGGAGGAAAATCCATGCCTTATCTGGGGTGATGCTCGGAATGAGGTACATATCCGGCAACAAAGGCGGCAACACTGTGAGCTTCTTGGTGGGATTGTCATAGAAATAGTATCTATACTCTCGAGCATTTGTGGGTGGCGTAACCAAATTGGTGGCTTTGGACACAAACACAAAGCTCCCATCCTCTGCCATGCTTGGAAAAATGTGCTCAGCATACACGGCCAGACCATCGGCACCTTTGGTAACAAGCTCAATTTTGCCAGGCAGAACGCTACTGGTGTTGCTCACATAAGTATCTTCCGCCTCAGCAACACTGAAAGGCAGGAAGATGGGGAGCAGGCTCAGAAAGCCTACTGCCAGGAGAAAGACCGCGACTTGTCGGTACCACTTGTGGTACATCATACGAGAACCTCCTGAGAAACTCGAAACTATTGAAAACTCGTCAAAACACCTGAACACAAAGAAACGATTGAAAAAAACTCCACGCAAACGAAAACCGCTCCACCATGAGAAATGGTTAAACAAGGGTGGAATACTCAAGACACTGTAACTTGTCAAACCCAATACATGCCATGTATCTCGAAAATTCCACCCTTGTTTTGGCGGTAGTTTAAATCTAGTAGTAAGTTGTTAAAGAACTTGAGTGTATCTTCCGCCTAGCACTCAGTGAGTGCCCAGCATCGTATTGATGCAGCGGCAAAAAATACTACTCAAAACATAGGGTGAGATTATGCTTATGTGTATAAAATGTGTAAATGAAGCAATTTGCTTCATTGAAAAAAAACTAAAGTCTCACGACAATGCATGCCCCTGGCGCTTCAGCCACCCGCGATGCACCTGATAGTCTGGGTCGTATTGGGCTACTAGGTTCCAGAAGTTGCGTGAGTGATCCATGTGCACTCGGTGCACGAGCTCGTGGACAATCACATAGTCAATTATTGCTGGTTCAGCATGCACTAACCGCCAATTGAAGTTGAGGTTGCCAGCACTACTACAACTCCCCCACCTGCTGGATTGTTCACGCAAGGTGATTGTGCCGTAGGCAACGCCCATTTTTTTTGCCAGTTGCTCTGTACGTTTCAAGATATAGACATGGGCAGAAGATTTTAAAAATCGCTCTAACGCTTTATCTTGCTGTTTGCCCCAGGCATGGTGCGGATTACTCATTTGAGAGCTTGTCAGTTGTGGGAGATGTGCCTCAGGAGTGTTAAAAACAACTGCGTTGCCTTGAATAATAATTCCCAGTTTTTGCCCCGGCAGATATGCGATGCGCTTTTGGTATTCTTTGCCATAAATACTGACCAACGTACTGTTCTTGCGAGATTTTGTGAAGGTAGCGAGCTTCCCGACAATCCAGTCTTGGTGTTGTGCTACGAACTGATCTATGACTATCTTGGGCACAAACCTTGGCGTAACAACCACAACTTGTCCTGACTTATCAATTTTTATAGTCAGTCTACGCGCCTTAGTACTGACCGTATGGATGTATGTAATTGGTGGAGCTGGAGTGTTACCTGAGTTGGTGCCAAATGGCCACATAGTCGATTCTTGAGAGCCACTCTATCACAGTGGTATGCAGAACAACAAGCCCAGAACTACTAACTATATCAATAAACTCAGCCACTTTTTCAGCGACTTTATGCAAGCGAATCGCAAAAAAGATATTGAGTCCTGAAACAGCAGAAGCCGCCACTGCCTCAGCAAGCAACTCCTGTACTTTGGATTGACTAACTGCGTGCTCTTTCAAGGCGGTATTTAATTCAGGATACTCAAAAAGGAAAAAATTTGAGACTTCGTATAGTTCATAGATAGTGATTCCCACCAACACTAGGAGTAGCGTTTTTTTCCAATAAAAAGTTGCTCGAGCCACATAATACTGAAACATACTGTACTTAGGCTACTAAAGTTGTTTGCATGAAGCAAGCGGAAGGTTTTGGTGTAAAATACCTTCATACAAACTGACGGCTCTACGCCGTGTCGTATGCCGAGATGCTGAAATTGGTAGACAGGCTGGACTTAGAATCCAGTGCCCTTCAACAAGGCGTGCAGGTTCGATTCCTGTTCTCGGCACACATCTAGTTGGTCTGTCAAAAATAGTATATAATTCCCGCCCTATCAACATATACCTGCATACAAATAAGGTCTCTATGAGTTTACAACCTGAAGGTTCATCACGAACGCCAATTGAAAGTTTACAAGTATATCTGGAGAAAGGCGAAAGAAGCGTTGGATACAGAGATGCTAAGCGATTTGTCTCGACAGATAGACTACGCCTACACTTGTTGGCCTGTGGCTTTACAGAACTAGCACTGACTATCCGTAGAGGCATGAATACTGACTTAGATCAGTATGTGTCCAATCCAAATACTGCTACAGTAGACATATATACAGAGAATATCTATGGCATTCCGCCAGGTACTCATGCCCTAGTTGCAGTACTGCAGCAAATTATTGCTGCAGGTGTCCCCGCTGATATGTTGCCAGGGACAGATGTGTTACTACAAAAAATACTCACTCAATTGGAGGAGTATTCGGTAATTCTTGAAGCTGTACACGACGCCTCAGATGAAAAACAACGCTGTATATTCGAAAATGGCTGGAACGTTTCTGAGACGGGCGAGTTATTGATATGGCTAAACGGTAGAGAACCTCACAAGTTTGGATACTATACTTTAGATGCTATTAGACTCTGGTTGGAGGACAGTCCAAATAGTCCAACTTTGAGAGAAAAACCAGTCAAGGCTGGCGGTGGTCATAATACCCATAGAGAAAACATGAGCGCGGCATTTGAGCGCGTGGTGCAGGCAGGTCTAACTGCTGATTCTGTTGGTGAGCGACTAATGTACTGCCGGTTGCTGCGTGTACTAGTGACGAAGTGTGTATTGGCGGATTTACGCACAGAGTTTACTGGCGCCCTCCTCCCTGAATAAACTATCAGTACAGATTTGTGCAAGAAGCACTAAAAAACCCCACGCTGGGTGGGGTACTTTAGATTGAGAACGGCATTCCGGTGAGGAGTGTCCTTCTCAACTATGTATAACTATATCAAAATGTTATAGTGATGTCAATAGTGAACAAAGCAGATGTTACTGTATCAATTTGGAGCTGGTTGGATGGGGGTGGCAGGCAGTGCAGGGTTGGTTGCAGTTTTATCTGGAGCAGCGGTAGTAAACTCCAATAAGTCTGCATCAGTTTTTAGTTGCCTTCCCAGTGCACGATCATCGTAGCGCATCTCTGCCATCCATTGGTTGACGCTTGCTGCCCAACTGCCATCACGATTGTGGCTGGTGGGATTATACTTTTTTTCAATCTGCTCGGTAGTTGTTAATCCAATATCAATGTAGTTTTTCTTCAAAATTTGAGCTGCAGCAATAAAGTTATCGCGGTAGGTGGGAAATCCCCAGGTTCCACGTTTATGTACCCCAAGGCCCAGGCAGTTGTGAGACCCTTCTGGAATTACCTTGCAGAGATTACTTTCTTGCATGGCGATTGCAGGCAGTAGTCGAAAATCCATATTGTTTGTATCAGCAAGCTCTACCAAAAAGCGAGCAAAGTCAGGATCTTCCACTAAAATTGGTGATTTGTGGCGTTCCAAAAAATTATGTACTAAAATTATTCGAGCATCCCCAACTTCGTGTTGCGTTTGGATTTGTGCTGTGGTGGCAGTATTTGCTGATTCTTCAAGTATTGGTTGATCGGGCAGTTGTGAAAAAACTTGTGGTACATTGAACTTTGCTGACAAAAAATGCCCCGTACTTTCGAAGTATGCTACTGCCACACCAGACAAGACTACTCCAGTGGTAGTAAAGAGCCAAAAAAATGTTAGCAGTAGTCGTTTCATAGCTTGAAGTTCAATTGTACCAAATGGTACCGTTTTTTCTGGACAAACTCGAGAAAAAGTGATATCCTATAGCAAATGAGAGGCCTAGCAAAACTACTACTTCTTCTCTTGCTGTTGGTAGGTACTACCACACGAGTTTTGGCGGCTGAGACCTCTAAAATTGGAGTGCACATCCTCCACACCAGTGAGTTAACACAGGCCAAGCAGTTGGTCCAGGTCAGCCCAGATGATTCATGGCACTACGTTACGATCCCCTTTACTGTAGCCGATCTCGAGCGCGAAGCCGAGTGGCAAATTTTCTTTACACAAGCAAAAGAACAGAAGTTAATTCCTCTAGTACGCCTCACTACAAAAGTCGAAAATGGCGCTTGGATGGTGCCTACTAAAAAAGAGATTACACAGATGATCACTTTTTTGAGCAGATTAGAATGGCCGACCGCGCAGCGACATATTATTGTCTTTAATGAAGTAAATCATGCTAAGGAATGGGGTGGCACAATTAATCCCGAGGAATATGCTGAAATTTTAAACTTCACCAAAAACTGGGCCAATACCGAGCAAAAAAACTACGTAGTACTGCCTGCGGCAATGGACTTGGCTGCTCCCAATGGAGCTGTCACTCGAGAAGCATTTTCATATTTAACTGCCATGTATGCCTATGACAATGAAGTTTTTATGGGACTTGGTGGTTGGAACTCACACTCCTACCCCAATCCAGGGTTTAGTGCTGCGCCACAGCGCAGCGGCAAAAACTCACTGCGCGGATACGAGCACGAGTTAGCATTTCTTGAGGGAAAAACTGACAGAGAACTCCCTGTGTATATCACAGAAACAGGCTGGGAAGACTCACGCGCAACTAGTCGTTGGTTGGCTGCCTACTATACCTACGCCATGCAACATATCTGGTCCGATGAGCGCGTTCAAGCAGTTACGCCATTTGTTTTAAAGGGTGAACCAGGCCCATTTGCAGGATTTAGCTTTTTAAAAGGTGACAACACCCCTACTCGCCAGTACTATGCCTTCCAAACTGCACTGAAACAGGCTGCAGGCCAGACAACTGCTAGCAGGCAGTAACACTATTCAGCTTCAATCACCGCTTGTTGATGTAACTTAGTAAGTGCTGCAATTGCAAAGGCAAGGCGGGTTCGCTCCTGTGAGCTGAGTAGTGAAAAAGCAATCTGAAAATCTCTGCGACTTTCTTCGCTTTGAGTCGCTTCTTGTATAATTGTGCGAGTTGGGATTCCCTCGGCGAAAATAGCACTTTCAGTGCTGATCATATGATCCTTTCAGCCATTTCTGGCAAATTGACTTAGTATACTGCGTACATCCTATTTTTTGATATAGAGATAGACTTCGTCGATGGATTGTTCTGCTTTCCAGTTGGGGAAGGGAAAGCTATTGCAGATGACTTTAGCACCAGGTTTGAGCTCACGTTGGAGTTTCTTTTCTAAATCTTTCATAATGTAGGTCATGCCAAATATGGTGACCACCTCAAACTGACTAAAGTCTGCCGTCCACATATTCTGCCACGTAAACAGCGGTTGTTTGGAGGTTGGTAGCCTGCGAGCTTGCCAGTTCGACCACAAAACTAAGATGGGGTTAACTTCGTAACCAACCGCTGTCGCTCCTGCTTGAGCTAGTGCAAACGGAATTCTGCCATCGCCAGAACCAATGTCGACTGCCCGCTCTCCCCCACGTAACTTTGCCAAACTAAGGATAGTTGCAATTTGTTTAGGCGAACTAGGATAATAAATTGCTCCCTTGATAGTGGGTAATAAAAAGATGAGATCAACAATAATAATCACGTTGGCTATCACTAAGATGGTGTAGCCAATCAAGCGAAAAAACTGTGGCTGATATGCTGTTGGTAAAAGAAAATAGATAGCTGCTTCTATAAGGAGTATCGCAATAATTATACAAGCCGCAGCCAAGAGTACTTTTTTTGGAGGCATGCGCTGATTGTAGCAAAGAGTCTGCTCAAGAGATACGAGACAAATACAACAAAAGGGAGTACTACAAGTGGCAGATACCAGTCTAGTTTGTTTGGTAAAAAATATTTTTGGAGCATGCTCAAGACTAGTGGATGGATGATATATATGCCAAAGGTTGCAGTAGCAAATTGGTTCAGTTTTTTCTGCGAGCGAAATGAGATACATTGCGACGTGAGTTGAGTTTTTTGAAATGCGATAAAGGTACAGATAGTAAGTGCGATAATTAACGGATTGCCGTGGGTAAAGTAGTAGTAGCTGACAATTCCAAAATGATCTCCAACAAGTTTTGAAGTAAAAATGGCGCTGACGAGGAGTAGCCAAACAATTGCGAGAGACTGACTGTTTAGTAGGCTATTGCCGCGGTGTGTAGTAGGATACTTTGTCAAATAATATCCTGCTAGATAGAAGCCAATGTGGGGTATAAAAAGTGTGACTGAGAAACGTGATAAGCCCCAAAATGCAGCAATACAGAAAAATAATCCTATCAAAAAAAGCACTTCTGTTTGTGAAAGTTTTGATACAATCGTCCGCAAAAATGGTGTTATTGCATACAGCTCTAAAATAAGAAATAAAAAGTATAGATGCCCTACCTCACCAAATAAAATTCTTTTTAAGAATAAAAAAATTGAGAGATTTTCTTGAAGAACAAACTGAGTATAAGCAAAATAAACAAACAGCCAAAAAAAGGTAGGAAAAAAAATTTTTACTATTCTTTTATAATAAAATAAAGTAGGCGGCTCTACTTTAGTCAATAAAAGTGACCCACTAATCATGACAAAAAGTGGTACCGCCCAAATACTGAGTGATGTTGCTAGGGTATGTATCCACCAGCTGCTACTGAGCAGTGTGGGAGTATTGAGCAGCGCAAACGTATGGATGGTGACAACTGCAATTGTTGCCGCACTACGTGCAAAGTCAAAGTAAATAATCTTTTGTACTTGTTTCATTGTATCTTGTTAGTATACCTGATGTGGGTTGTATAATTACTTGTGATAAAAAAAGCAATCGTAACGTTGTTAGTTATTTTAGTAAGTTCATTGGCTATAGTGTATATAGTAGTTCCTCTCTCTACTGTTTTTTCATTGCAGAAGACCAAACATATCTCAGGTACCGTTATGGATTGTGAAACTAACGAGCCCATTACCGATGCTGCTGTCAGTATATATGGCAATAGTTGGGGTTGGAGCGATGCTGGTGGACTAATCTGGGATAAGGAGTACAGCGCAACTACCCAAAGTACTCTGTCAGGTGCTTTCACGCTAGAGTATATCTTGGGTACTTCGGTAGTTACACGCAAAGACGGCTACTACACTGCCCAAAATTTTATAGAAGGTGGTGCTATGGTAGAAGTTGGTTTGCGCAAAATAAATGATCTGCAGCCAGCTACTGAGCGGACCTATACTTGCAGGTTTGAATCAGAGTGTGTGAAGTCGCGTATAGAAAATGGTGTGGATATCTCCTGGAATGATTGTACAAGCCCAAGATAGTATTCTAAGCAACCGTAGGTAATACAAGTAGTACTGTCTGAAGAAATTATTTTCCAGCTGCCAATTTGTTTGTAATGCTGCCTATGATCGAAAGCGCAATGGCAAAAAGTATCGCAGGCACAACTCCCCCAAGTGTGAATCCAGGGATGAGCGCATCAACCAAAAATAATATGATTAAGTTGAGTACAAAATAGAACAATCCCAACGTCAAAATGGTAATGGGCAGCGTGAGAATCACTAAAATAGGTTTAACAACTGCATTCATAATGCCCAAGACGATAGTAACTAGAACAGCAGTCCAAAAAGAATCGACTCGTACTCCTGGGATAATATATGCTGCAATCAAAACAGAAAATGAATTGACGATAATTGAAATAAGAGTTGCCATAGTTCCTTTCTTCGAACCATACCACATATATTAGTATAAAGCTAGTAGCGTGGAGACTGGGTAGTAAATCTCAGTAACTCAAAACATATTTTTTACAGCCTAGCGTCGAC
>JBILVZ010000039.1:0-8931 GCA_044370175.1 Methylococcaceae bacterium
CTTTAATTCTGCTAAAAATTCGGTCACCTACTGTTTTAACATTCTTAAGTGCATCTTCCAAATCCATTTGGTGCTCTGAGCCAGTTGTAATACTTCGCATTAATTTTCCATACCAACTCCACTGATTTAACCTTAGTTGCTGTGAAGGATCTCTGAATGATGGTATTATTGCGCTCTGCAAAAGTTCGTTTCTAAGTGAACCTTTAAAAGTCAAAATCCAATCTGCTGCCTTATTCTCTCTATATAAGAACCTTAAATCTTTTGAAATCAATCCATCGGTGATTGCTGCCCTAAAGAGAAATCCGATTGAATGTTTATTACTTAGTTCTTCCTCGAAATGTAACTGATTATTTATCTGACTATTAACCCATCTAGTTTTTTGACTTTTATTAAATAAATCAGAATCAATATCATAATCAAATACATTTGAGCAAAAGAGCTCAAATCCACCATCTGACTCTTCAATCCGTGGTATGCGCTCTTCAGTATCAAGCTGAGCATTAGAATATTGAGGTCTACTACCTACAAGTTTGTAAAAACCTCGTGATTTATTTATTTCATCAAAATTTAGCTCTTGATCTCTGTCACGCGTTAATTCGCAAAAAATGTATAGCTCATTTTCAAATCTATAATTTACCGCATCATTTTCTATGATCTTTGTACAGTAAAAGTCATTTTCTGTAATATTCTCAGTATTCTGATAAGTCGGAGATTTTTCTCCAAGAATTATATCAAGTGCTTTTACAATATTACTTTTTCCAGCATTATTTCTTCCAACTATAACGTTTTTACCTTTAGTGAATGTAAGATCTATGTTCTTTATTGACCTATAGTTTTTGATAATTAATCTTGATACATACATATTTGAATTATATTACCTTTTATAGTAAAAACCTTCTTGGATTAACAGGTATGCTGTTTACTCTGACTTCCAAGTGTAAGTGAGGTCCTGTTGACCAGCCTGTGTCGCCCATTTTCCCAATCTCATCGCCAATTTTTACTGGTTGTCCCTGATATACATAAATTTTATCTAAATGTGCATACAAGCTAGTTATGTTATTACCATGGTCGATAATGATGTGTTTGCCATATCCCCATGAAAGCTCACCTTCGTAGAGCACTGTACCGTCCATTATCGGCGTAATTGAGTCACCTACTACACCTTTACCGTTCGCAATATCTAAGCCAGTATGAAAAACCTGATAACCAGATGATTCACCAAACTCTAGAGTAGTTACTCCATGCACAGGCCAGGCAACAGCTTGTTCTACTTGAGATACCACACTACCATCTACTGGATCAAGTATCTGTATTGTTTGGGTTTCTTCTTCTACCGCTACCAGCTTGTCAGAGATGACATTGATTCCTGTGTTGACTAATACTACTAATCCAACGAATGGCAGCAGTAAAACTACCATGAAAGCCAGGATGACAATCTTGAGTTCATTTCTGAATGAAAAAGCAGTGTACGCAATAGCCAAGGCATGCATATCAAGAGTACAGCTCTCTAGGATCAGTGGTAAGTATTGGATGTTCCTTCTCTGAAGCTATAACTTTTAATGCCACATGATTCTGGTCAGCAATAATCAAGGCTTCACCTCTTTCACAGGTGAGCAAAAACTGTTGTTCATATTCACTCAAGTGAAACTCCTCAGCTACCTTCTGAATAGTTGTAGTGTCTTGGCGCATCAATACACGCAGAGATGATTGAGAAGCAACAGCTTTACCATACTCTTGATTAAGAAAGTCATTGGCTTGCTGGGTGATGACTGTCACACCCAGATAGTACTTTCTAGCTCTGCGTACTAGACCTGATATGAACCGGGCACTTTCGCTGTGTTGCAAGAGTAACCAGCCTTCATCTATGACAAGAACACGCTTCTGAGGATTTGATTTCACTTGTGCATGTACGTAGGTAGAAACAACCATCAACATCACATTTTTCAATGAATCGGGTAAATCCTTGATATCGAAAACAACGAGGCGATTATTCAGTGAAATATTGGTCTGCTCATTGAACACATTAGATAATGAACCAGTTACATACTTTTTAAGTCGATTACAAAGCTTTTTTTGATTGTTGTCTTTGAGGACTTGGTAAAAGTCTTTCAGTAATGGAAAGACCCGCTTTTTAGGTTTAGGGAAACTTCCCTCAAGATTAAATCCGAACATCTCATAAGTCTCAATCAGTGAAGCATCAACTGCAGCTCGCTCATCTGGAGATAATCCCTCAGCAAGTAAAGAAATAATCTCGGTTAAATCTTGTATGTGCTCAGATAAATTACTTTGTTCACCATAATTTCTCAAGGAGAAGTCAAAAGGATTGATTTTTTCGCTAGAGTTGGCAGAGAGCTTAATACATGTTCCTCGAACAGACTTGCTCAACTGTTGATACTCAGATTCAGGATCAATAACAATCACTTTTGTACCTTGCATGAGCTGTCTCAGAATCTCTACTTTTGCTGTGTAGCTTTTACCACTCCCAGATTGAGCAAAGATAATACTGTTTGCGTTATTTAGTGCAAACCGATCAATGATAACTAAGGAGTTATTAGATTTATTGATGCCGTAGAGTATTCCTGATTCTTGAACCAGCTCAGATGAAACAAATGGAAAGGTCAAGGCTGCTGATGAGGAATCCAAGTTACGCTTTTGAGCTAATTGATTTTCTCCCCTTGGTAAAATTGATTGCAGACCTTCAAGTTGCTGAAAAGTAGCCGACTTTATATAAAACAGCCGTGTTGAAAGTATCGTCTCGAGTATGGTTGTTGTTTTGTTAAGTTCTTCTAGAGAATCAGCAGTGATAGTCATGTAAATGGATACTTGAAACAGTTTTTCTTGTCCTCTTTGAATCTTATCTTTGAGATCCATAGCTGATTCGAGAGGGTCAGTAATTTCTGAGCCAATCACTTTACCTTGCTTGAGCATTGACCGCTTTGTTGACTCAAGTTCTGTAATTTTTCTATTCAGCTTTGGAAGAGCGAGCAATGGATCAATTTGCTCAATATGGTAAGAAATATCAATGTTGTGATTAAAGTTAATCAGGTTATTCAGCCAACCCACAGATGCAACGTATGGAAACCCAGAGATAAAAAGAGTTCGGTTGTACAACTCACCTATTTGTAGATAGTTTGTTTCCTCTTTCAGACCAGAGTATGAAATGAGATCAATTTGGTCTTGAGTACCAAACTCAAAATTCAGTTTTTCTTGGAGAATCTCGGCCTTAGTCTTTTTCTTTCTTGGCAGATGAAACAATTTACTTATGCCAAAAAAACTAGTCGAAATGGTATTAAACATAGCTGTTCCTCAGTACTGATTGAATTGCTTGATTTTTAAGCTGTTGAGTCTTTGCCTGTCCTGGATTGTAGTAGCTGTAAAAAAGATCAAGGACTTCTAAGCTATTCAACTCTCTAGCTTTCATGCCAAGTTTTTCAATATTTTTAGAAATGATGTCTTTAAGCAAAGTCAACTGTTCACGAATGATAGTAAAGTCAGTGTTCTTATCTGGGTCAGTGTAGGGTATGACAACGTAAAATCTACGAGACAAGATTTTGTTGCCACTGACCAAGTTCTTAATAAAGTGGCAGTAGTCGTCAATTTGTTCTAGGTACTGCTGCTCACGCTCAGTAGATTTAGCCTGCGAAATATAATCGAGGTACTGGTCAATTGATAGTTCACGGACACGAATGAGAATTTGTAGCTTGCAAGGCAGTGAGTTGAGGACGGTTTGAAAGGTATCAATCAGCACATCTTGTTCCTCCTCGCTCATTAGTTCAAAATTTATTGAGGAACTTTCAAGAATTAAACGGTATTCATTGCTTGGCAAACACAGCACTCCATCTCTTACTTCTTTGATAGCAATCTGCTTTCGAGAACTAGCCTTGTGTTTTGACTTGTTCAAATGCAACACTGAGTCCTCCTCTCTGATTGGTACTAAGTACTAACTCGAGTTTTTGGTCTCTAACAAACTGTTCAAAGGCAACGATCTGACTTGTGCCATATGATTGAATAGCTTTTGCTTTTTGAGTGACTTGAGTAGGCTGTTTTGAATGCTGTGGAACTTCATTAACTAGTACTGGTGACAATCTGCTTGTATTGTCGTTCTTATCAAACAGATAGTATTGAGGTCTAAACCAGAAGTTCATTAAGATTTTTAACCAGTCTAGAATTAGCTTATTCTTGATTCTCAGTGCTAGTAATCCGGCAAGCAAGAATACTGATAATGAAATAATTACCTTATACGTATTGAACTCCATCTGAGTGGGTAACATTGCATACAGTCCGGTAGCGACAAAAAATGGAAACAAGAGCAGTAGAATTTGGGTAAGGTTAAGGTTACCAGCTATTTTATCTTCTACAGTAGTGATTTGTGCAGGAATGACTTGTGTTCTCATGCGGTGATTGCCTTTCTTGGTGCTTTTATGGTTCTAGGCTTTGATTGTGAGCCAGATGAACTATCAGAGAGGTTGCTGGATTTTTCACTTGAAATGACATTAATCATTTGATTGCCAAGTTTTTTCATGGTTCCATTGCTCGAGGTGTACATCACGAATTGCATCATAACGGAAGGTGTTTTAAGCAGTGTTACGAATAACCCAATCGCAACTGCAATTGAGATAAGTGAGTTCTCTGAGTGTTCAGGTAAACTGAGAAACGCTGAAGCAAGTTGAATGATGACAACATGTACAAATACACTGAATACTGTAACGATGTAAGTCTTAGTAGCTATCTCTGCAAAGTCAGAGAACTTGGGCATAAGCCAGAGCAGACAGATAAATGGTGCAAGTGCGGCTCCCAGCGCAATGACAATCAATCTACTCACATACATTAGTAACAGCACGATACTAACCATAAGGAAAATGATCAGGAAGATTAATGTAATCAAAGGAGGTGTGCCAGTAAGAATAGCAACTGGGTTGGATATATCTGTAATCCAGGTTTGATGCAAACCGCCTGTAGCATTGAGCACTGTCTGAACTAGCACATTGCAAGTTAAAATGATGTAGTCAGCTAAAAAAAGCGACGTATTAGCTGCAATAAAGGCTAATCCAATTTTAGGAAGTATTTGCTTCAATGTTACTTCCTCAAAGCCGAATGTGCTGGCACTCATCATCTGCAAACCAAGTAGTGCAACCACAATGACAAATAAAGTGTCTACAATGCCAACTGACACAAGCCAGAAGTTAAATACTACCGAGTTCTCGAGTACACTCGGTGTGCTCAGTAGAAATGACATCACACCATCGACTACTGGTTTTGTAGAGCTTTCCGCAATATTTCTCATGAAACCAGACACAGCATCAATAAGGACTTGAGTAAGACCTTCACTAGGTGTTTCTGTTGTCACAGGCTGCATCTCAATTACACTGGCTGAAGTATCACTGCTTACTTCTGGTAATGCATCTTTTAGTAGCGAGATAAAGATTTGAGCAGAAAGAACTAGAATCAGCCCAATCAATGCACCAGTTATCGTCTTTTTGGCCGATATGATGGATTCAGGTCTACCAGTGGATGTAATGTAGGTATAACCTCCGACGATTAAAAAAAAGACCGCAGATGCGGTCGAGATCAATGTGATGATCTGCATGCTATTACTGGTGAAACCTGCAAGATCTGGCACATCTGCAGCCATGACAGGAGGAGCAGCAAGTGCTGCAAGTATGCAAGCGAAGATAATGACGCTCAGCTTCTTCATTATTGTTTTCTGTATTACTGTCCGCTACCAAAAGCTGATGAAGCTAAGTCCGTAATTACATTAGAGAGAACGAAAGCTCCCAACACAATCGTCAAGCCAATGGCAGAGTACAGGATTGTTTTTTTAGATCTATCTAAGGCCTCAGGACTTCCAGAACTGGTGATATATCCAACACCACCCCAGACGAAGAAACCTGCTGCAATTAAACCAGACATGGTTACTAACACTTGAATGACACTTTGTATGAAAGTTTGAATCTTATCTACATCACCCGATTGAGCATAGACAGGCGCGGCTACCAGTAAGAGACTACCTACTACCGCTTGCATGAAAATATATTTTTTCATAGCACACCTTTCTATGTTTTTTACCTCAAAAGACCAAAAAAGCCACCACTATTGGGCAGCTTTTGTTTGACTAGAGTATTTCAAAATTGATCAAATTGTAACACTTTATCTGGAGCTGTCAATTAATTATTATTGAAGATATAACTATTTGTTATTAATTGTTTTACGAGCAAATTTCTCTAATAGAACGGAACTTGGTCTATTTGCCAGTGACACTAGCTTATTCACAAGGCTAATAGGGATGAGAGAGCTGTCATACATGTCACATTTTAATTTCTTGACATTTTGTAGCAAAATGTCAAGGTTAGGAAAATGCTTAACAGTCGGAAATGAAATTACATCTCTAGTTGCTACTGTCACGACATACACACGTTTGTCATCTGATTTGTAAATCAATTTGTTACCATAATATGTAGTACTTCCATAGGAGCTTCCACTGTCTGCTTTACCTGGTGTAATATATTTATATATATGGTCATTATTCAAGATCAATGCCGTTCCTGGTTCCATCTTCTTGGATATTTCACCTGCATGTTCCACAAAGACGCCTGATTTTTCTAAACCAACCAAGAAAAGGTTGTGATTGTCAAACAAAAAGTTGACTAGTTTTCGCATTGGTTTATGAAGGTTAGCCGTTTGTCCATAAAAAGCTAGCTGACCATCCTTAATGAAAATTATTTCATTTAAGAGTGCTGGTTTTGTTTGAAGAATAATCATTATTAAATGAACAAACACCATTTGTTCTAGGACAGAACCAAGATATGAGATTATTCCTGCAGCACCTAATTCATCATCTATTAATTCATGAAGTCTAAACGAATCAGTGAGATAAATTTTTTCTCTGCAGCCAGGGCACTCAAAGGTATAGTCAGCTTTAATAGTATTATGACTTAAGTCGATATTAGGCTTACCACAACTGGGGCATGAAGCAAGATTCCATTTTTTCTTTTCACTTGTGTACTCCTCAAATAAAAACCATTTTAGTGAGTCAATGAATTTGTCACCACCTGCCTGTGGTGTTACAAAAAATTGGTGAATTGCCTTCCTGATTGATTCAGAAAGTGTACGAGCATCGGAAGTCTTAATATTTTTAGTTGGTAATACAAACTTATAGCGTTGAATTTCCTTTAGCTTTGCTATTTCGGAAGGTGCAATAAACTCTTTTATGTACAAATTCTCCAAGTCTGTAACTCTAAAGTAAAGCGCGCCAAATTGAAAGAAAGTAATCACTGACGATGGAAAATCTTTCTTTACTGGTATTTCTTGACGACCTCCGTCTAGAGCAATTACGCTCTTAATTGGGTTAACACCCAGTTCTGGCACTTCATATACTATAGAATCATCTAGACATACGTCTGTGGATGCCTTGGGGTAGTCGCATGTCTGAAGAAAAGATTTAACTGTAGGGTCATTAATAATATAAGAATGATTTGCCTTGCTTGCAAACTCTGAGGGTCTTCTTCCATTTCTACTCGTATAGGACATATTATTAATTTTCTGTAGAGAACTTATCTACCTGTACAGGAACAGTGAATGGATTAGAGTATGTTTTCATTCTGATGAAACCCTTATCGTTTTTGGCACTAAATTTCACTAGATTGTCTACAAAGTCACCAAAATCATAGTACTTTTTCAACTCACGCAACTCCTCCTCATTATTAAGATGTGCTATAAACCAGTTTTGAGTGTTCTTCAAAATGTTTGAACTTATCGAACTCACTTCCTGAGTGGCATATAAGATGCCTAGGTTTAGTTTGGCACCTTCTTTAGCTAAACGATTGTATATATCACTTAAATCTGTATCAGCTTTCTTGGGAAAAAGGTTATGCGCCTCTTCAAAGTACATTTGAATAAAATTATTATTTCTATTTTTTATAAATCTCTCCATGGAGTCATTAAATATTCTGCGACAAATCTTTTCAGAATAAAGATTAATCAGCTCAGGAGCTCCTTGTGACAAATCGGCTATGACTATTCCACCATTTCGCAGTATCTCCAATATCTCAGTGTAATATGGCTTATCCAATGCTGCCGTATGCATTTCCAAGGCTTTCTTGAGGACACGAAAACCAGAACAATCAGCATCCTTTTCAGTGCCTGCTTTTCGTTTCCTTGTCAAGATAACTAACAAAGCCTTCAAATCATCTGAAGCCCAGTCATTTCCTTCATGTGCAGTTTTGTATTCAGCAAAGAATTTGTTCTTGTCACCCATTGCATCCCATACAGCAGTGAACCAGTTAATTGCTTGGTCTAAAGTAATACCTGCACTTGGATTGATACCAGTTAATTCATTTAACTCCGCTCGACCCTGAAATTTAACAAAATTATTCCTAACTTCAAATCCAGATGCTTTCAAACAACATTTATAGGCTGCAGTTATTCTATTGTACTCAGTCATGAAAGGTACGTCATCTTTCTTATCATCAGGTAGTTCTAAATCAACTGCACAAAAGTTTTGGACGAATCTAGCATCATCATCAATTAGTACAGATTTAAGCAATTCAAATCCCGCAAATATATCCTCATAAAAATTAGTTCTCATTACCTTAAAACCCTCTTTTTCCAGTATGCTAAATCTAGTAACACTTTCTTTATACATCTCATAAATAGCAGTACCACCGTCCTGCATATTTGAGTTAGCATATTCACCGTTTATATCAAAAATTATTTGTCCAATTGGGAATTTGGGATAACCTTTTTTGTCTATTGGTGATAAGAACTCACCCGTGCTATTAGCATAGTCAGTAAGCTTGTCAGTTGCTTTACTACTAATTTCGACAGTAGCTTGAATAATCTTTTTTACAGTATTTGATTTACCTGTTCTTGTCATTCCAAAAAGAGCAGTCCGCTTTCCCAAAAAATCCTTTGGATTAATATAGACAGCAATAC
>JBILVZ010000054.1:0-2658 GCA_044370175.1 Methylococcaceae bacterium
ACCTTTGAAATGACGCACTTTGTGGATGGGCAAACGCATCCGCGCAAAGTGAAGTACCGGGTATACCACGTTCACGGCGCTACCAACTACACGCCGATTGAGGAGCCGATTGTGTACGCGGAAATTGCGACAAAGGAACACTACAACTCAAACCCCTTTATGTCATTGCCGCTCTCAAAGTTTGCAGAGCTGTTTCAGTTTGCGGACGCGGATCAAATCTTTTGGGAGGCTGTAAAGCAGTACGATTTTCAGGAAGTGGCAGACGGGGCCGAAATTGTGGGGGAAACGGAATAGGGCAATGGCAGGTAAAGGAGGTAAAATATCACCGGCAACGGAGTTCAAACCCGGCCAAACGGGAAACCCCAACGGCAGGCCGAAGGGATCAGGGAGCGCAAAAAGAAACAAGGCGCTTCTTTCACTTTTGAAAGACCTTGCTCAAGTAGTTGACACGCTTACGGAAAGAGAAAAGGCACTCGCATATCAGCTTTATGATGCTGTAAAGGCAGACGCTTCTTTAAACTCTGTGAGTTCGTCACTAAATCACCTCTACTTTATAGAGTCTGAATTTGGGGTTAAGGTTGGCGTTTCAAAGGACGTTACCAAAAGAGCAAAAGCGATTTCAAGGTATGCGAGCAACTGCAAAGTAATAAAGGTGATTAACAATGCTGGGAAATTCGAGTCTGATATACACCGTAGGTTTTACTACTTGAATATCAAAGGGAACACGACAATAGGAACGGAGTGGTTTTTTAAAAATGATGACCTACTTTCTTTCATCGAAGAAATAACCACAATAGATGACTTACACCTGCATTTTAACCCAAAAGGGTGCGGTCAACTGAAAATGTTTTAAAGGCTGCATAAAGTCGTAAATAAGTCGAAAATGCCAGGAGGTAGAGGGAATATAAAGCCGTCGGATAATCCGAAGCCATTTAAAAAGGGGGATGTGCCAAACCCAAACGGCCGTCCGCGCAAATTACCCCCCTTAGATACGCTACTTGATGACGTATTAGGCGGCGAAACGCCGGACGAATCAAAGGCAAAGGCAATACTTGACAGCCTATACAAGCAAGCGGCAAAGGGCAACGTAAGAGCCGCCGAGATCCTACTCGACCGGGCCTACGGCAAACCAAAACAGCCGGTGGAACATTCCGGCGATCAAGATAAACCGATCAAAGTCCAGACAGACAAACTAAGCCGTGAGGAGCTGGATGTTTTAACCAAGCTAAGAGACAAAAAGATATAGGGTTTTTTCATCTGCATTTTTTTGGTTTGGCCCGGCTCTGTCAAATGGGTCGGGCTTTTTAATACATGGGCAAAGAAATTGAAATATCAGAGGCATTGATCGAGCGGGCGCACCGGGAGTTGGCGGCGCTCGACTTCCGGTATTTCATTCAGCAAGCCCGGCCAGATTATCAATTCAACTGGCATCATGATCGTTTAATTGATGCCCTGCAACGTTTGGCAGATAGGCAGTACAAGCGGCTTATTGTTATGATGCCACCAAGACACGGGAAGAGTGAACTTGTTTCCCGTCTTTTTCCTGCCTGGATATTGGGTCGCAATGGTAACGAACAGATAATACTTTCCTCGTACTCGCTTGACCTTGCAAGCGCAATGAATCGGGATTGCCAGCGTATCATTCAAACGCCAGCCTTTTCTGAGATGTTCCCACAAACCCGCCTATCAGACGGCACAGGCGAAGCGATAAAGACGCAAAAGAGGTTTGATATAGTAGGCAAAAAAGGGTACTACGTCAGCGCGGGGGTTGGCGGTGGTATTACGGGCGTAGGTGCTACGGTGGCTATTGTAGATGACCCGGTAAAGAACGCAGCAGAGGCAGACAGCACAACCTACCGGGATGCCGCATGGGAATGGTACACCACGACATTCAGAACCCGATTTGAACCGGATTGCATAGAGGTAATTTGTCAGACCCGCTGGCATGAGGACGACCTTACAGGGCGTATCCTGCAAAGGACACAGGTAGGAACCGACACGCAGATTATAAACTTCCCAGCCATCTGCGAACAAGCAGAGGAAAGCCGGAACGTAGGTGAACCACTTTGGGAAAGCAAGTACAGCCTGGAAAAGTTAAACGAGATCCGGCAGGAGGTTGGAAGCCGGGCCTGGAACGCACTCTACCAGCAAAGGCCAGCCCCGGATGAAGGCAGCATATTAAAAAAGGCATGGTTTAGGACATACCGAGCGGCCGATCTGCCAGACGGCTCGGTAAATTTCTACTTTGATACGGCCTACACAGACAAAGAAGCGAACGACCCGACAGCCGGGATAGCCTACATTAAGCGCGGGCCGGACTTCTATATTCTGGCATGTGTAGAAAAGTGGCTGGATTTTACCGGGCAAATTGCCTGGATTCAAGCCTTTGCCAATGCCAACGGGTACACACCGCGAAGCCTTATAAGGATAGAACCTAAAGCAACGGGAAAAAGTGTGGTAGAGGTTATTAGAAAGCAGACCGGGCTAAACGTGAAAGAAGCCGACGCTCCGAAAGACAGCAAGACGGCGCGGGCTAACGCCGTTTCTCCTATTGTGGAGGCGGGCCGGGTGTTTGTACCTGAAGGTGTGCCGTGGGTAGATGCCTTCTTTGCCCAGATAGCAGCGTTCCCAAACGCGGCACATGATGACATGGTTGAT
>JBILVZ010000040.1:0-8004 GCA_044370175.1 Methylococcaceae bacterium
TGTCAAGCATAACTGCTTGTGATTTTTCCTGAGCTGTTTTGTGTGCAAGGAGCTGTAACTGAGCATATCTCGTCTTGCGTTCAACCGTCACATGTACGACTGGTTTGTCAGATCTCACACCTTCCATCAAATCTGTTTCTCCATGTCCAAACTCAGTTCTCATCAGTGCTTCTGCTGGTCTCATTTCAATTCCAGTTCTGCCTGGTATATGAGCCTTGCGTACTTTCCTTCCATAGTGCTTCATCCTCTTTTTCCGGTGTAACGTCAAATGCTCGAACAAGCGTTCTTTGGGATGCTTTCTTGCATTGTAAATATATCGATAGATGGTCTCATCATCAATATGTTTGCCAGGATGATCCAGGGAAAGTCTGCCCGCTATCGTCTCAGGACTCCAACCCATCCGCAGTTTGTGCTTCACATACAACAAAATAAATGGCTCTTTCAACGGAGCTTTCTCACGCTGTAACTTCTCTCGTTTGTCTGCTTTTCCCTGCGCCACACACGGCAAGTATTCTCCAGTATTTTGATTCCGATTTCGTTGCACCTCTCGCACAATACTTGAGTGGTTCCGACTGAGCAGCCGAGCTATTTCCCGTAAACTTTTCCCCGCATGCAGCCAACCAAACATCTGCTCGCGTTCTGCAAGCGTTAACTTTGGTTTCTGTTTCATATCCACCTCTCAACCAGTATTTTACCTGGTCAAGTGGTGCTTTTCGTTTGCGAACCTGCGAATTTTCAATTTGCTTCACCGTCTTGCCAGGTATACCAGCAATTTCCTTCCCAATTTCTTGAGTAAATCAGTACCAATTATGTTTGAAAGGACGAGAGTACAGAAAGAGTGGTTTGAAAAAGAAGGAACCCTCGCGTTTTACGAACAAATAAAGGGTGATTGTATTCTCACTCCAGAAGCAGCTAAAACAGCTTTCTTTTGTTTGCCTTGTTTTGGGATATAACGATTTGTATCAAGAAATATATTCCAATAGCAAGAATAAACACTTTTGGTGTGTAGGATATTGGAGCAACCGTCAGTATATTGGAAAGTACCAAGACTGGTACAAGCTTTCTCTGCAGGTCATGTGTTTTGGCTATAATGAAGAAACTGAGGATCACCGGAATTATCACGATGTATGCAAAGCGGTACTGTGAAATATGAAGTTGCATTGAATCACCAGAGGGAAGCAGTAAGAATACAAGAAAATTATATACTGCAAGCAGTTGTAAAATAGCACTATTTTGCCAATGAAGACTCGTTTCTTTTTGAGTAACTGTATGTACTATTTTTGCTGGATACGGCGTACTACTTTTCCACCAACGCAAGCACATATAGCCACATACTCCTACCGCCACCACCGGCCAAACCATGAACTCACTCACTGCGCCATCCATCATTTGTTTGGGATATAGGAGATATGCCTTCCAAATTGGTGTAGCGATGATTGCATTGCCTTCGATACCGTTAAAAAAAATTGTATCCAGAGGAAAAAATGGATTCCCCTTGACCAGATAATTCCGTATATACCAAAAACCACCGATGACAGTAGCACAAAGAATACCCGTCATAATCTTTAACCAATTGTTTGCTGCCTCCAGCCAAGGCACCCCAGAGACAGTCACTTGTTTTCGCAAGAATTGCCAAAAGTTGGGAGCGAATAAAACAAATAATCCTAGAGCAAACAGTGGCCCAGAGTACTTACTACCCACTAAAAATCCTACTAGAATTCCGATATGAAGAAAGTAACTCCAAGTATTTTTTGGTCTTTGGAGTAGAACAATTAAGGCCAGATAATATACTGCCAGCCAAATATCAACTGTTTGTGCGTGGATCCACCGTACGACACCATACAGCGTACCCACAGTAGCAGCAAAAGTGAGTGCTTCATTTTTTTCTAGTTTATAGATCTTTCCTAATTGATAGGAAACTCCAAATAGTGCCAATATGCCAAAAACATTAAAATATCCCACAGGAATACCCAATGCAAGTTGGATCGCCAATAACCCCTCACTGGCGGCTGGGAAGTACATATGTGCATTGTCGCCATACTCAGCTGCTACAAATTCCCCCGCTAAAAAACTTTTTGCCAACGGCAAGTGATAGTACAAACTATCCGCTTCTGTGGGCAGGTAACTCCATCCTACATAGAGGGCATGCCCTATGCTATAGCAAAAGATCAGAACCATCACTGTGGTAGTTTTCATTGTAGAGCGACATTCTACAGAGCGCAGAACTGCTTGCAAGTTTCAATATTGCACATGTAGACAACAAAAAGGCCCCCTGATTGCTCAGGGGGCCTCCAATTAGCAAAAACTAATTAGTCGCGATCATAGCCACGGCCACCGCCGCCACCAAATCCACGACCACCACCGCCGCCGCGACGGTCACCACCAGCGCTACCACCACGATAGCCACCAGAGTTACCACCACGATAGCCACCACCACCACCACCGCCACCAAATGAGCGTTGCTCACGAGGGACTTGAGGGCGAGCGACGTTTACCACGAGTGGACGACCAGAAAATTCCTGGTTGTTTGCACCATTGATTGCGTCTTGAGCTTCTTGTTCAGTACTCATCTCGACAAAGGCGATGCCTTTGGAGCGACCAGTCATGCGGTCTGTGATGAGTTTGACTGAAGTGACTGTGCCATATTGGGCAAATAAGTCACGAAGTTCATCTTCGGATGTGTTGAAAGGCACGTTTCCAACAAATAATTTCTTTGGATCAGCTACTTGCTGTCCTGCTTGGGGGGATTGATTATCCATTTGATTCCCTTTACGGTTTGTGCTACGACAAACCTATACTACTACAAGTAGTTTATGAACAGATAATAGATACAGAGGAAAGGAATGATATTCGCATTAACACTGTATTAGTGTTCAAAAAACTAATAATTGTAGTATAGCATATATAAAAAATTATGCTATACGCTCAACTTCATACACTAAATTCAGGTAGGTTGCTTCAATTTTCAGATCTCTTGGATTAACGGTGCGGCTTTCAAAATAGGAAAACTGTGAGTGGCCTTCGTATTTACCATTAATGCTATTTGAATGAATCTCAAAATGTTCTTCACTATACCCATGGTTATGTTTAATGTAAAACTTATTCTTGTTAATTTCTTTACGAAACACTTCTACTTCACAGGTCCACATCTTACCAATTGTTATTTTTATATAGTTTGGCTCTCGCTTATCTACATATAACTCATATTTTTTTGAACTAACAATTTTACTGCCATTTTTTACATTTAAGTCAACATCAAACTTATTTTGGCCAGCATTTTCTAAAAGAATACGTAGCAAGACTGCTAAAATGGCGACAGAGTGTGGTCTCATAAGAAGTATTATACAATAGATCGAACTACTTCTTGAACGCCATCTTCAATGCGCCATAGACTGGTGGCTTTTCTGGTGAAACAAACGAAAGTTCTGGAAAATCAGCAATTAGCTGCTGCTTAATTGCTTGCTGGACGTGGTCTATCTTTAAAATTGAGCCAGAAAATACAATATCAGTCGGCGCATGCTCCAGCTCAAGTCGTCTGATAACTGTCTCTACCATTACCAGCAACTCGCGCTCGATCCAGGCAAATATGTCTTTAGCTGCTTCATCTCCAGCTTCATATGCCACACTACACAGTTGTGAAAGCTCGGCTACTTCAATCTTACTTAAAAGCGGGTTGTACACCTCATTTTTTAAATAACTAATGTCTGAAATCGTAAAGTGCTTGCAGACTAAGTCTTCAAGGATAGTTTTGTGTCGGCGACCATCAAAACTCTTGACAGCTTCACGCAAAATATGCCGTCCAATATCATAGCCAGAACCTTGATCAGTCAATAAAAAATCCATACCACCTGTTTTGGCAGTTTGGCCAGCAGCATTACGTCCGACACAGATTGAGCCTGTCCCTGAAATAACAATTAGTGCATTCTGATTATCTGTGCCATTCTCGAGTGCAATCATGCTGTCATTCACTAAAGTAAAGGTAGTAATCCCAAATGGCCGCAAAATATCCATAAACGTTTTATACGCAACTTCATGTTCTCGCTCTGAATCCATGCCTGCTAAGCCCATTACTGCAGCTACAACTTCGTGATCAGCTGGAGCATCTTCCAGTGCTTGCCGCACCGCCTCTTTTAAGTTAAAACTTGCTGCTCCAATTGTGGTTGAGGTGAGGTTGGTCGGCCCAGAGGAACCATGCCCAAATTCATGTAGGTGCTCATCTGTGCAGAGCACGTCTGTCTTGGTGCCACCACCATCAATCCCCAAAAAGAGTTTTTGCATATCTAGCTGACATCCTAGCTAGTACTGACACAAATTACAAGTTGAAGTTGTAGTATCACAAAATGTAAACCTATAGCTCGTACATCACTTTGGCGGTTTGCTGCTCAAAGTTCTCGAGCTCTTTTTTTCGCTCAATGTAGAGCAAAACTGTTTCAACATAGACTGCGTGACTCCAAACTAGCGGTGTGGCAGAAAGTGACTCACCTGTGTAGGGATTCAGTTGTTCAGCCAGGACTCCAGATTGGAACTTGTATTGGAGTGTCCAGTTCAAGATCTGTTCAACGTACTGGAGGTCCTCGAGTGTCACTGTGGGCTGATGCAGGATACGCTCCACCTCCCACAGTGTCGTAATAAACCAGGGATTAGAGAGATCAGTCGATTTAAAGTAGTGATCTTGCTCATAGCGAATATAGCCGCCGACAGGGCCGGGAGTCTTGAGACGTGCCTCTATCTGGCGTTGAGTTTTTATGAAGAGGGGATGGTCTTGCTTGAGCATGCCAAAGTACCAAAGACCAAACAGGGTACTCGAATCCACAATCTCTTCATGAACAACTTGTCCCTCTTCAAGAGTGGCGGTGCGGACAAATGAATCAAGTTTTTTGCTAAAGAGGTGCGTGCAAGCAGCTTCTCGAATCTCCTGAGCAGCTTTTTTAAAGTCACGCATGTGATTGCGCTTATCAAGCACTTCACTAAAGCGCGCTGCGGCCATCAAACCTCCATATACAGCCGCACAGGTATACGTTGATACACCAAATTTTTCTTCCCAAAGATCATAGGAAGGAAGCGGCAAACCAGTTGCTTTATCTCTAAAGTTGACTAAGAACTGGGCAATCTTTTCAATGAGTGGTTTGTAGAGTGCTTCGATGAACTCCAGATCTTGAGATGTTTCATAGTACTCCCACAAGGCTACCAAAACACTCGCACTTTCATCCTCCTGGATAGGAAGCTGTAAGATTTTGTCACGCAGCCAGTCACGCTGAGTAGTGGTCGAGTGCCATGTTGAACCGAGACTTTTATCAGGACGGAAACGGTGGTGGAGATACCCATCTTGATGCAGTACATCCTTGCAGAACAAGAAAAATGGCTTGGTGATTTCAGCAAATCCAGCTTTACACATTGTTTTTACAATGTAGGCAGCATCTCGCGGCCACATGTAGGAATAGTCATCTTTACCAAACTCGATCATTGCACTATCGGCAGATGCGATGATGCTGCCGCGATTATCCATATGACAGCGCAAGATAAAAAGTGAGGTATAAAATAATTTTTTCTGATCCTCAGATAGATCAAGAAGGTCAAACTGCTTGGCTTTCAGCCAAGCATGCCAATAACTTTCAGTTGAGTGCAGGAAGGACTCTGGTTGCTTTTCTTGGACGAGTGAGTTTAGTGCGTAGGCTTCTTCTAAAGTTTTTCCCGCTGCAATCCAGTAGTAGAGTCGTGTCTTGGCGTTTGGTTCACAGGTAGCACAGAAACGGATGACCGAGTCTACGGAACCGTGCTCTACTGCATTTCTGGTGAGATTGCCATCTTCCGCATCACGGTATACGCCTTCTTTACCCTCAAATTTATAGGCACCCACTGAATAATCATCGATCTGTCCGCCACTTTCTGTGACTCCATTTACTACAAAGACCCTCCGACCCTTATAGTGTACGACTGAGTTGTGGGTAGGGTCGTAAAAGGCGGTATTGCGCTTATTGCTTTCTTGAATATAAAAAACTTGGTGAAAAAATAACTTGATAGCAATCTTCTCATCTCTATGATTGTAAACATCTACCTGACGCATAAAAATATCGGCTTCATTGTAAACAATATCTTCCATCACGACAGTCACTTGCAGTTTTTCGTTTTTGCAAACCAAGTACCCCACCATCGTCTCTGGTTTGTAGCCAATGGTGATCTGCCAACTGCCATCATCTACCCAAGAGAAATGACCATCTACCCAAATCCCAATCCGGTGGCGTTCACCCGCCACATGATTTTCCAGACCCACATAGGGAAAATAAAAATCACGCACAAAACCATACTCGTCTAGACAGACAAGCATTGAACCATTTCCAAGTGTAAGCGCACGTGCCATGTACTTAGTATATGAAATTTTTTGATAAAGTCATAGCTTAAAATTGAATATACCTAGTTAGGTATTACCTGATTTCCTTTTAATAAATATTAAATCACTTGTCAAATACATATTTGATATGTATAATATATGCGGTTTTGCTAGTATTTATAGAAAAAGAAATTGTGAAAAAACATATCGAATCAGCTAATGGCATATTTTTAGATCGTAGAGAGTTCTTAAAGTTAGTGATGGTACCTGTTATACTTGCTCCTTTTGTCAGAAATGCTGAAACTGCGGCATTTGACATAAAAACTGAAGAAGTAGAAGCACAACTAGCACGAACAAAGCAGCTTATTTATACATATGATGCTAGAGGGCCAGAAGAGATTGCATATCAAAATGAACAAACTAACCAACTACAAGCTGCCACAGAGCAAATAGTTACTTCCACATCACAATTGTCAAGAATTAATACAGAGTTATCTCATGTAATGAGTACTTTTTTACCTGAAAGCGCAGCTGAACAATCATTTGATCAATCTAAAATTGCTGTAGCAACAGCAGAAGAAGCTGCAGCATGGCAGGCAGACAAAACACATATTGCTATACAACAGCCAGTTACTTTTTTTGGAGAAAGCGTGCTCGGAAGAGAGAATAGAGATCTTATGATGAGCTGGACTGAACATGTTGTAGTAGAAAATGACCCATTAATCACTGAGAACGAAGACTTTAGACCCGGTGATATTCTTTCTATTACAACAGTGCCACTGAAAGCTAATGGAGCTATAGTTACAGTTCGTATGGTGATTGGACACTCCACAGGTGGGTTTAAGAATTACGGCCCTTCTGCTGGAACAAACTTCACAGGTAGGGGGCTCTTTGCTGCCAATCCAGAAAATGCCGGATCTGAGTATATCCCGCGCGTTGAAGAAATAAAACGTGTTTCATCTGCACTGGCATTTTCAGCTACACATATGTTGACTGAACCAGAGCGTGCTGACTACAACTTTAGCGTCAGTCTAAACATAAAAATGCAGAGTGAAACTGATCAAATTCCAAATCCTACAACGAATGGTGATAAATCAATTGCATCATTTGAACTGATTGCACAAAATACTCCAGCAGCAGCTCCTGATTGTGTTTTTCCAACCCAGCGCAAAATGGTTGTAAACATGGCTCACACTGAGATGCCTCTAGTTAAAACCATCCCTAATTCTGAAACTAATCAGCTGATTGCTGGAATACACGCCCAGCTCACCGCCATTGCTGCTTGGTCAGCACCATACATACAGTATGCCTTTCGGACAGGTGAAATCTTGCAGGATGGAGGTAGTACAGGATATTTAAACTCACTCCAAACATTTGCCAATCTAGTAGATCTAGCTGAGGGTAGAATCTCTTCTTTGGAGCTTGCTAGCCCAGAGCAGTGGCTTACTTTTAAATACCTTGAAGAGGTTAAGTCAGCAGCCCGATCCTTTTTGGAATTATATATAGAGATGTTGAAAATGACTTTTGCCGACATTCACTATTTTAGTAACTGAATATCGCACGATACATTCCGGAATAGGAAGGTAAGCGTGAAGGTAGGAAGATCAACAAGGGTACGAAGAAATATTGAGATGTTTTCTGGGAATAGCCAGTATGATTGGCTGATGAAAACACTA
>JBILVZ010000017.1:0-23005 GCA_044370175.1 Methylococcaceae bacterium
GTTAGCAGTAAAGTCTATAAAACTTGGAATGAATCTAATTCAATAACAGTGCTAGCTGGGGAAAACACAGGAGATTAGTTCAGGTAAAAATACTATGTTGAAATATCTATATAGATACAATACTCAGATCATAGTATTCATAATACTATGTGCAGTATTTGCCCGTTTTTTAAAAATTGAGTACTTGCCATACGCAGATGATGGAGATGAAATGGCGTATATCTTTGCAGGTCAATCATTACTCACTCAGGGTGTGCCAATTTCTTGGAGCAGCTTTACAAACTCTGCTCGCACTCCAGTTTCGTACGAAATGCTATCGTATCCCGTTGAGCCTAAAACAGATTTTCATTTTGTACAGCCTTGGTTTGATCATATGTACTTTGTACCGCTCCTGATGGGAAGCTGGTCTCTAGCCTGGGGGTACGATTTTCCAAGTGTTCCACCAGCACTTGTCTACCGACTTCCTATGCTTCTGGTAAGCCTAGCAGTTTTGTACTTAGTCTATACAATTACTCAAAAGCACTTCGGTACACTGGCAGGAATATTCTCTCTGTTAGTACTTGGATTCAGTCCAGGACTGATACTCATACATCGCATGGTTGTTGCAGAAAACTTTTTAAATCTTTTTTTTCTATTGACCTACTACTTCTATATCCAAAAAAAACCACTCTACTACCTAATCATTGGAAGTTTCTTAGCAGCAGCTGTAAAAGTGACTGGTTTAGCAATTATCCCAATCATAACTTTCTTTTTTATATTTGAAAAACAATATAAGAGAGCAGCTATATACTTTCTAACTAGTCTTGCACTTGCATTTGCTGGGTATGCACTCTACGGAGCTTTGATTGATTGGCAAGCCTTTGTTACAACTCTAGAACAACAATCATATCGATTGTTAGGCTGGTCAAATCCTGCTTTTATTTTTTCACATCCCGGATTTCATATTTATACCATGCTTGATATGAGTTACTACCTTATCCCAATGTTAGCACTGGGACTTTGGTACGGAGAGGATACAAAAGTAGCCAAGCAACTAGCAACAGTGTGTATAGCACTCTTTACTCTGATTTGGATTACTAGTGCTGAACAAGACATGTTAGGTTGGTATAAAATCCCGCTTTTTTCATTTCTAACAATTGCTGCTGGAGCTGTAATTGCGTATCAAAAATACTATCTAGCAATCATCTTGCTGTGTATCACGCTCGTGAATAATTTAGGGTTAATTAGGTATCCAACACATCCTTTACCAGACACATTTATCCTCAGAGGTGTTGTTGCTGTTGTAATTGGCTTCAGTGTTTTATACTTATTTTATTCAAAAAAAGTTAAGATGCATGGATATTTTTTAGGCCTGCTCTGTGTACTCTACATTATACAAGGTTTGTATGTAACTAATGCCATGTATGCAGCACGCTGCAAGGATAGAATCTGTCCAATACCGCTTGTAACTGTACGCTCAACGGTAGAACGTTTTGCAAAGTCATTATGAAGTCATTTTTTATACAGAATATGTGGCTGTTGCTTATTATATTTGCAGCAGCTTTCTTTCGCTTTTTTGGGCTAGGGAATGTGCCCGCAGGTCTAACTTGGGATGAGGCTGCAATTGGCTATAATGGCTACGCAATTATCAGCACTCGCCGTGATGAGTGGCTAGAGAAGTTACCTATATCTTTTCAGTCATTTGGTGATTACAAATCACCCTTAGCAATTTATGTAACTGGTATTTTTACCTACGTATTTGGCCTTACTCCATTTGTAGTACGTTTGCCTTTTGCGATTGCTGGAGTTATCACTATTGGAGCTTTCTATTATATATGCTTACAACTGTATCAAGGGTTTGCTAATAAAAAGTTGTATAGTCTAGTTTCAGTCTTCTTGTTAGCACTTTCTCCGTGGCATATCCACTTTACGCGTGTTGGCTTTGAATCAGGAATGGCACTGGCAATATTCTCAGTTGCATTGGCACTTTTTTTAAATTTTTTATCAAAGATACATACAAAACCATCTTTTTTCAGCCACAGCAGTCTTGGAGTTTTGGCAACTACTCTGTTTGTAGCGACACTCTACACCTATCACAGCGCTAAAATTGTGGTGCCACTCCTTGTCATCGGTACAACGCTACTATTTATTCCAGTAAAAAAGATCCTTGAACAGTGGCAACGATTTGTTGTATTGGTTGCGACTGCGCTGCTACTATCCTGGCCATTACTCATGGATACGCTCTATGGCCCTGGGGCCACTAGGGCCGGGGTGCTATTATTTTCTGAGCAGTTATCAGTAGGTGCGTATATATCTACTATTGCTAGTAACTATATCTTACACCTCTCTCCACAATTTCTTCTGCAAGGTGCTACTGATACCCTACGTCATGGAACAGGTGTCTGGGGAGTACTACTTGCCACGACCTATCTACTTGTGATCTTGGGATTAATCGGTTTCATACGTGAATGTATGCATAAACGATCAAGCTGGTATGCCAAGATTGGAGTTTGGAGTATTCTGGTGATACTCGTGGGATTGCTTCCAGCTGTTATAACCCGAGAAGTACCTCACGCTAATCGTGCATTGTTTGCTCTGCCAGGGTTCATTGTATTAGCGACACTGGGTTTGCGGTTTTTACTTGACCAAGTTACTCAAGTTCCTCAATTACAACTGTACTATGCAAGGCAGTCACTGTTTGGCAGTTTAGCACTGCTACATGTAGTTCTATTTTTAGCTTTTTGGCAGTATTACTTAGAAGTTTACCCCACGAAAAATAGTCAGGCCTTTCAAGAAGGGTATATAGAAGCATTTACGTTGGCAAAAGCATATGAAAAGGGTGAAGGCGGCAAGCAAGAAGTGGAGAAGATTATATTTAGTGATGAGTATCAGCAGCCATACATTTATGCGTTATTTGTGAGACGAACCAATCCAATATGGTATCGTGGCGGCTCTTTGGTAAAGTATGAATTTACTCAAGCCATTTCTGCTTCAGATCTACTGCGAAATAATACGCTCATAGTTGCTACTGAGAAAAATATAATTCCTGATGTTGCGCCTGTGCATAGTATCTATGGTGGAGATGGCAGCATTAGATTCGCACTATATCTAACTGAAAAAAATACGGTAAGAGATGAGTAGTATGAAATATTTATTTGGCCTAGGTATTGCATTTGCACTTTTTTTACGCCTTTACGGACTAACGAGCTTTCCACCCAGCCTCTATTGGGAAGAAGTAGCGCTCGGGTATGATGCCTACTCAATTTTAAAAACAGGCAAGGATCATCATGGTGATCTGCTACCAATTGTTGCCTTTGAATCATTTGGTGACTGGAAACCATCAGGCTACTTTTATATAGTAGTTCCCTTTATTGCAATCTTTGGCTTAAACGAATGGGCTGTACGACTGCCTACGGTTATTGCTGGAATACTGTTGATTATTGGTACGGCCAAATTAGCAAAACAGTCTGGAATTTCACCAGTACTGGCACTTGCCGTTGGAGCCATTTCGCCCTGGGCAATACAGTTTTCGCGTGCAGGTTGGGAAGTAATGTCCGCCTCGGCTATGGTAGTTTGGGCAAACTACCTTCTATTGGAAGCTATATATAAAGATAAAATAAAGATATTATATGCTTTACTCAGTGTTTTCCTTTTTGCTGCTGCAATGTACACCTACCATGCGACTCGGCTCCTTGTGCCACTACAACTACTTGGGTTAGGTGTTTATTTCTTACTACAGACTGTAGATTTTAAAAAAGTATCAATAAAAACATCTCTGCACTATTTTACTAAAAGACTACGGTTCAATGCTGCTTCAATCTCAATTTTACTAGCGGTATTTCTTGTGCTGCTTAGTCCAATTAGTATCTCGCTAGGTGATGCGACAACAAGTCAAAGATTTAGAGAAACAAGTATTTTTTCTGACATTACTGTTATAGAAGAAAGCAATCAACTTAAAGAACTATCTGGTAACACATTACAGAGCAGAATACTATACCACCGACATGTTTTATTTGGAGCAAAAATTTTAGAGAACTTTTTTTCACACCTTACTATTACCTTTCTTTTTTTAAGCGGTGATGGCAACCTGCGACATTCACTACAATTTTACGGACAACTCTATCATGTTGAACTATTCTTTATAGTAGTTGGAGTATATTATTGGATAAAAAAACCCAGTGCAGTGCACCTGTACTATTTCTATTGGTTTGTGGTTGCAATTATTCCTGCTTCAATAACTATTGACTCTCCACATGCGCTACGGATACTGCCAGCACTACCAATATTTTTACTACTCATTGCAAGCGGTATAGAAGCCACATATTCTTTTCTTAAAAAGAATATTGAACTAATACTCACAAAAAAAGCTCTTGTGAGTGCATTTTGTGCAGGATTTCTGATAGTTGGCGTCTATTCACTGGAGTTACTGGGTTTCTGGCGGTATTATTCGACTATCTACCCCAAGCAGGCAAGTAGTCAGTGGCAGTACGGCTATAAGGAAATGATTGCAGAGGTTGTGGTTTTGCAGAAACAGTATCCCAGCCTCCCAATCTATATAACAAGAGAGCAGGGCAGACCTGCAATGTATTACTGGTTTTTTACCAAAACTGACCCACGAGAAGTCCAGTTGGCAAACTCTGCTGCAAAAAAGGACCAAGGTGAGTTTCTTACCTTTAAAAATATTAAATTCATAGATCGAGTTGACCAAATTTCAAGCCCTGGAATTGTGGCGAGCTCCGATACATTTAAACTACAGGTAGTGCAACGTATGGATTCAAAAGAGCAATCTCAGATTACTGATTTGAATGATAAGATTATTTGGGAGGTGTACACCATACAATGAAAATAGTTACAGATCTTCTCAGGAAACATGTACAAACACTACTACTATTTATACTGTTGGGTGTTTTTGCGGTGGCAATTCTCTGGGGACTGCGCAAAAATACACAGTCATTTTATTTTCAAGATGAAACTGATCACGTAGCGATGGGTTGGATGATGCATACGTTTGACAAAACTCTATATGCAGATCTCTCCACCAATCATCAGCCAATTCCCGTTTATTTTGGTGCCTTTTTGATGGACGTGATTCCATACGTAACCTTATTTGAGCTGATAGAACGGCTCAGGTTAGGCATGTTCTTATTCTTTTTACTTATTGGAGTTGGGCTAGTGGCCAGATTTCGTGAGCAAGGTCTATTCGCTTTTGTCTTAACCTTTTCAGTTGGGTATTATTTTTTTGCCTGGCACGTTTTAGCGGAAAGTCTAGCTGTCCCTGCAGTACTCTATCTTGTGCTGTTATGTATGGAGAAATTGCTTGCCGCAAAACAACAAGAAACAATTAGTTTTCAGTATCTTGATTCTGCAGTTGCGGGAGTAGCAGTGGTTTGGCTTGGTTTTTGCTTACTACCGCTTTTGCCTTTTTGCTTACTTGTAACTAGCTATTTATTCTGGAAATTTACTAAGCAGCAACGAATCTATGCAGGATCAGCTGCCCTGGTGGCTACTATACTCATTTTTTCTTTAATTTCACCAATAGACTGGTACAGAGAGACAGTTACTAATAATCTTAAGTATTTTATTGCTTACCAGGAGCCACTAGCAGGGAGTGAGTGGGTGAAGATACTTGCATTTCCATTTTTACCGTTTTTAAAGCCGCTAGATAGAGTTGCTCAAATATTTTATGTGCCATTCTGTATTGGTGTTGGTATAGTTGTAGCCTATGTACGAAAACACAAAAAAAATATTTCACGAGCTGGAATAGGTACTGGTATTTGCATCTATCTGCTGCTCATTGCACTTAATCCGAGGGTATATACCTTTCCCGTTGCTTTTTTCACTGGTTTTCACTTATTCCCCTATGTAGCTGGCTACTTTGGTGTTTTTGCTTCTATACTCTTTTTACATGCCAAACAAGGAGATATCCGCAAGCGTTTAGTGTTGCTCTCACTCTTGTTACCACTTTTTCTTTTAAACACTGAGTGGGTATTTACGAAAAAAGATAAATTAAACGAATATTATATTCAATACGGCAGTCATGAATCGTATGCACAATTAGTTAAAGTGCTTAAGAGTGACGGAGATACTTTTTTTTCAGGGCCAAACGGTCATGGTTATCTCAATATTATAAGTGAGTTGCCAATTGCTGGTAGGCAACTATTTCATCTACAGTGGGCATATCGTTCCCCACAGTTGCGTAGTGAGTTTCACCAGTTACTGGCTACTAATCCTCCTGAGTTTATCTATATGACTGAAGATACAAGTGGGTACCATACCGACCTAGCGCCAGTCCTAGAAAAGGAGTATAGAGAGATTCTGCAAGATGATAATAGAATATTTTTATATATCCGCAGTGATAAAGCAAAATCATTGAGTCAATCACAACTACAGTACATGCGGGAAAGAGATTTTAGTTTTACTCTATAACAATTTTTGTAGGTGCTAGACAAGGCTCTTTTTCACAGTGCCTGTAGGGATATTCCTTAATAGCTAAAAGATTCCCAAAGACAATCAACCCAAGTAATACAACGAATGTTAGATTAGAGAGAAGGTTGAGAAACTTTATTTTTGGAAAGAAAAACAAAAGTATAAATGGTGCTACTAGCGTGATTGTAGCTACTCGTAGCAAAGTAGAACTTAATTCAATGCCAGCTAAGTTGTATCCTGAAAAGCCAAATAGTAGAAGAATGGCGACAATAAACAAACTTTTTTTCTCTAATAATTCTTTTGTATAAACTCCTAAAGCAATAGACATATATGGAATTAATGGATACCTATACCAGGGTGAGTTATTATATTTACCTGAAACCAAAAAAAGCACGAGCAACCAACTCATAAATAACCAAGCAAAGAGTTTTTCTCCTTCAGTCTTTTCTCCTTTTATCAGTAGCACAAATGAAAAAATCAGGCCAAGAATATATAGCCCATCCATAAACTCACCATAAAAAATTGGTCGTATAAAACTTTCTATAAATGAACTGAGGTACATTCCCCTAACACCTTGATTAGCAATTGTTTCAAAGAAGAACTGCGAATTAGTGGAGTAACCATACCACAAGTAACTAGCAACTGAAATTGTAAAAACAACTCCATACGCGATGTAGGCTTGTCTATCTTTTTTATATAAACTCCAGCCTGCTAACATGAGCGGGACAGAAAATGCAGGTATCTTTATAAGTCCACAAATGCCTGCTAGAAATAGTGAAAGATAGAGTTGCCATTTATTTTTTGTTTTTGAGTATTGTACATAACTTACAACACTTCCTAAAAAAATTGGAGTTAAAAAATTTTCTAAATATGCTTGGCGATGTGCAAAGACAAAATACGGGGTGGTTGCAGCAAATAGAAGTGCAAAAAGGGCTGCTTTTGTACCAAAAAGTTGTTTAGCTAAAACAAATATAAGAAAAAGGGTGGCTATACTTGCAAGTAATGCGGGGTAGCGAACTATCATATGCGGAATTTGTTCAACCTGTGTATACCCAAGTAAATGCGCTGGCAGTCCTGCAAAGATAGATCCAAGTGGAGGATGATCAAACCACGGCTCTACAATTTTCATACCAAAACGTAAGTGAGGAACATAGTCATAAAATTGTGATCGCCAAATAAGTGCGTGGTTTGTTGAATCAAAAATTGTATGACTGTGCACTTGGTTTGGATTGGATAGAAGGCTGCTCCCAGTCCATACATAAAATAAACCATCATCATTGTTGTCTATAGGAAACACATCACCACGGTAGGTACGCAGTACCGCACCAATACCTATAAGTACCCAGATTAAAAGAATAATAAAAATTGGTTTATTTAAAATAAACGCCCTACGCATACGTATTTAATAGTATACTACGTATAGCTGAAACAGACTAATAATGAAAATAAAACCTTTTTATTTACATCTCTTTTTTGGGTGTGCAACTGGTACCTTGATAACTTTGCTCGCCATTAATCAACTTCTTGTAACTACCACCTATACTTCTGTTCCTGTAAATAAATTATTAGAACCGAGTATATACAAGCGCTTACTGAAAGCACCAATACAACCAAAAATCGAACAAATATATCTACAAGAAGGTGCTCGGATACTGACTGCAGATGGTCAACTCATTACCACCATACCTGAAGACAGCAGTAAAGTTCAGATCACATGGATTAATAGTACTCCAATCCTGAGCTATGAATCGATTAATAACCTGTATTATTTTAATCTTAACTCTGGTAAAAATCTAACAAATAAAGAGTTTGATAGATTCCAAGCGGAGCGTAAAGTCACTATTGCAACAGATTGCCAACCACTGTGTTCAATAGTCATTACTGATCTAATTCACAATAAAAACCTTGCAACTATCCCAGCTTTTACTGAACCCAGTTATGCACCTTCATTAAATGAAGTAACACTTCTATTTACCGACGTTGATAATCAATTAGTGGCTTACCTAACACCTGATAAAGAAATATATGTAGTTACCTTTAAACTTGAGTTACTACAAAAAATTCGTCTTGAAAATGAACGTAATAGAGTTGAGTATCTTGGATATTTTCCTAATACAAAACAGCTCGCATTTCAGCTAGTAGAAAAATCTAATGCATACAAACAAATTGCCCTCTATGCTGCAGATCGTCCTTCTTTATATTTATTAGAGAAGGTGCCTGTTGAAGCTCAAATTAACATACTGGAAGCGAGCAATGCACTAGCTGTGGGCAAAAAAGTAATTGACCTGCAAGGCGAGACGATAGTAGATTCTAAAGAAAAAATTATTATCGCTGGTCAGTGAAAGTTTTATTTTTCTGCAGTTCTCGCATGAGTATATAGACTAGTATAAACATCGGGATAAATCTAAATGAATCCCTGATTATAGCAATCTCAATAGTGTTAAAGAGCAGAAAATTGTTCTTTATATGTAGCCATGTTGTTAAATCAAGTGAGATCATCAAAAGAGCGAGGAGGATAGTAAAATACCAAACTCTTTTATTTGAAAAAGGTAGCAAGATTACAAGGGGTAGATACCAAATATGAAATGGTTGAGAAAATATTTTTGCAAAGATAAATAAATAAAAAACGTACATGCTATAAAACCATAGGGCATAAGCAGTTGCTTTTTTATTATTCTCCTTTGAATAGGTGAATAGATACTTTTTTAAGGCATCCAGGGAAAGTGGTAGTGTTTGTATTTTGGTATGAATTAGGTATAAAAAATATCCTAACAAAGCTAGCAAACCAACAGGAAATACTACTTTAGTACTAGCAGTTACTTGTGTTGAAACAGGGCCATAGAACTCAAAATCAGGTGCCACCATGCGCTGTTGTTCAGTCCTGGTAAAGCTATTAACCCAACGTATTATATGAGCTGGAAATGCAGCATACTTTATCGGGCGATTATTGTTATAAACAAATGATACTTGGAGCGAAGAGCGGTATAGCGCGAGGGGGAGACCCCATATCAGTAGAAATCCAAGGAGACAGGTTAGGATTTTTCTCTTTAGTGTCCCAGAACTAAGTAAAAAGAATGGTATAGCCAGCGGAATCGTTAGGAATTTTATTGCTGTGGAAAGCCAAAAAAATGTCCAGATTAAAGTTTCTAGCCAAAAGGGTTTTTGTTTATATGCTACCGAAAGTGTAAAAGCTACAGTGGCACTTGCAGTGAAAACAAGATCAAGTCCCTCATAGAGAAATTCTTTGCAAAGTGCAGAAAGGAGTATGTAGGCCAAGATACTTTCAAGCCAACGATTTTCCAACCAGGGAATCTTTTGTACGATATAGAGAAAGTAGATAAAAAATACTATATCGAGCAGCAGAATCTGAGTGCGATAGTTTTGGTAGTATGTACCCACCCCAGCTAAGTCAAGTGTGAGAGGAAGGGAGAGGAGTGGAATAGTGGCGGGTGGATACTCATATAGATGTTCTAAATATGGTGTTAAACCATATCTCCACATATTTGCATATCGTTCATAATCTGCTTTAACATCAGAATAGTATTTTGGTCCATGAGTAAAAACGTACCACCTACTACCAAGAAAAAGAATAAAAAGAAGTAGTAATACTATTTTTTTTGATACTATCGTGGACATATATACTAATCATACAACATATACTCTACTGAGGAATATGCTATTATAATTTGATGCAGCGACATGTCTATTGGTCAATACTCCTATTCTTATTTGGTTTATCAATTTTTTTTAGATTCTTTAATCTAGGCGTGCAGCCGCAGTCTATATATTGGGATGAAGCAGCAATATTGGTTGATGCAAAAGCAATAGGTCAAACTGGTTATGATATGCACGGAAATTATTGGCTGCAACCAATCTTTCCTTCATATGGCGACTATAAGTTACCAATACTAATCTGGTTAGTAGCACTCTCCGTTAAAATTTTTGACGTTACTCAGTTTGCATTAAGATTGCCAAGTGCGTTGTTTGGCATGCTAACGGTTCTCCTTACAATTTTTTTAGTACGAGAGCTATCAAAATATCTATTTAAAGGTGCTTACGGCAGACAAAAATCGCAGTACCTGACCCTTGGTGCAGTTTTAATTGCAGGGACCTCCTTTTGGTCGATTCTTTTTTCAAGAACAGCATTTGAAGGATATATTGCCCAAGCAATTGTGGGGATATCAATTTTTTGCGCACTAAAAGCCCAACGCAGGTGGTGGTTGTATATTATTTCAGCAGCACTTGGGCTTACAGCAGTTTATACCTATTATTCAGTTCGTTTTGTTTGGCCTGTTGTTTTTATATTTGCAGCTGTACTTCCCTATACACAGCAGATTTTACAAACAAATAAAATTCTAGATAGTATTAAAACTAATCGTAAAAAAATTATTTCTTGGTTCGCACTAATTTTTACTGCCTTTGGTTTGTTCTTTATAGGATTGCTACCAATGTTTTACTCACCACATTATGCAGCAAGCCAGCAGTATCGTCTGAGTGCAACTTCCATTTTGCAGAGAGAACCAGAGATTATCGAGTCAAATAAGCTCCGTGAGATGGCTGGTAATACTACTATAGATCGAGTGTTTTTTCACAGAAATCTATTAACTCTTAAGGTATTAGCAAGTCACTATGGCGAACATCTTTCACCTGCGTTTTTATTCCTCTCAGGTGATCAAAACTTGCGCCATGGGACTCAATTCCATGGGCTATTTGCTTTGATTCTTTGTATCCCTTTGCTGAGTGGCTTCTATATGCTCGCAAGAGATAATAAATTTGTTTTACTTTTTTTAGTGGTATGGTGGCTCATAAGCCTCTTACCTGCTTCTGTGCCATATGACGTGCCACATGCGCTGCGTTCTCTAAATGCGCTTCTTCCTATTTCCATTATCATGACTTTTGGCATGTATTACGTGTTGAGTATCCATAGTAAAGTACAACTTCTTATAACTTCAAGTTTTTTTCTAGTGTTGGCAATACAACTTATACAGTTTTGGCATTATTACAGCTATATATATCCTGTTACGAGTGCAGTCTCATGGCAGGGAGGATATGGTGAAGTTGCCAAAAAGATTATAGCTGAAAAAAGTAATTATTTAGAAGTGTGGGTGAGTGTGCCCGACAATAAGTTGTACCTCTGGGTTATTTTACAGCCAACTTTTTCAGCAAAAGAAATTCAACAGTTTGAAAAAGATAGCTTTGAGATACAAACCATCGAAAATATTCGCTTTGCGCAGTATGACTTTCATACGATCAAAAACAAACAGCATTCAGTACTCCTAGTAAACAAACCAGACATACTTGAAAACCAATTTGCTGAGTTAGGTATAACTCCTCAAAAAGTAGAATATATAACTGATCCAACAGGTACACAAAAATATATGTTTGCTAGCTTTATTTCAAACCAATGAAAAATATAAAAACACCATTAGTCATTTTACTAGTATTGAGTATTTCTCTATTCGTGCGTTTATACGGGCTTGGTAATAACCCATCAATACTTAATAGAGATGAAGCAGCAATAGCCTATAATGCCTTTTTATTGCAACAAACTGGCACAGATGAATGGGGACAATGGTGGCCACTGAGCCTTAAGTCATTTGGGGATTACAAATTACTAGGGTACCCAGCAGTTGTTGCTGCACTGTATAGTCTTTTTGAACCATCAGACTTTATTGTTCGTCTTCCCTCTGCACTAGCTGGTGTTGGTGTGTTATATCTATTGTTGAGGCTTTTAGAAAGATTTACAACCTATAAACACGTTACGCTATATTTTTTATTATTTATTGCTTGTACCCCAATATTCTTTTTTTACTCACGCATTGCATTTGAAGCAAATCTAGGCTTATGTTTCTTTTTACTTTTTATACATTTTATTTTACGCCCGTTAGATTCAAAAACACTATTTTTTGATTTTGCAGCAGTTGCAGTGATCATTCTAGCAATCTGTACGTATAACACGCCGCTACTCTTACTGCCGTTTATAGTAGTCTTAATCCCTCTGCTCAGAGGTTTTAGAGATGTTAAAAAATGGGCTATACCCGTACTACTTCTACTTTTTGTAGGTTTATACTTTTTCCTAACTTTTAGTGTTTTAACAAAACAAAAGCAAAGCATAACTCTCTTATCAGATCCAACCACATATTATAATTACACTCAATATCGCGCTGCATTAAGTGGTTGGGAGGAGCAGGTATTAGGAAACAAGTACTATTACTATCTCACCTTACTTATCCCACGGTTTATACAAAGTTTTAGTCCAGAATTTTTGGTAACACGAGGTGGCTCACATCCATGGCACCAACTTCCTGGCTGGGGACATCTGTTTATTACGCAGTACCTTGTTATCATTGTCAGCATTCTTTTTGCCATAAGTAAGCTAGTGCAAAAACTTAAAGTTGTTACACTAAAAAAGCTGATTAAAGGAATTTCTAACCCCCTGCTCAACACCGAGACAGGAAGAATACTTTGTTTACTATATTTAACAATGATTGGGCTTGCACCATCTGTTGTAACAGTTGATTCACCGCACGCCACCAGAAGCCTATTTTTTATTGCAATGCTACTACTGATGGCAGGATACTTTCTACAGCAGTTTACCTATAAATTTCTCTTGCCAAAAGTTTTTATAGGTTTAGTCTTTATTAGTACTAGTTTTTTTGCTTACTTCTATGTACGTGACTACTTTTTCCTGTATCCTGATTTGCAAAAAGTAGTATTACGATCTGAGTTTAGACAGGTGTTAGAAGATGTTGCAGCAAGGTATCCTCAAGAAAAAATTGCTATTGTTGATCAAGGTGGTTATGACTACATTACTACTGCTTGGTACCTCAAGGTAGCTCCTGACGAGTTTTATAGAACAATAAAAATGCAAAACTCTGATGCAATTGGTTTTCACTACGGACTACAGGTTGCAAACTTCACCTTTATTAAGACAGTTGGTGAGCGTTCTAAAGATACAGAAGTTGTCGTAGAATGGAATACGTATAGAAATACGTGGGAAGTCCAATGAAACCTTTATGTTATCCGTAGTCTTAGCAGTACATAATGAAGAAAGAAACCTAGCGCGTTGTTTAGAGTCTGTTGTTGCAGTAGCTGATGAAATTATTGTAGTAAATGGGGGATCAACAGATAAGACGGCACAGATTGCACAACAGTTTGGAGCACGTGTAGTAAATACAACCAATAAATCAAACTTTCATATTAATAAACAAATGGCAATGGATGCAGCAACGGGCACACTTGTTCTACAGCTTGATGCTGATGAGGTAGCTGACTCTGAACTGCAGGCATTTATTGGACAACTTAAACAACAAGAAGCAAGCAATTCTCTACCGGTACAGCCAGTTGCTTGGTACCTGAGACGAAAAAACTTCTTTTTAGGAAGATTTTTACGAAAAGGTGGGCAGTACCCTGATGCAGTGATCAGATTGTATAAATCAGGAACAGCTCGTTTACCGCAAAAAAATGTACACGAACAGATGGTTGTAGACGGAACGGTAGCAACTGCTCCAGGGCATCTGCTCCACTATGCTTTTCCTGACTTTGCGACCTATATGGAGAAGTTTAATAGGTACACCTCTTTTGAGGCTGAACGACTCTATACCCTCAAAACTGAGGTAACACCAAAATTTGTGATGACGTACTGTATTTTTAAACCACTCATCACATTCTATAAAATATTTTTACGTCACCGTGGCTATGTTGATGGTTTTTCAGGATGTATGTTCGCTGTAATGAGTAGTATTTTCCATATTTTTACCTATCTCAAACTTGCAGAATATGCACGAAAGTCACAATGAAAGTATGTATAGATACAACACCATTGCAATCAGGTCATGCCATCCGTGGAATAGGAATGTATACAAAACAACTACTAACTGCCCTTAGAGAAAATACACAAGTAGAGGTCCTGACTGATGAAAGTGGTCCTGCGATTGCTGATCTAATCCACTATCCCTATTTTGATTTATTCTTTGATACACTACCACTGACATTCTCTAAAAGAGCCGTCGTCACAATACATGACGTCATTCCACTCGAGTTTAAAGAATACTACAAACCTGGTATAAAGGGTGCACTGCGTTTTGAAAAACAGAAATTGGCAAGTAGGTTTGCGCAGGCGATACTGACAGATTCACTGTATTCGAAGCAGAAAATTCATGAACTGTTGGGTACGCCACTTAATAAAATCACAGTGATATACTTAGCTGCCAATCCACAACTGCAACCGCAGCCTCAAGCAAACATTGCAGCAGTGCGGCAAAAATATAAGCTCCCAGAAACCTATTGTTTATATGTTGGTGACATAAATTATAATAAGAATATCCCGCAATTGATAAAAGCACTTAAATATTTGCCAGAAGAGATTACCTTAGTGTGTGTGGGTAAAAATTTTATTGAGCAACCCATCCCCGAGTGGCAGTGGATTGCAAGCCAACTGGAAATGTCACAAGTACATGACCGCGTGCAGTTTATTACTGATATTCCTACTGATGCAGTAGACGAAATTGCGAGTCTGTATAGCGGTGCAGTCTGCTATGTACAGCCATCACTTTCTGAAGGTTTTGGTTTACCCGTGCTTGAAGCACTGCAGTGTAACTGCCCAGTTGTGTCGAGCAATCGTGGCTCACTTCCTGAAGTAGGTGGTGATGTGGCACGCTACGTTGAACCAGTGGCAGAAGATCTTGCAAAGGGGATTTTGCAAATTTTTAACTTAAAAAGTGCAGAGCGAGCTACACTACAGCAGCGAGGAAGAGACTGGGCACAACATTTTAGTTGGAGAAAAACAGCCGAAGAGACCGTAGCTGTCTACAAAAAAATACTGTCAAAAAAATGATATGTTTGGTATACAACGTCGTGAATTAGTGATCTTGACACTGCTGTTTCTTGCTTGGAGAGCAGTCCTCTTTACTGTCAGCTATACTGCTGATTCATTCCTTGCGTATAAACCAAGTTTCCCCTACTCACAGGAAATACTTGCACAATCAGGCTTGCCGAAGTGGCTGTACTCATGGGCAAACTTTGATGGTGTTCACTACATAACAATTGCAGAACGTGGTTATATGGGCACAGGTTTAATACAGGCCTTTTTCCCGCTCTATCCACTTGCAGTACGAGTTGTAAACGTTCTCTTTGATCAGACAATACTGGCAGCATTTTTATTGAGTAATGCTGCGGCGTTGGTTGCAGTCTGTCTGTTTTTTACTTTGGTTAAGAGTACATACTCGACCAAAGTTGCTTGGAGAAGCTGCCTGCTGCTGCTTCTATTTCCAACTTCTTTTTATTTGGGAGCAACCTATAACGAGTCACTTTTCTTGTGTTTCGTTTTAGGTGCATTTCTAGCAGCATATAAGCGGAGTTGGCTTGTTGCTGGTATACTGGCTGGATTTGCATCCGCAACTAGAGTCGTTGGAGTCTTTGTAGTACTTAGTTTAGTACTTGGATTGCTCCTAGAGTACCATCAAAAATATACGCCCGGTTCGGTGCAGTCATTTATACAAAAGTGGAGGAATATTCTGTGTGTGGTATACAAACGAGAAAAGACCACCTTGTTTTGGCTATCACTAGGTGTGGTGGGGTTGTTCAGCTATATGAGCTACCTCTGGATTGCCTTTGGAGATCCACTGTATTTTCAACATGTACAATCTGAGTTTGGTTCAGGCAGAGAAGAGCGGATAATTGTATTACCACAAACCCTCTGGCGGGCAATAAAAATAGTTTTTACTGTACCTATCGATATTCGCTATAGTACCTACCTGCAAGAGTTACTCTATACTCTTATTTTTTTAACCGTACTGCTAGTGGGCTTCACAAAGAAATTTAAGGTGCCATATGCCTGGCTTGTATGTAGCTTGCTTGCAGTACTCTTACCAACTACTACGGGAACTCTTTCGAGTATGCCCAGATATGTATTGGTAGCTTTCCCATTCTTTGTTATACTTGCACAACAAGAGCTGCCAAGATACCTTTGGGTAAGTATCTATCTGTGCAGTCTTCTCTTGCTACTGAGTAATACCCTACTATTCATTCAGGGTTACTGGGTAGCGTAAACAGAAAGGTGCAGTATGAAAATTTTAGTAACTGGTGGAGCTGGTTTTATCGCTTCACATGTCGTTGATGCTTATATAGCAGCAGGACACGAGATCATCGTGGTAGATAATTTATCTTCTGGTGTTGAGTCACAAGTTAACGAAAAAGCAAAATTTATCAAAGCTAATATAACAGACCGTACTACTATTCAAGGCATTATTAGAGAAGAAAAACCAGAGGTTCTTAATTTACATGCAGCTCATATTCAAGTAGGCAACTCTGTTAAAAATCCCCAGTTTGATGCTGAAAACAATATCATAGCTACAATCAACATTATGGAGGCAGCAAAAGATGCCCCAGTAAAAAAAGTAGTATTTGCCTCAACTGGCGGTGCGATGTATGGTAATAAGCCTGTGCCATTTACAGAAGAAATGAAAGAGGAACCAGTTTCACCGTATGGAGTTTCAAAGCGCTCAGCAGAGCTATATCTAAACTATTATTATGAACAATATGGCATTCCTTACACTATTTTACGATACTCAAATGTCTATGGGCCACGCCAAAATCCGCATGGCGAATCTGGCGTAATTGCAATCTTTAGTGAAATGATTGCTGAAGGTAAAAAACCTGTTATCAACGGTGATGGGACGCATACCCGTGACTATGTCTATGTCGATGATGTAGCTCAAGCTAATGTGTTAGCTTTGTCAACAAAGTATGTTGGTGCGCTTAATATTGGTACCACCACTGAAATTAGTACTAATGAGGTTTTTCGCAAAGTAAGTAGTGAGTTTGGGGTTGCGATTGAAGAAGTACACGGCGCAGAACGCCCTGGTGAGCAAGTAGAAAGCTCACTTTCTTATAAAAAAGCTCAGGAGATCCTTGGTTGGGAGCCGACAGTTGATTTTACAGAAGGTGTAAAACGGGTAGTAGCCTGGTATAAGTCACGTTTAAACAACTAACATATGAAATTAGAAGATATCTGGGTTGTCATTCCTGCATATAACGAAAGCAAGTACATAGAAAAGGTTTTATCACGCGTGTTAGCTGTTACCAGCCGTGTTGTTGTTGTAGATGATGGCTCAACTGATAAAACAGCACTTCTAGCAGCAAAGCATATCCCACATGTACTGCAACACAGCTTAAATTTGGGCAAGGGTGCAGCACTAAAAACCGGTTGTGAGTATGTTTTTCAACAACTTGGCGGTGGTGGAGTAATATTTTTTGATGGAGATGATCAGCACGATCCAGAATTATTGATGACATTTGCACAAGAACTGACACATTCTCAGGCAGTACTAGGGGTCAGATCCTTTGATACACAAATGCCACTTATTAGAATTATTATGAATAGAGTTGCCTCGGTACTAACACTCATACTTTTTGGAAAATACGTCCCAGATATTCCTTGTGGGTATAAAGCTATAACCAAGCAAACGTACTCAAAAATACAGTGGGAATCAAACGACTACGCAGTCGAAATGGAGATTGCCGCTCGGCTTTCTTACTACAAGATAGCATTTGCAGTAGTTTCAATTCCGACCATATATCATGATCTTGACAGAGGAATGACGATTCTAGATACTCTTACCATCATTCCACGTATGCTTAGATGGAGGTTGTTTATATGAGTATTTTTCAAATCATAGCCGTTTGCTTTGCCTTGTTTATGGCCTTAACAGTTTCAATTCATCGTAAGAAGAAAACCCTCTCAGAACTTGAGAGTAGCTTCTGGTATAGCGTATGGGCAGGATTTATATGTATTGCTTTTTTCCCAACAATTTTAAATGGAGTCACTGGTTGGCTACATTTTAGCAGAGTTTTTGATCTGCTTATTGTCTGTGCCTTTATGGTCTTATCAGTTTTAACATTTAAAAACTATTTTACCTATAAGCGCATGGAGCAGCGATTAGAGTCCGTAGTCAGAGAAATAGCCCTAAAAAAACCTGTGGAAAAACATGAAAAAGAAGTTGCCAAAAATTAGTATTATTACTCCAAGTTTTAATCAAGGACAGTTTATCGAAGAGACAATTCAAAGTGTCTTATCTCAAAAGTATCCGAATCTAGAGTATTGGGTGATCGATGGTGGCTCTACAGACAACACACTACAGATTCTCAAGAAATATGAGAAAAAAATACATTGGCTCAGTGAAAAGGATAACGGACAAACCGACGCCATCAATAAGGGGCTGCAAAAATGCACAGGAGAAATAATTGGCTACTTAAACTCTGATGACCTATATACACCTGGTACTTTACAAACAGTTGGCCAGTATTTTCTATCTCATCCAACCGCTATGTGGCTGACGGGTAACTACTTGATCATCGATGAAAACGGTACGATCATCCAATCTTTTGTAGTCTGGTATAAAGAACTACTGCGCCACTTCCCATCAAGTACAGTACTTGCTGTAGCTAACTTTATTAGCCAGCCAAGTACTTTTTGGAGAAAAGAAGCTGTTACGCAAGCTGGGCTGTTTGATACAGCACTACAGTACTGTATGGACTATGAATACTGGATGCGCTTATATCAAAACTATTCTCTAGTAGTACTACCCAATACTTTTTCTAAGTTCAGAATTCACAAACAATCAAAGGGTGGTAGTAGGTTTACTGAGCAATTCCTTGAAGAACAAAAAGTAGTTGAACGCTATTTTTCAAACAAACTTATTTTGCTACTGCATAAATTACATGCTTCTGCTATCGTATTGGCATACAAGGTACTAAAATAATATGCAGACACCAATTATTACAGATGCTCATGTAGTTATCACCGGAGGAACAGGGTTTTTAGGTAGTGCTCTAACAGAGTTACTTGCAACTCAAAAACCTAAAAGTATCAGGGCACTTTCTTCAAAGGACTATGATCTTAGGTTTAGTGAAGCAGCGGCAAAAGCTGTCCAGGGTGCTGACATTGTGATACATTTAGCTGCAAACGTCGGGGGCATTGGCTATAATCAGGAATTCCCTGCAGTACTTTTTTATGATAATTTACTCATGGGTGTAAATATTTTACATGAGTCCTGGAAGGCCGGGGTTAAAAAATTCGTTGGTATTGGGACAATCTGTGCGTATCCTAAATACACTCCAGTACCATTTTCTGAAAACGATCTATGGAATGGGTATCCTGAAGAGACTAACGCTCCGTATGGTTTAGCAAAAAAAATGCTTCTTGTTCAGTCGCAGGCATATAGACAACAGTATGGCTTTAATGCAGTGTATCTACTCCCAACAAATTTATATGGGCCAGGTGACAACTTTAATCCTGAATCATCACATGTTATTCCTGCGTTGATTAGAAAGTTTGTAGAAGCAAAAGCAGCCAATGCTCCTGAAGTAGTGGTCTGGGGAACGGGCAATCCAACACGAGAGTTTTTATACGTTGCTGATGCAGCAGAGGGAATTTTGCTTGCTACTCAGAAGTATAACGGTGGAGAACCAGTTAATCTTGGTTCAGAGTTTGAAATACGTATTGCTGATTTAGCGCAACTTATCTCAAAAATTGTAGGGTACTCAGGACAAATCATTTTTGATGATACCAAACCAGATGGCCAGCCAAGGCGTAAAATTGATACTGCTCGAGCTACAACTTCTTTTGGCTTTACCGCAAAAACATCCTTTGAAGATGGCTTGAAAAAAACTATACAGTGGTATAGTGGTACTACCAACTAAATATCCATGGATAATCAGTGTCCTAACTAGCGCTACTATGAGAAATGACTTTCCGAAAATTTCAATCATACTCGTAAACTACAATGGTAAAAAACTACTGGAAGATTGTCTTTCTGCTTTATTTAGCGTGTCGTACCCAGTTGATGCCTATGAAATCATTGTAGTTGATAATGCTTCATCGGACGGTTCTGTTTCATACATTAAGCGAAACTTTCCAAAGGTAAAACTGATAGAGCTGGAAACAAATACAGGATTTACTGGGGGCAATAATATTGGTATAGAGCATGCATCGGGTGAGTATATTGTCTTATTGAATAATGACACCATTGTTGAAGCTACTTGGTTGCGAGAGCTTGTTTCTGCAGCTAGGCCAAAGAATGTAGGTATTGTCTCATCAAAATTACTTTTCTCAGTACCGTATGTAAAGGTCAAAATTAAAAGTTCAGTTGTCCAGCAATCTGAAATTGATGCTTCAACTGATTTTTCACCGCGTGGGGTGCTTCTTGAGGACATATACGGAGAGTCTTCTACAGCACCGCCCATTTGGTACAAGTCAGGCTTTCATGATCCAGAAGTGATAAATAATGTTTCATTGCGTTGGACAACTGGTGTTGCAGAGGTTCTACTGCCAATATCACGAGCAAACAATACATTTACCTTTATCTTTCATGGATATCCTGTTACTCAAAATCTGAATCAGAATGTAACTTTACAGCTTCCGAATGACAAAAAGATTTCTTCGGAAATTCTAGCTCAGGATGTGCAAAAAATAACAGTTACCATTAATCGCCAAGAAATCAAAAAAGCACAAATCTTTCTAGTTCAGAATGCGGGAAATGTTGTTTTATCAAATGGCTATAGTAAAGACTATGGCTCGGTTTTACGCTCGTCTAAAAAGTATGTGGAAGAGTTTTATGAGGAAGATCGAGGTCAGTATGACACAAAGCAGAATATACTAGCTGGCTGTGGTGCAGCTATGCTCATAAAACGAGAAGTTATTGATCAGATTGGCAAACTTGACGGGCATTACTTTATGTATTATGAAGATGTGGAGTTCTGTTTACGTGCTTGGCAGATGGGTTGGGATATTCACTTGGCACCGCGGGCAAGAGTATATCATCATCATCGAGCCTCAACAGGCAAATCAGAGAGTAGCTTTTTTATACATATGACAGAGAGAAATCATTTATTTATTCTCTTTACACACTTTCCCTTACATATCTGCTTAGTTGAATATCTGCACTTTCTACTTAGATTAGAATACTCTATTATTAAACAGTTTATATGTAAATTTAAACAATGGCACAACTATCCATTTTGGAAACAAAGAATGGTAGGAAGACTTGAAGCATGTATTACATTTCATAGATTACTCCCGTCAATTATATGGAAGCGACTGTGGTTGCGTAAAAGGTATCTCAGGAAGTTAGAGGAAAGTGGTTTACTTTTATATTGATGTAGTATGAAAAAAGCAGCAATTTACAATCGATGGCTATTTACGTTAGGCGGTGGTGAGCAGGTAACATTTGCCTATGCAGAAGCCTTACGAGATTTAGGTTACAAAACCTATTTACTTACGCATAAACAAGTTGATGTAGCAGCTGCAGAAAAAAAGATGAGTGTAGATTTACAGGGAATAGAAATTGAGTATTTACCCCATGTTTCTAATCCACAACTTTCAAGTTACTCAAGTAACTATGATATTTTTATAAATACCTCATATCTAGACTACTTTCCAAACATGAGTAAGCGCGGATTTTTGTCAGTATTTTTTCCTGGTGAAATTTACCTGAGCCTCTGGGAGTTTTGTAAACGATTCATTATCTTGCCAAGTTTTAGAAACTTTTTCATCTACCCCACGTCATTTGAGGGTTTCGCAGGTGACGAATATAGAGACGGGAATATTTATAAATGGCTTGGGCAAACTTCAGCAATTTATTTTTCAACGAGCACGATTCATAGCGTATCAATAGAACTGCATCTGCCAACATTTAACTTTTCTACGGTCGAGAGTTTATCATTCAAGGTAAATGATACAAAAATTATACCGAGCAAACATAGATACATATCTTCACGTAACTCGCTACTTTTTACTTTTGATTCACCCACAGCAATTAAAAAATTCACAATAGAACAGGCAGCTAATCAGCAAGAAAGAATTGCTTTACTTAAGTTGACTATACCAAGTATACGATATTTTTTTTATAACATCTTTAAACACTACTTTCCAAAATGGGAAATGCGCCTCCATGGCGGTCCAAGCGTCACTACACTCAGCGACTTACAATCTTACAAAAAAATTATAACAATCTCAAACTTCTGTCAATTCTGGATACATAAATATTGGAACTTAGATAGTGAAATTTTGTACCCTCCTGTAAATACTAAAGCATTTAAACCTGATAGCAAGAAAAAAAACTGGATTACCCACATTGGTCGTTTCTTCGTGACAGGGCACTCTAAAAAACAATTGGAGTTAATTCGAGTTTTTAAAGATTTAGTTGATCATAAACAAATTGATGAAACTTGGGAGCTCCACTTTATTGGTAGTATTCATGAAGGTAGGGCACACCAGGATTACTTTGAAGCCTGTGTTGCCGAAGCAGCACAGTATCCTATTCACTTTCATATAGGCATTCCTTTTGGAGATCTGAGAAAAATACTGGGGCAATCAAAAATATATTGGCATGCCACTGGTCTAGATCAAGACCCCAGCCGTCAGCCAATTTTAATGGAGCACTTTGGCATAACGACAGTAGAAGCTATGGCAGCAGGATGTGTACCGATTGTTATAAATAGGGGTGGGCAGCCAGAAATAATTACTCCAGACTCAGGGTTTGTATGGAATACCCGAGAGGAGCTTAAGTCTTATACTGTCAAAATTGCACATGATGATACA
>JBILVZ010000019.1:0-21818 GCA_044370175.1 Methylococcaceae bacterium
GACCGCCGTTTGAGTGGCTAGGGTTATCTCAAGTTCTGCAAACTGCTCTCCCCTATCTTGGGTAGTACGTACTAGATCAACTCCTGTGGCTGAAAATTTGTCGGTCAGTTGTGGACGCCTCTGACCATCTACAGACACTGAAAATCCCACTTCATTTTTACTTGTTTCCTGTCGTATTGCATAGGGTTGGGGCAGACCATTTGTCCCATCTACCAAGTAGAGATCACTTGTGAATGCGGCAGGCAGCTGAACTTCCACCACTTCTGGAACATCTCCAACAGTCGCTGGAGCTTGCAGCACATAGCGTGATTGATACACAGAAGCAGGGTCGGTTTTTTCGATATCTTTACTAGTCATCGTACCAGCAAACACAGGTTGTAGATACGCCACTGGCAAAACTGTCAGACTTACTAGCAAGAGAACGCTACAGGTACGCTGTGCAAGTGTCATACTCCCTTTTCTCGCGGTTTCAAGAATGCTACTCCCATCAGTAAGCCACCAATCAGGATAAAAACGATCACTCGAGCTGCCAAAATCATATTCCAGACTTCTACAAGCAGCAAGCGCGCAATCACCGCCCCAAGTAACACTCCCCCAGCGATTTTGGTTTTTGGATAGCCATTGAGCTGTCCATACCCATACATGCCCACTCCCACTAAGGCATACGTGACGAGTGCTAGACCATGGGCAGTGTCTGTATATGGCACAACTTTCTCAAAGAACATCCACAAAAACAACACTCCCGTCAGAAGCGCCCCATACAAATAGGTAATTGTCAGTTCGGGAATAGGCAAAACATATCCTTCCTCTGGAGCAGAACGCTTGGAGTACCAGAAAAAACCTAACGCAGCTACAACAGCAGCAAGCACTCCTGAGACAATAATTTCACTCCAGAGAGCGTAGTAGCTTACTTCACTGAGTGCTGCAAAGAACAGGACAATAAAAGGCGCACCAAAAAACTGTCCAGTCTTATAGTTATGGGAGATCGCTCCTGCCAGCCAAGCTCCGACAGCCGTCAATGCAATGTAGGCTAGGAGTGCTGTAGCACCTTCTAGTTCAAAGGAGATAGCAATTGCTAGGTAGACTAGGGAAAGTGCACCGTGGAGCACAACCAGCCATCTGTTGGCGGTTTGTAGTTGCAAACCCCATGCGGCAAGCGCTGTCAATCCACTTGCCAGGATCATCACAATACTCTGCATGTGCGGCACTACCAGCTCTTTAACCCAGAATACAAAAATGAGAGCAGAAAGGATCTTGATAAACACATCAGCGCGCTCAACACTTTTAGATTTAAGCGCAGAGATTACCCCCACCCCATAGAACATGATCACAAATGCAGTAATCAGCACCAGTAGAGTCGGTTCTTCTGACTGCGGAATATAATTGAGAATATTGCCAATGCTAAAAACAGCATAGATCGCTGCGGACGCTACCAAAAGTTCTTTCCAACCAGTAATCGTCACAATCCAGATTGATGCCGCAATCAAGACGAAAAGGTATACAAACAAACCTGAAACAGAGGGATCCGCTGAAACTGTCAAAAATGGTGCAATACAACCGACGAGTAATCCTAGGAGTGCGCGGGATTTTACACCATCTGTGACACTTGAGAAGGCAATGAATCCAGCCACAGATGCCATCAACAGGAGTGCAGAAAGCGGCGTGAAGAAGTCGTAGACTTCGCGCGCCGCGTAGATAGTAATCAGCAGTGCGGCAGCTCCAAGCCCCATAATGATCGTCCCTTGGTGCTCTTCTCTTTTTGCCCGCACAAAGCCACCCACCAACACCAAACAGCCAAACACCATTCCTAAAGTAATTCTTCCAACTGGACCAATCCAATTTTGTGCAAACGCATAACTGACAAACCACCCCAATCCCAAAATGACTAAAAATGCCCCCAGTTTCAGTGGCCAATCAGTAGCCACCCACCGCCAGAGAGCACTCTCTTGCACAGGTTGCCCTTGGTTTACCAATGCTTCACGCTCACGCATCTGAGCCGGGGTTGCTCTACTCGAGTCTGGCAGTACAGCAGGCTCGTATACACCTTTTGTTTGGGCTTGAGATACCTGACTTGGAACGCTCCCCTCTGGGGAAAACCCACCACCACTTCTCCTCTGCAGATCAGAAATCTTGGTGTGGAGGTACACGACATACCCAAATAGGAGCACTACAAAAAATGCGGTCATAGCTACTATCATACGGCGCTCCAGTAGCTGCCGCAAGTGCACTCTTCACAACTGCCTCTAAACTTGCTATAAAAATGATACGTATTTTGTGGAATCTGGTGAAACTCCAGAACTGTGCCGCAACGGTCAAAGTCCGATCTTCAAAATACACTGCAAGAAGACTTGCAGTAACCGACGAGCATCGGATGGGTGACGCAACCAGAGCGCATCTGCCGACGCTCCTCTACACAGAGGAGTTTTTTGTTAGCCACTGAATTTTTTAGACCAACAGTACGAGAGACAGAACCTGACCCTGCTGCCCATTCAAGCACGCAGCTGGGATTGCTCTGGCACGGCATACGAGATCAGCTGAAAACCACAGCACTAGCTATCAAAGAACGCCTAGTACCTCATAAAGAATTTACCATCTGGACTTCTGAGCGCTACTTCGACGCTTGGGCACTCTCACAAACACCTGAGGCACAGCAGGCAGTCTACAACGAACTCGATCCAGATCTAGAATCGGTCTTTGACGAACATTCATTTAATAAGTTGTCTGTTTGTTATGCCTATGGCCCCAACGGAATTCGCAATGGCTATAGCCAAAGCATGGTCGAAATCGCAGAGAATTTTTTACAGTATTTGCAGACGCTAGGAGCTCCAACTGAGCGCGCTGAACTGGAGGTAGCTGTAGCACGATATGCAACCGCCTGGATGAATACTCCCACCATCGCAGTTGGTGAAAAGATTGTATGGATTAGTCCTCGAGGTAGCGAGGCTGAGTTGTATCCAGGTCTACAAGAAGAAAACCATGTCTTTGTGAACATTTTAGAAAAAACTACCGATGGTTTTGTATTTCATGAACTGCGAAGCTACGATCCTGAACAAGCACTTCCCCAGTTGCAAATGCGTATTGCTCAAAAGTCGGCTGGATCTGCTCAAAAAATTACCTCACTCCACCCACAGTATCGCGCTCAATCTGTGATCGCCAACTGCATCCATGTGCCTGCTTCGTTCCCCATAGCTAGCATCACCAATGAGATCTACTCTACCAAACAAAAGTGGAAAATAAACATTGATACACAGATCCCAAAACTCAATCAGTTGGCAGAGACAGAACACGGCCTGCAAGTTCGCCACTTCTGTATACAAAAGTTTCAAGAACTAGCTCAAGAGACACTCCCGCAAGCAGAAAAAATAGCTGCATTTGACTTACTGATTGTCTTAGTGCGTAGAGAGCTTAATAAATGGGTAGAAAATAACGCCAGCAACTATGATGCAAACAAACAGACAGCCTACACACTTCATTTGGATGTGGTAGAAAAGGTTTGGCAAATCAAGCGAAAAAAACAAATGGGGGCACGCCTCGCTACCAAAGAAAATGCCTTAGTAGAGAGCTTCGCCACAATGACACAGCTCAATCCAGCACTTCCACTCCAGCGAATGACCAGCTTAGCGCACTGCATTGTCGGGACACCCACTAGCTTACTCAAGATCCAGACCTTGCCCACTATGACGTCTTCACTTGGTTCTCTGGCTGGTTTTGAAGTAGGGATACTTTCAGATCTTTCTATCGCTGACCGCCAGAATTATCTCTCTCAGTTACAGCGGTATGTCCGTGTTAATGTACATGGCGAGGTGTGGTATGTTCCACCTGAATACTTAGAGGGGAAAGGCTGCTACGTCGATCTAGATACTGGGGCAATCATGGGGCCGTGTGGGCTAGCTCTTGCTGATCCACGGGAGACCAATGCAAAGCGCGAGCACGAATATTTTGCACTGCTCAAATATCTCGAATCTGATGGAGCTGTAGATGAAAAACTTGCTACTCTGAGTGATGCTCAAAGAGAGAAAGTTTCTGGCTTGTACTTTAGTCTGCTAAAGTGCCTTTTTGTGTCCTCAGCATCGCTAGAGCAAATCCTTCATGCTGATATTCTGCGGCACAAATCAGACATTAAGCCACAGTTGCTAAAACTTTTTGAAACGCTACAACAGGCGCTCAACCCCCTACCACAACTTGTTCTGTACCTTGCAGAAAAAGCTCAATACGACTTTGAAGAATTCGAAAAACTTGAAGCGGCAGCGGTTGGTGCTCCCGCCTAAACAGATTAGAAGTTACTCACTCAGTGGCTGATCTATGGCACGATCCAGCTGGGTACTCTGCTGCGCCTCCTGACTTACACGCATTTGCAGACGATTCACACGATCTTGAAGGTCAGGTATATTTTCAAATGAGGAAGTCTGCTTGATAAAAACTTGAGCATTGCGCACTGCTAGGTTGGTGGACTGCCATGGTTGATTCACAGAGAGCGACCACACATCTCGTTGTATGAATACAAGAGCATTTTCGATGTAAAATAGTTTTCTATTATCATCAGCAGTCAGGATAGCTTTTTCCTCAAGACTAGCAATCACCTGCTCTGCATCTAGAATAGCTCTATACCAGCCTTCCACAGCGTCTGGGGAGAGTTTGGCAATATAATAATAATCCACCTCTTGGTTGACTGTTGGTGGATAACGTAGTGCGATGATCTTATCAATGTTGATGACGGAAATGGAAAACAGGGCCAGTAGTGTTGTCGCTGTTATTGCAACAAATAGTTGCTGTGCTTTAAGCTTATTAAGCAACTGGAGCATAAAAAGTATCAGGAGACCTGCCAGCCAAACAAGGAAAATAAACCCAAATATTCGGGCACGGGTTAAACCGTGGGCATCTGCATACAGTGAAAGGCGCTTGACCGCTGATGCGAGTATGATCAGCGTCTCGAAACTCACTACGGCACCAACATAGCGCAGCAGATTAACGGATTTCGTTGCAATACTAGTGCGCAAATACTTGAGGATACCAATCAGTACTGTGGCAGCAATTAGTGCTGCTGCAAGTAGTTCAAAAAATCCCTTGCGGACATACTCTGAAAAAGTGGCGCTAGAAATACCCAGCTCAACCAAGGTACGTTCATCTACTGCAGAAAATAAATACCGCAGTTGCACCAAGATAAAAGCGGCAAAAATTACTCCTACACTCCCGATCACCACACCCAACTCAATCGTATATTTTTTCTCTTGAGGTTTACTGGTAGGCTCTTCTGAACTTGGCTTTACCACAGCAAATGCTAGTAGAATCGCTCCACAAAAAACTATGAGCGAAGTAACGGCGCGCTCACCTATCCCAGAGAAAGTCTCTATAAGTAGTGAGTTAAAAATTGGGTCTGCAGAGTTTAATATTCCAAGCAATACAACTACTATTGGTAGTGCTACTAGCAATCCGCGCAGCACCGCAGTGCTTTTACTCCTTTCCTGTTCGCCTTTACCCAGCAGCGACTGACTTGTTGTAAAAACTGCACTAACTGCCGCAACTGACCGCAGTAACAGTAGTATTGGATAGGCAATAATTTTTTCAGAGTATGGAAACTTATTTTCACTTTTATACAAGTACCCTGCGATTCCCAGAGTACCCACCGCGGTAAAAAGTGAGATCACCTGAACAATCGAGTTAGCACGATAAGCAAACACAAGTGCAAAGATACTACTGACCAGTGAGAAAAACACGCCACCGCGCACCGCCCCACTGCGAGAATCTTTAAGAAGAAAAAGGTAGATATTGAGAGCAATTATGAAGAAACTCAGTCCCAAACCAACGGGGTGTCCTGCTACAAACATGTTGTAGAGGATGGTCAGGAGAGCTGCTGAAAAAAGTACTTGTATACGCATAGTTCAGCGTCGAAAGGCCATTATAGCACACCACTATCCCAGCAATTTTTTAAGGCGTGAGACGTTCTCAGCATCAGGACCTTCATCGTCAATTCCTGGCACCTCCAAGATCAGTGGTACTGCATCTGATAGTTCAGGTAGACGCAAAAACGATTGCATGTCTTCCTGAGGAATGAGCCCATCACCCAAATTCTGATGTCGATCTCGTCCACTACCAAATGGGTCTTTGCTGTCATTGACATGGACACACTTGAGCACGTCCCACAATCCCAGTGCAGTAATTGTTTCACGCGCTGAAAGTGCCCCACGACGATGGGCATTTTTCATATCTTTTTCACTTTTACCCGTAAAAGTCAGATCTGGTGCGACCGTTCCCAAATAGTAGCCAGCTGCATGGGCGTGGCAGGTATCAAAACACCAACCCACCCGCCCCCTTGAAACATACTTTTGAGCAGCTTCAAGCCGTTCTAAGATTTCTTGTATCTCTCGCAGATCATCTCCGACTTTGCCATTTTGACCTGCCGCATTCTCAATTAAAAAGCATGAGTTTTCTGGAGTGACAGCAAGTAACTCACCAATCACCTGTACCACTTGGTGACGTGCACTCTCCCATCCCCTACCCTGGTGGCTTCCCACATGCACCACCACTCCTCCTCCACCAATCGCAGCATCAAACTCTAATTCATACCGCAAAGAGGTAGCTGATTTCTCAACATTTTCAGCTTTGTCACTGGCTAAGTTCACTAGATAAAGTGCATGGGTAATCACTGGATTTATCGCAAGTTTTTCTCTCGTTTCTAAAAATTCAGGCGTAACAATACTGGTGAGTGTCCGGCGCTGCCAAATACGAGGGCTACCCGAAAAAAGCTGCATGGCAGTACAACCCATCGCTGCTGCCTTTCGCACCCCTGCTGCAAAATTTTCAACTCCTCCAATATGTGCCCCAACTTTTCTTGTCATATTTGTGTAGAATACCATACATGGAACAACTCACTATTGAGCAATTTACTGTCTGGTGTGAGAATCGTGAAGAAGCCCTGAAAATTAAACAGGAGATTTTTACCCATCACATATATTATTTTGAGACTGACAAAATAAAACCAGTTATTATTGATGTAGGAGCACATATTGGCCTTGCCACACTTTATTTTAAGAAACTGTACCCACAAGCAAAAGTTATTGCTATCGAGCCACATCCTGTTTCTTTTAAACTTCTTGAAAAGAATATTGCAGAAAACTACCTCGAAGATGTCACTTGCATCAATGGTGCTGTCGTTGGTGCAGGTGCCGTAATCAATGGCTTCCATCCCCTACATGTAGACACTCAGTTTCAATGGTTTAGCACTGCTTCGTTTAGCCCTGGCTCGTGGAACAAAGCCCAGCAAACGGAGCCATTCCCAGTTAGCACACTTTCCCTCAGTGAAGTGATACAAAGTATTGGCATACCAATTGATTTGTTAAAGATTGATATTGAAGGTGCAGAACAAGAAGTTCTGCGTGAAGCGCGCACTACTCTTGCAAAAGTTGCACATATTATTTGCGAGTACCACATGACCGACAAACAAAATCGTGCAGAGTTTCTCGAGCTACTGGAGCGTTCTGGCTACACGGTAAACCATGAGGGAATTAAAGAAAAATTCCACGGCAAACGCACCCTAGAGATGATTGAAGCACTACGTAAGTATTAATTTTCCAGAAAAAGGTTAGGCCTTAAACAACGGAAATTTTGTTGCTAGAGCAGTAACCTCTTTACGAATCGCCAACAGTGCTTTGTCCTTGAGAGCACGTTTTCTAAACTCTTTTAAAAATGTTTGACGCTCTTTTGGATCTGTGGGCAGTTGTTCATTTTTGACGTGGTCAACTACTTGTGCAATCCAACGAGCAATTTGACGCATTTCTTTTTCTTTCATTCCCCGAGTGGTAACGAGTGGTGTTCCCACGCGCAAGCCAGATGGATAGAATGGTGAGCCTTTTTCTGTTGGCACTGTGTTGCGGTTGGCATAGATTCCTGCCACATCCATAGCAAATGAAACTTGTGTTCCAAGACTGACACCAAATGGCGTTAAATCCACCACAATCAGGTGTGTTTCGGTTCCTGCACCCACCAGGGTTAATCCTTGTTTTTTGAATTCGTCAGCCATTGCATCAGCATTTTTTCTAATCTGCTGGGCATACTTTTTAAACTTGGCGGTACTGGCTTCTTTAGCAGCAATTGCAATTGCTGCAGTGGTGGCATTGTGTGGGCCACCTTGCAATCCAGGGATGATCGCAGCATCAATTTTTTTGCCCAAGTCAGGATCACGTTTGAGGCCACGCTCCGTCGCGAGGATCATCGCCCCCCGTGGGCCACGAAACGTTTTGTGGGTGGTAGTCATAATCACGTCTGCATACGGCACAGGACTGAGGTGCTCCCCACCGATGACAAGCCCTGTTACATGAGAGATATCAGCCACCAGCCAGGCACCCACCATGTCGGCTATTTTTCTGAATTTTTTAAAGTCCAGCTGAAACGGATAGGCAGTATTACCTGCGACAATCACTTTTGGCTTATGCTCTTTGGCTAGTGCCTCGACTTGCTCAAAATCAATCCGCGCATCTGCTGTCACTCCATACTGAACTGAGTTGTAGAATCTTCCAGAAGCAGTCACACCAGGATGACCATGGGTGAGGTGTCCTCCCATTGAGAGTTTTAAGCCCATCAAGGTCTCTCCTGGTTGCATCAGTGCAAAGTAAATTGCAAAATTGGCAGGACTTCCCGAATAGGGCTGAACATTGACGTATGGCACTGCAAAGAGCGCTTTCACTCGATCAATCGCCAACTGCTCTACCTGATCGACTATCTGGTTGCCTTCATAGTAGCGCCGCCCTGGATAGCCTTCAGCATATTTATTGGAAAGACAAGAAGAAAGTACTGCTGATACCTCTGGAGAAACATTATTTTCCGACGGTATCAAGCCGATCATCTCGGTTTGGCGTGCTGCTTCTTGGGTAATTAAGGTAAAAATTTTGTCACTCATGTGTCCTTTCGATCAACTATTCTGTTTGGATTCGTACTTCAATACTACATCAATACATACAGTACTACTCTTTTATGGTGAGTAGTAGTACAAGAAACGCTTTAATTGGCAGTAGAAAAGGAACAGTGAGATGTCAGTCGTGATTTGATCATACCAGTAGCCTATCGCGGCAGAAGACAAAAGTAAAGGTCAATAAATTGATCTCTTTGAGATCATTCATACATAGTATATATGATATAATTGCAGACTATCATGATTAGTCAGAGTGCAGTAACTAAAGCAAAAAGTGTCTTTAAAGAAGCTGGTCCTACAGGATCAGAAACGGTAGCCCAGCTACCTAAACTGAGTGAGGCGTTATCTATCACAGAAGGTGTGGCACTTTTAGAACGATTACAAGACATTCCTACCACAACTCTCTTTGTCACTAGAGAAAACTGGCAGCTCTTGACCTTGCCAGAAGTTTTAGTATATCTACAGCAAAAAGTTGCAACCAACCCTGAACAATCTGCTATTCCAGCAATGCTGAGTACAGAGATTAAGCAAGCACAACTAGAGGCAGGTACAAACACACCACTCGTTTCACCCCTCATTGAAGCCGAATTTAAAAAACACTTTATTGGCCGTTGCGAAGTAGGTATCCATCCTGATCCAGTAGCACCTGACAAGAGCGATAAAAAAACATACTACTTTCACCGTATCGAGGTGGACTTAACCGATTACAAAGTTCAAGCAGGTCAAGACCCCTACCAGTATTTTCTACAGTTTATGGAACAGTGGCTTGCGCTGCGACCCCTTCCACACGTTGCCACAATTAAAAATGTGAATGAACTCACTCTAAAACTTCGTAACTTTCCTCCAGCTCAAATCACAATCTCCCTCAACTAGTTTACTAGATTGCCAGGCTCTTTTACTTAACACCCAGATGTTGGCCAAGCGGTCGAGAATCATCACATGCTATCCAGCGAAGTACCGTTGATTGCCAACTTTTTACATCAACACGACGACCTTTCTCATCACTCATACCTCCAAAATCTATAGCCACTCGCTCTAGCGCACTTGCTAAATTTTCTGCATCACCCAGTGCCACTATTTCCTGCCACATCTGCCAGAGACTATAAAAGCCTTGGGTAATGACTGCTTCAATTTGCGCAAGTAGATGTGGAGGAGCTTTTTCTTGATACACAATTTCATTAAGCACTTTTAATGTTGTCAAAACGAAAACTGAGTTACGTGCTGCACTTTGTCGATCGGCAATCGTTAAGGCTCCTAAGTGCTCTATTATCTTTGCTGGACTTAAATAGGTCAAAAGCGCATCTGCTGACACACCTTTGCCGGTAAGCCAGTTCTTTTCAATATCTCGAGCTTGTAATGAAGATTGTTGAAACTCTAAGCTCAGGTAGTGTTTTTCAATTATACTAAAAATCTCATCTACCGATAAAATGTTGCGTTCCACTAGCTCAAGTGAGTGGTGCAGTTCCACAATGAGCGAAACCGTACTGGCAATCTGTTCTGCCTCATGTGTGTTGATCTGTTGGGAGCGGTGCACTAAATACTCACGGAGTAACTCTCGCAAGATATATCCACTTATATGTGCATGATCATGAAAGTGATCTTCTCTGGCCAAGCCACCTTCCCCTAGGTTTGCAGCTTTACCAGTATCATGAAACAAGACCGTTACCATGCTCACTAGCCTACCCACCACTGTTCCAAAGTGATCTATCGGCATTCGCTCAAAAACTTTCCAGGTATGCTGTCCTGGACTAGTGCCCGTATGAGCATTAGAGACAATAATTTCAGGACGAAACATTTCACTAAAAAGTGGCATACTCATCAAGATAGATTCCAGTCTTTGATATGGTGTATCATGAGAAATAGCCTCCACCATACCATTTGGTTGCTGCGGTGGTATGAACCAGGCTTTTTTATCAAAGCAGGCCAAAGTAAACAGCGTTTCCATCAACTTATGAAAGCCTCGATAGTTTGCCTCAGGGAGTGTGAGCCTTAGAATTTCTCTACCATCAGGGCTTGTCACAACTTCTCGGATACTCATTGTCTGTAATAAAGCAACTCTACGAGCTGTGTCTTCTGGTCGCTTTTCAAGATACGAGCTCCGTACAGCTTGTTCTCTTGGGGCAAGTGCTGCTTCATCAATTGGTGTGGTTACGAGATCTAAATCAGGCGACTTGATGCATAATTGGGCAGTCAACTCGTCCCAATACCCTGGATATCCTAGGCTATTTATACCCTCTTGCAACCTATGAGGTTCTACACTACTACGATTCTCAAGTGATTGTCGCATATGCCTCCATGTACTAAAAAAACACCGGTCAGTTTTTGCTCGACTTGGTTTCCGTAAGGTATACCTTACTGCTGTTTCTTGGGAGCGAAAACCTTTTGGTGTTTTCGCACATGTAATTTTATATAGGCTATTATATACGCATCATATATGTTTGTAAAGCCTATATTTCACAAACATACTTCGCGTCTATTTTGTTTCTGCTAGCCATGACTCTCGCAGCCCCAGCTGCAAAAACCGCTGGTACTGCTCGGCAGCAGCAACCTGTTCTGTCCTCCAGCGCTGAGACAAATAGCGATGTGTCTCCATTGCCTCAAAGGGGAACACTATCCACTCAGCACTCAACTGTCCAAAATAATCGGGCACAATTTTACTTTTTTCCTTGTAGTAGAGTGCACTTGTCACTACCTTTCCTGCACCCGATGCCAAGAGATACTCACGAGCAAATAGTAATGACTCGCCACTATCAGCTACATCATCAAAAAGTAATATATTTTTACCACGGATCGTATCGAGTGGACTAATGTCTTGGTATATTTCAGGTGTTGCAGCTCGTGTTCCTATGCCTGTATAAAAATGAACACCCATACTGACGATCAGGGGAATCTGCAAAAAATCAGCTAAAATACGTGCCAATGGAAAACCGCCCTTTGCCAAAGTCACCATAACTGGGAATGAATGACCATCCTCACGAATCTGCAAGGAAACTTGAAAGCATAACTCAGTCAACTCTTCCCAGTTGGGGACAGCATAGATCACCTGATCATCAGGGAATCGTACAAGTGTAGGAGAAACTGGAGCCATACATTACTATATATACACTACTCAGTACAATTCAATGAGTAATTTTGCTTTATCTAAACTTGCGTAAGCTGAGTCAGCGCAGTTGCAAGATCCTGCTCTAGTGGGGCGGCTATGGTCAAAACTTCTTTAGTCCTGGGGTGCTGAAACTGAATACTACTTGCATGAAGAAACTGTCTCCCACACCACAGTTGATCGGCTTTACCACGCCATTTATTGGTGTAGGTTTGATCACCCACCAGAGGGTGTTGTAAAAATGCAAAGTGTACTCTGATTTGGTGAGTGCGGCCGGTTTTCGGATAACAAGTCAGCAAACTAAATCTGCCATAACTTTGGTATTCTTTAGTAATTTGAGCATCAGTCCGCCCTTTTTCAAACTCATTCCGACGCAGTATCTCAAGCAACTGTTCGGGTGGCAGCTGATACACCCCAATCACCTTATACTCTGTCTCTGCTGGTTTGCCGTTGGTCGCTACTGCAAATTTACTACGGTTGCTCATTGATCGCATGATAGGCATACGGATAGTGTCTTGAACAATCGGCAGTTCTCCATGTACGAGACAAGCATACTCTTTGCGAGTTTCACGCATTTTAAATTGATACATCAGAGCAACAAGCGCCCCAGGGTTTTTAGCTAAAACAAGTGCTCCGCTTGTATCTCGGTCAAGGCGATGCACAACCCCCGTACGCTCTGTAAAAATATCTTGTGGGCTGCCATACTCTTGCGTAAACTCTTCTGGGATCATCTGATACCAGTTGTCAGCGGGAAGTGTATCTTGGAGATACCGCTGCATCCAGGATTGCACTGTTTCTTCACGAACCGAGTCAGACGCGTTGACTACAATACCAGCTGGCTTGTCTATCACTAGAATATCTGCATCTTCAAAAAGAATGGGAAATGGTGACAGCTGCATAGGGGGTATTATAGTGCACGACTGCGCGTTGAGTCACGCAGTTCTACTAACAGTAGCCCCACAATCGCCACGAAAATATACCAATCAGCCAAGTTGTTATATACTCCCGTGTATGGAATTAAGAGCCAGTCTCTAACTCCTCCAAACAACAGACGATCCAAAAGATTGGAAGTACCTCCTGCCCCAAACAAAATCACCAAATATGGGTACGCTTCCCAAGCATCTCGCAGCGCTCTGCGCAATAAAAACACTAACAGCATCGTTATCAGTACGATTAGTACCATCGTTGCCTCCCTTGGCAGTCCATCGAACCAGCCAAACGAGATGCCTTGGTTGTAAGAAACAGGCTGAATTCCTCTAAAAGGTACAAACCATTTAGACCACTGATCTATGCCAATGAGCCCCAATACAGTTAAAACATACCGTATATTTTTCATTGATTCTTGGGTACCGTATCATCAGGTGATGTTGTGATTTGCATTTTTCGCTTGGCGAACGACCGCCCTGAACGCTGGTAAAGCAGCCATAGTCCAGTAATAAATCCCACTAAGGTTACAGCCCGATCTACATCGATTCCTGCTACTAAAAAAACGGGAGCCTTTACCCAACTGAGGAGAAAATAAAAGAAAGAAACTGCAATCAGACTAACACTAACCAAGAAGCCAGTTTGGGCAGTTTTTTTGCCAGCTCTGTACCACTCAAAGGTGCGATAGCGATACTCAACCCGGTTTAAATAGATAGAGAGAATCAGAAAAAATGCGGCAGCATAGAGCTGAACTGGATGATGTGGTTCTACTAGTCCTGTAAAAACCATTCCTACAGGGAGTGTTGTGGGTAAACCAACCGCAGTTCCATCAAAAAATAGACCTATGTAGGTCAAAGTCAAGCTACTCACCAGAGACAACACCCAGAAATCTAGTACTTCAAAAACGTCCCATTTATGTTGCTTGGCAAATCGATACAGATATAGAGATGCCACTGCCAAAGCGATTAAACCATTTACTCCTGGATACATGAATACATCAATCCATTTTAATATAGACATACCAAAGCGATCGTAGTTCATGATAATAAATCCAATTCTGCCTGTCACAAATCCAGCTACAGAAGCAAGGATAAAACCATCAAAGAACTCCCCTTCGCTATAGTGCTCTTCACGACCCTTTCGCCAAAAAATGAAAGCAGCCAACACAAATGCTAATACCGTAAAGATACTGAGGGTGCGAAGTTCAAATGGGCCGTAAGCAAAGAGTACTGGAAACATAGATACTATTGTATACTATATTTTCGTATGCTCTCTATCCCACATGCGCTTACAGGCGCGTATATTGCTAGCAAATTCCCTGACCCTCTGGTGTATATCCCTCTCACCCTAGCAGCACATTATTTACAAGACTGGATCCCCCATTGGGATGTCGGAACAGGACTTTCTAAGGGCACGCGCAAACGTAGTACAGCGATTATTCTAGAGGTATTTGACTTAGCAATCACAGTTGGATTGGTATATTTTTTCTGGAAAGATAGTTGGAGCCAGCCTGAGGCTCTACATATTGTGATTGGAGCTTTTTTTGGTCTAGTGCCTGATTTCATGGAAGCACCACGTAATTTCCTCAAATGGGAACCGTTTTTCTTAAAACCCTTTAATGAATTTCATGGCAAGTTTCATCATTCGATCCCAAATATGTGGGTGGGTCTGATTCCTCAAATTATCTTGGTTTTTACGATTTACTTGCTGCGGTAAGTGTGCCACTGGTCGGAATCGAACCGACACGAGTTTTAAGGCTCATGGGTTTTTGAGACCCACGCGTCTACCAATTCCGCCACAGTGGCTTGAGGTATAGGTACAGCGTGTAGTATACCTCATTGAGACAAAATCTCCCACGTCTGTTTGCATCCCATGATATACTATCCCCCTAAAAGCATACGTGCAGCAGAAATAATGCGATATACCGAACGAGAACCACAACTATCTGTAGCAGAATTTCAGTGGTTCAATACTGCCCTTGTCGGCACACAGCTTCTCACTTCACAAGAGAGTACTCGTTTTTTTGCATCGCGAGAGCTCGTGCAGCAGCTCTATGATCCTCAGCGAGTTCTGCCGCTTATACGTGCGGCATATGAAAATGACATTAAATGGTCAAAGATCACTCCTAAAACACTTACACTCCTTACAACCTGGCTCACTGCAGCACAGCATGAGCTTGTGGCAACCTACCAAAACATTGAACCCTACATGCAGCACCTTTCAGGAAATCAAGAGTGCCAACTCTTATGTTTCCTCTCTCTCCTACTTTCACCTCAGGAGCTCCAGCTTGAAAGAATCATTGATACAGAAACAGCACACATGGTGATCCGACAAGCTGTAAAGAAGTTACGTTCAGAAGCCTATGTGACCACCGCTCCTGCTTTTGTTACACGCTTTTTGCTCTGTGATATGAGTGCTGGGCAAACCACAATAGATGGACTCGACAAACAGTACTACGCAGGTACTTTGTGTCCATTCCTTGATGATGTGCGACTAAAAATACAAAGTTTACTCGGTGAATCGAGCAGAGAAAGACACGTTTCACCCAACAGTCACTATGGTGGTGCGGTCAAAACGAACTCAGCACGACAGTATTTGGAAAGACTTGGGAGCACTTCATTTGCTACTCAAATTTTCCGTATGCAACTTGCACGACCCACTGCCTTTGAACAAACTGTCACACAGTTTTTGCAAGGTCTTTTAGCAGCTCAAGATGCAGCTACAGATGTCCCCTATCGCAACCCACGCAGGCTCGAGATCTACGCAGAGCACGCGCCGTTTAGTCTTGAGTTTATGCTCAATACAAAACAACGTGAAGTACTCAAGATTGGAATGTGTGCGTCGCAACGAGTTGCACTGGAAAGGTTCTGCCAATATATCCATGAAAATCCGCCACAACTCACCTCAATAGCTACGAGTACCGGAGAACGGTACGGAGTACTTACATTTGCACCAGTTTTTTCGAGCATTTTTATAGACCTCTTACATGCGGTCACACCCAGCACTGGAGTCTCATATGGCAGACTAGCCGACATTCCCTATTTTACGCAAGCAGATTGGCAAGACGAAAAAGCAGAAATTCTTGAATTACATGATCAAATACCTGGATGGGCTGAGTTCCAACAGGAAAAGTCACTCTGGCTTGCTGCACTCAGCGAGGGCAAACAAGCATTTCATCAGGTAGCTGACGTAGAAATAAGTCTGTGGCATCTTTTGGATTATGCCACATTTTCATACACTCCAGAGAAAACACTCGCCTATACTAAAGCACAAACACTTGCAGATGGACTGCAAAGAAAAGCATTTGCAGCGCTCTTGTCACAAATGCCCGAGGGAAAACTCCTTGAGAAACTCATACAGGTCATCAAGCAGGGACCCAGCCATGGCAGCCGGGGATGCACACAGTTTGAAACAGTTATAAATGGTGACGTACTTGAGGTACTCGCCTATCACGCTAGCCCTAAAAACGTACCTGTACTTCTGTTTAGCGATGCTCTCTGTGCAGAAAATAAACTTGAAGCACGATTCCCTGATGGAAAGATAGTGCGCTACGCTGTTACACCAGAGCTTGAATTTGGAAGGGAAAGTATTCGGGAGCTCAAAGCACGTCCTATCGAAAAATCTGAACATGCAGAGCAGCTTTTTACACCACTCCTCTGTTGGAAACTAGGTGAGAATGATCCTACTCCACGTTTTAAAGAAGCAGTCCTGCCCAACCACCCACAGCTTGCAGCAACAGCTCTGCCCAGTGAGGTTCGAGAGCAGCTAAAAACTCTCTATGGTTCTTCCTGGAGTGCTTTATTGGGGGGACTCGCCGCAGCGGCTGTTTGTCCGCCACTTTTGGCTGAGTGGGCCCCACACCAACAGCTAGGGACTAAAGGCAAACGACAAAAGATGGCCGAACCACAAGTACCACTCTTCCCTGCTTGGTTTAGAAACCAAACTACCCCACTGCTCCAAGCGCTCGAAGCGCGCCTGCCACTCGAGTAAACTTGCATTTTTTCTTCACTTGCGTCATAGTGGAAGATTATGGAAATGTTAAGTCAGCTAGCTATTTCCCTTTTTGATGTGACGAGCATGTGGTCGGTCGTGCTGAGAGGCATAGTTTGGTTGGTCATTGCAGGGGGGATTATTGTTGCAACTGATTCCCCGCACCCTGAAGTGAATACCTCCAAGTTGCGCCAGAATCTTGGATTTCTTCTCCTGGTGATTGTTGTCTCAGGGACACTGATCTATCTACTCTTTGGCTACGCAGCCGCGCCAAAAGCCTAAACACATTACTTGGTACGAATCATCACGATCTTTCCTGTAAATGGATTTGTTAAAACATTTGAGTAGGTGTTTGCCGTTCTCATCTCAGAAACTTTCATTGCAAACTCATAACTTTGAACTTTTGTAACTCCCTTTAAATAACTCAAGAGTTCCAAGTAATTAATTTCTGGTATGTTATTTCGTACTGCATTCATGTTAAATGGAGTATTCATATCCTGAGCAACTACCATTGAAATGTCAGGTTCATCGCTTGAATACTCTACCCGTTCCTGATTTGCCCTTAATACCGGAAATACATATGCCCCATTTCCGACATCGTACATAACTAGTGTGGGTACATTTTTTGAACTTTCTCCTGTCCAAGTTTTGCCATCATCTACTAAGTGTCCATTCAGCGGATGCCAATACACTTCCATATATAAATCTTCCAGTTTAAAATTCCTTAATTCCCCCACTTTTTCTAAGTACTGCACCAATCCACTTGCCTCTAAGTGGTGCTGATTTTCCTCTAAAAGGTTGGTAATTTCTTCTGCTGGCATTCCCATCTGAGTCAGGACTTCTTCAATAGTTGTTGTCAGTAGTATTTTTTCCTCAAAACTAGAGTTCAAGTATTCTTGGGAATACAACTGCTGAACTGCTACTTCTGAAGTAACTTCAGGTGTATTTCCCGGACTAACAACTGTGGGAGGTATTTGTGTAGTAGTTGATTCTGGAGAGGGCGTAACAACAGGTGTTTTTTCTGTTCTGGGATCTGGTACCTGTTTTTTACCTTCAAAGCAGGCTGTTATACTCAATGAAAGTGCAAGTGCAGCAGATATCAGTCTCACTCTCAATTCTGGATTAAGCATACAAGTTATTATAAAGCATATTCTTAAGTAGCTATTTACTGCCCTAAATTCCGCTTTTCCATACCGTAAAACTTGATACGATCACCTTTAAAGTAGAGATCAATATCTCCCACTGAGCCATGACGATGTTTGGCAATCTTAAGATTGACCGCTTCACGAATATCGTCATCCTTGCGGTATAAAAACATAACCGCGTCAGCATCCTGCTCGATGGAACCTGATTCACGCAAGTCAGAGAGCTGCGGGATGCGCTCTCCTCTACTTTCAATAGCACGAGAGAGCTGAGAAAGTGCGAGAACAGGAATACGCAACTCACGAGCAATATTCTTTAATCCACTCGAGATTTCTGCAACTTCTTGGACACGATTATCCTTGGTACGCCCTTGGGCGAGCTGTAAGTAGTCCACTACCAAAAAATCAATGTGGTACTCGGTCATCAGCCGCCGAGCACGTGTTCGCATCTCAAAGATAGACAACCCTGGTTGGTCATCAATAAATATCTGTGCATCAGCCAAAACTCCCATTGCATCAGAGATCTTCATAAAATCTTGACTATCGAGCCTGCCCGTTTTTAAACGCCAGGAGTCGATGTCTGCCTGCGAGACGAGCAACCGATCAACGAGTTCTTCTCTACTCATTTCCAGAGAAAATATACCCACGCGCATCTTGGCGGCCACAGCAGCATGATGGGCGATGTTGAGCGCAAAAGCTGTTTTTCCCATACCGGGGCGAGCTGCCAAAATAATCAAGTTGGACTTCTGCATGCCCCCAAGCATATTGTCTAGATCAGCAAACCCAGTAGGCACCCCACGCAGCTCGCCACCATTACGCTGGAGCTCATCCAGCCGCTCAAAACTTCCCACCAAAGTTTCTTTAATACTCGTAAATGATTTTTTGCCACTATCCTGAGAGATCGCAAAGACGCGCTGCTCGGCGGTATCGAGCACATCATTGGCCTCGATACTTTCGTCAAAGGCTTTTTCGGTCAGTTCGCTCGAAATTGAGATAATTTTACGCTTGACGGCAAGGTTGGACACAACCCGCGCGTACTCTGTGACGTTGGCGGCTGTAGATAAAATATTGGAGAGGCGCGCAATTGCTGCCGTCCCACCTGCCTCCTCGAGCTTCTTCATTTTTTTCAGCTGATCAGCCAAGGTAATCGCATCCACCGGCTGGCGCTTATCATACAAAGTCTCGATTGCTGCATAGATCGTTTGATGTGCGGGATTGTAAAAACTTTCGGGGTGGATAACATCTGCAACCTTGACCAGCGAATCAGGATCTACCAGCAAAGCCCCAATCAGGGACTGCTCAGCATCCATATCATGTGGTGGTAGTTTTGGTCTTGCCATACGTTCTCATCAGTCTATCATTGTTTTGCAGTTTTAGTATTACACAGAGACTTTTGTGGTACACGTACGGAGGCTCATGAAGACGTCACAGTTACTACACAGTTTTCTCACTGCTCATGTATAGTCTGAGTGTGCAGTGAGCTATTGGAGAACGTCTAAAGTAGTGTGTTACAGCTGCTCCTGCAGAACAACAACTTCTGTCTCCTCAGGTAACTCTGCCTTCTCAACATCGAGCTTAGCCACAGGTGCTACTTCTACCCCATACTCTTTTAAGAACTGCTGCACTGTTTCCATCTCACCAAAAAGTTTAGGATCATGTGCTTCTGTTTTATAGTGCATGGGGATGACGATACTTGGTTCAAGTGCACGAATAGCCTTGACCGCTTGTGCAGAAGTAATGGTATACACACCACCAACTGGGCACAACAAAACATCAACTGCACCAATTTCTTCTTGCAGGTCTGCAGTAATTTCGTGTCCAAGGTCACCTAAATGACAAATCCGTAGATCATCAAGGTAGATGGTAAAGATAGTGTTGATGCCTCGTTCACTCCCCTTTGAGTTGTCATGAAATGCGGGCACTCCAAAAATGGAGATACCGCCCACTTCATACTCACCAGGTTTATTAACAACAAATGGCTTCTCTCTGCGGGTAGTTCCCTTGATCTTGCTGACAGCATCATGGTCATGGTGCTCATGAGAAACTGTTATCATATCGCCTGACATATTTGGCAACGCAAAACCAATTGAGGTTTCGTATGGATCGGTTATAACAGTGCCCCGTCTTCCCTTAAGTTTAAAACATGAGTGTCCGTGATATGTAATTGTCATGCGCTAATAATACCATTCCAATGCAGAACGCGCTACTTTGCATCACTGACCAAAGTAGCGTATAGTAGCGAACGGTTTGTAACAGCTAAATATACGGTATAATGAAATTAAGACCTCTATGAAAAAAGAGATGTTTATCGCGATACTGATTGGGTTTTTATTAGGGCTCATCATCACCTTTGGTGTCTATCGGCTTCGGGTAGCAAAAAACCCAAAGACTGGTATTCCTGTAGCCACTCCTGCTGCGTCAACTTTGCCCACTACTTCAAGCTCACAAATCACCATACACAGCCCTGAAGAAGGCGCTATACAAGAAATAAAAAGCGCCACCGTAACTGGCAGTACCATTCCTGACTCCTATGTAGTATTATTTGTTACTAACACTGAATACATTCGGCAAAGTGATGCAACTGGCAATTTTAGTTTTGATGTAGAGTTAGCTGAAGGCAGCAATCTTTTAACAGTCAATGTCCTCACCGATGACGGTACGGTACTCACAAAAGAACGTACGGTGATTGTAACTACTGTATATAAAGAACCCCCTCCAGCTTCTGCCAGTCCAAGCGCAAGTCCAAGTATAAAACCAACTGCGACACCAAGAGCAACAGCACGTCCAGCGACGTCGCCAAAACCATCGGCCACTCCACGGCCAATAACGACACCATAACAATTGGTGTCCAACACACAGTATGCAAAAAAACTATACAGCAGTCTTTATTAGTTTAGTAACGTGTACCTTTATCTTTCTCCTCCCCCTAACCACTGCTCCTGTATTTGCAGTCGCTGCCAGCCAAAGTGCCAGCGAACCTTCTTCTCCTTCAGCCACACCTGAAGAGACTACCATGCAACTTAAGAAACGTATCGAAAAGGTCGTTGAAGAAAAGCGTGAACAAATTAAGGGTGTAATTACCAATTTGCTCTCAGAAAAACATGGTTTCATTGGTGAAGTGAGTCGTCTTTCTCAAGAGGCAATTACTGTCAAACAAAATGGTGACAGCAGAATTATTCCTTTTACGGAAGAGCTTGTTATTATCAAAAAAGGCAAACGCATCAAGCCAGAAGAGATTGAAGTAGGAAACTGGGTCACTATCATCGGCACAGGTAGTAGTGATACGTTTACTCCCGAATTTATTATCGTTTCTAGTGAAAGCCTGCGACCCAGGGATCGTGTTGTTGGTATTGGTTCACTGACTGCGGTGGGCAAAAGCTCTATTAAACTGATGAAACGCGGCAGTACTGAAAATAAAGAATACCTGGTAACTAAGACCTCTAAACTCGAAAACGTCGATGGTAGTGCTCTCAAATTGACAGAGTTTGAAGAAGACCTATCGGTACTACTCGTGGCTACTAAAAATACCAAAGATGAATGGGAGGTGGTGCGGCTGAGAGCACTAACTGACCTCAAATCTAAGAACTGATGTTAGCTCCGTACTCACACCGTATTGCCGCCCTACAGCAGACGCTTGTGCCTTCTCAAGTTGCTATTCTCTCTAAACCTGCAGACATCCAGTATTTTTCAGGTTTTCAGACACTGGTGCCACAAGAGCGTGAGGCGTTTTTGGCGCTAACTGTCCAAGATGCAGCAC
>JBILVZ010000041.1:0-7263 GCA_044370175.1 Methylococcaceae bacterium
TAGTTTTCACTAACTCTTTTTGTGAGGCAGCATCAAACGGAATAATGGTCGCAAACTCCTTGATGATGGTGGCATACTCTGCTTCTGTAAAATCTTGTGGAGCGTAAAGTGAAACCACACTAGCAATATCATCTTTGATATACGTCATGATCTCTTCTTTAAGTGCCGTTGGTTCTTCAGCAGCTCGCGAGGTTCCCTGTTCAAGCAGACGGCGGCGGCGTTTATAAATAATCTCACGTTGTTTATTCATGACGTCGTCAAACTCCACCAGCCGTTTACGCTGATCAAAGAAAAATCCCTCAACCTTGACTTGGGCGGCTTCAATAGATTTGCCAATCATGCCATGTTCAATCGGTTGATTTTCTTCAATCTTCAAAAAGTCCATCACCTTTGCAATCTGCTCTCCACCAAAAATACGCATAATATCGTCATCAAGGGCGATAAAAAACTGAGTTACTCCAGGATCTCCTTGGCGACCAGAACGACCGCGCAGCTGATTGTCGATACGGCGTGATTCATGTCGCTCAGTACCAATGATGTAGAGGCCCCCAAGTTCAATTACTTCGTCGTGGTTTTCCTGCCAGACCGCCAGAGCTTTTTTATACTCGGCCAGCTTGTAGTTGGCAGGATTGATGGATGGTGGGAGTTGTAGCTCTTTGGCCAACTCTTCTTGCTTGGCAGTGGGTTTTTTATCCTTTGCGGTAGTTTCAGTACGGAAGTCTTTAAGCTCAGGTTTTGAGCCGCCAAGCACAATATCCACGCCTCGACCTGCGATGTTAGTTGCCACGGTAATGGCAGCTTTTTTGCCTGCATCTGCAATAATAAATGCCTCACGTTCGTGATTCTTTGCATTTAAAACCTGATGTGGAATGCGCTTGCGCTTTAAGAAATCACTGATGATTTCATTGTGTTCAATTGAACGCGTTCCGATCAGGATGGGTTGCCCAGTTTGGTGGATACGTTCGGCTTCGTTGGCAATAGCTGAGTACTTAACCGCTGTTGTTTTATAAATGACATCGGCTGAGTCTTGTCGGGCCACTTGGACGTGTGTTGGGATGGCCAGTACTTCAGTATTGTAAATTTGCTTAAACTCTTCTGCTTCAGTGACAGCTGTCCCCGTCATCCCTGAAAGTTTGTGATAGAGACGGAAGTAGTTTTGGATTGAGATAGTGGCAAGTGTGCGTGATTCTTGTTGAATAGGCACTCCTTCTTTAGCTTCGATGGCCTGGTGTAGCCCATCAGAGTAGCGACGTCCATACATCAAACGGCCAGTGTGTTCATCGACAATAATTACTTGATTATCTTTAACGATATAATCTCGGTCACGCAGAAAGAGTGTTTTAGACTTGAGGGCTGATTCGACATGATGAATTGTTTCAAAACTTTCTTCATATAAATTCCCCACTCCCAATTTTTGCTCGATACGTTTAACTCCAAGATCAGTTAAGGTGACGGTGCGTGCTTTTTCGTCCATCGTATAGTCACTGTTTTTCTCAAGACTCAACACCATGCGGGCATAGTCGTAGTACTTCTTTGTGGGTTCTGTATCAGGCATTGAGATTATCAAAGGAGTTCTTGCTTCATCAATCAAAATCGAGTCTGCTTCGTCGACAATAGCGTAGTGGTGTCCACTATCAGGTCGTTGCACCATCATCTCAATAGACTGCACCATATTGTCGCGCAAATAATCAAAGCCAAACTCATTATTAGTGCCGTAGGTGATATCAGCATTGTAGGCTTGTTGGCGTGAGATCGGCTGGAAGTGTTCGAGTCGCTCGTCACCACGTACTTCGCTATCGTATTCTGGATTAAAAAGGCTTGATTTATCATGGACAATAACGGCGGTACTCAAGCCCAAAAAGTGGTAAATTTGTCCCATCCACCCTGCACCCAGTTCAGCTAGGTAGTCATTGACCGTAACGAGGTGTACACCCTTACCAAGGAGTGCATTGAGGTACAGTGGTGCGGTAACTGTAAGGGTTTTTCCTTCACCAGTTTTCTGCTCAGTAATATTGCTTTTATGAAGTGCAATGCCTGCCAAAAGTTGGACATCAAAGTGGCGTAAGCCTAAAACACGGCGTGAAGTCTCACGAACCGTCGCAAAGACCTCAGGAAGTACCTCATCTAAGATAGCTTCATCAGTTTTGCCTGCCGCTCTACCTTCTTCAATTGCTTTTTTAAATTTCTTAGTTTGTGCGGCTAATTTACTATCTGAAAGTTTTTTAATGCTTGGCTCAAATGTATTGATTTGCTCAACTAGTACACGATATTTATCGAGCGTCTTACGGTTGTCATCAAAAAGTCTGGAGAAAAATTTGAACATAGCTATCCTACTATTTTTAGCAATTATACAGTATGCGCCGCTCAGTTATAGCAGAAGATGACTTTAATTGCTAGAGGTTTTTAGCTGACAGCGTTATCTCGTAATACGTTCAATATTTCCCATAAATGGCTGGAGAACCTGAGGCACTCTGATACTTCCATCGGCTTGTTGGTAGTTCTCTAACACTGCGGCTAGCAGGCGAGGTGATGCTGCCATGGTGTTATTCAAGGTATAGACGTACTTGGTTGTCCCATCAGTAGCACGGTAGCGGATCTCGAGTCGCCGAGCTTGAAAGTCATTGAAGTAACTGGCAGAATGAGTTTCACGATACTTACTTTGCCCTGGAAACCAAGTTTCAATATCATACTTTTTGCGCTGACCAGCTCCCATATCACCTGAACACATCAATAATACTTGGTACGGTAGTTCAAGATCTGAGAGTAACTTCTCAGCATATCCCACCATTTTTTCATGCCACTTTTGCGTTTCAGTCTCATCTGCTACTGTGTAGACCACTTGTTCCACTTTAGTAAACTGGTGGACACGAATAATACCTTGGGTGTCTTTACCATACGAGCCTACCTCACGACGGAAGCAAGGAGAGATACCCACCATTTTGATGGGTAAATCTTTTTCTGTTAGTGTTTCACCAGCACGGTAGGCTGTGAGAGCAACTTCGGCTGTACCTGCTAAAATCTGGTTGTCTTGAGTGCGGTAGTGATCTTCATTGCCCCAAGGGAAGTAGCCAGTGCCCCACATGGCTGGCTCATTGACCAAAACGGGGGCAGTCATTGGGGTAAAGCCGTCTTTAACTAAAATAGTCATGGCGTAGTTGAGTAGTGCTTGTTCAAGCAGTACAGCTTCGTTTTTGAGGAAGTAGCCTCGAAAGCCAGCAATGCTTGTCGCACGCTTGGTATCGAGTAAGTCCAGATTTTCCATGAGTTCTTGGTGTGGCTTTGGAGTAAACTCATACTTAGGGATACTGCCCACCTGACGAACAACGACATTTCCACGCTCATCTTGCCCAATCGGGACTTCTGCTGCGGGAACATTGGGAATAGTGTATGCCAACTGCTTGACGGCTTCTTCTGCATCCTTGAGCTGTGGTTCTAACTCTTTAAGCTGTGCTTTGATGGTTTTACCCTGCTCGATCTGTTCAGAGCTAGGCTTTTGGCCTTGTCCAACCAGCAGTTTGATACGTTCTACCAGCTCATTACTTTCTTTACGAAGCGTGTCTACCTGTTGTTGGAGTCTGCGGCGTTTCTCATCTACTGCCACGAGCTCATCAATCTTTGTCACTGCGTCGGGCAGTTGCTTATCTCGTGCGGCTTGTTTAACTATCTCGATATTTTCTCTAATAAACTTAAGGTCTAACATATATCCTTTCATTTTTATTCATTTACATAAAAAAACCCTCTTAAATCCAACAAAACTGGACTTAAGAGGGTCTTCTCAAGCAAGAATGTCTTGCTAAAAAAACGGTGCCACCTCAAAAAACTTATTTCCAGCTACTACGGGCTTACCCGGCACAGTTATAACCCTGTGCAACGCGGCTCCTACTGAAGCTCTCAAAGAGTGCTAGTCTCTGACAGTGCGTCTCTACCAATAATTATACACTATTGCTGCTTTTTTTATATTTTGATTTTTCATATTTACGAGTTCACATCCGCAGTTGCATCTTGGTTTGTAAGACGCTGTTGAAGTAACTCGAGTAATTGTGCAATCTGCTCAGTGTTGAGTCCTTCAGTTAATTGGTTGACTAAAGCAACTCTGCTGCTCTCATCTAGGGCCTTGAAATCATTGGCAATTTTTTTAGAAGTTCTCACCCCAGATGGGCGATCTTCAAATGATGGATCTTCAATTCTGTACATATATTTCCTATCAATTCTTATGTATCGATAAGTATAGTATCCCCAAAAGCAGCGTCAATACTGAGAAACTGCTCTCAGAAGATTACTTGCGAAACACAGTAATCAAAAATCCGATATGCTCCTCAGGAGTTTTGCCGATCAGCTCAAACCCAAGGGTGATGTCGTCTCGGCTGACGTTGGCAGCAAATGATTTGTCTTTTAGCTTTTTCTTGACAGACTTCACTTCCATATCGGCAAAACCATTCGGCCGCATCAGCGAAACTGCGTGCATGATGCCCGAGAGCTCATCACAGGCAAAGAGATATTTTTCGATAGTTGTCTCTGGGTGTTTGCCCGTTCTGTCTGGTGCATGGGCGGCAATTGCTGCTTTGAGTGCTTGCGGATAGTCTTTCAAAATCTCACTAATTGCTTTGTTTGGGTGCTCATCTGGGTACATCTCCCAGTCTAGGTCGTGGAGCAAGCCAGTTTGGTACCAAACTTCTACATCTTCGCCTAAGGCTTGTGCATAGGCTTCCATGGCTCGTGCCACCATGCGGCAGTGATGAGAGAGCGCATCGTTTTTGATGTATTGAGCTACTAATTGTTCTGCCTGCTCTCGAGGTGGAAGCGGGCTATCTGTAGTAGCAATAGCTGCTGTCAATACAGGAGTAGCTGTTTTACCAGGAGCGGCTGGCGACTGAGCGGTTTCTGTATGATGCTGTTCGGCTTTTTTAGTAGCAGCCATAGCTTTTTCTTGAGCTGCAGTGCGCAGTGGGCGCAGTGTTGGGAAGGCAATTACCTCTTTAATACTCCAGGTATTGGTCATAAACATCACCAAGCGATCAATGCCCATACCAATTCCACCCAGTGGTGGCATGCCATACTCCATCGCCTCCAAGAAGTCTTCGTCGAGTGGATGAGCCTCTGCATCACCGGCACGCATACGTTTTTGCTCACCTTCAAAAATATTCCGCTGATCAATCGCATCAGTGATCTCACTCCAGCCGTCAGCAATCTCTTTGCCTCCGATGTAGGCTTCAAAACGTTCTGCTAAGCCATCAGTTTTGCGGTGGGCCTTGGCAAGTGGACTGACATCACGGGGATAATCAATAATCCAGATGGGATCAATTAAATAATCGGTGACCAATTTATCAAAGAGAGCAAACTGGGCTTTGCCACGAGTAAATTCGCCAATGAGATCAATCTTTTTCTCTGCCATCAGTTCTTGCAACTCTGTATCAGTCAAGGCATTAAAATCAATCTCGGCGTATTTTTTTAAAGCAGTAATCATGGTGATCCGTGGCCATTCTCCCCCGATATCGACTTCACTCTCCCCTACTTTAATTTTGGTAGAACCATAGAGTTTGTGTGCTAAGTGTTTCAACAGACCTTCAGTGACATCCATCACTTTATTGTAGTCAGCATAGGCTTCATACCACTCGATCATCGTAAATTCAGGTTGATGTGTTTGATCAATGCCTTCGTTACGAAAGTTGCGAGCGATTTCAAAGATTTTTTCATAGCCAGCCACGATCAAGCGTTTCAGGTATAACTCTGGTGCGAGGCGGAGGTAAAAATCGACAGCAAGTGCATTCATATGTGTGGTAAATGGTTTGGCATTGGTGCCTCCATAGAGTGGTTGGAAGATGGGAGTTTCTACTTCAATAAAGGCATGTACATCTTGTAAATAACGCCGTACTTCTTTGACGATTGTCCAACGAGCATCAATTACTTGTTTTACCTCTGGGTTGATCAAGATATCAAGGTAGCGTTTGCGAAAGCGTGCTTCTTTGTCGTCGGCAGCGTTCCAGGCAGTGGGGATGGGACGGAGTGATTTGCCTAGAAAAGAAAATTCTTTGGTTAAAATAGTAACTTCTCCAGTTTTAGAAGTCATCACTTCACCAGTAATACCTACATAATCGCCAGCATCAATAAACTTAAACAAATCAAAGGTCTCAGATCCAAGCTCCTGTTCACGAAACATGACTTGGATGCGACCAGTTGAATCTTGTAGATCAGCAAAGTTGACTTTGCCATGGAGGCGCAAAGAAATAAGGCGACCTGCAGTCGTAACAGTCTGTCCCATGCTCGCGCGGGCAATCTCAACAGTATGTTTTTTATCAAAACTGTAGGGATGGGCTTGAATGCCTCTCTTCTCGAGTTCTTGTCGTTTTTCTTTTTTTGCTTGAATAGCTTCATCGATACGTGACATAAAGTTGCTCCTCCTATATTGTAGCGTACTGTATACTAAAAAACCCCCGCATTGCTGTGGGGGTTTTGGTTTTTTTGTCTATTTTTACTTGATACTGTTGACTGTGTAAACCGTTTCCCCCGCAGGCGCCTTGACGACTACTGTATCGCCCTTCTTCTTACCCATTATGGCCTTGCCCATAGGTGAAACACTTGAGATCTTGGTCTGACCTGGGGTTGACTCAAACTCACCGACGATTGTCACTTCAAACTCGCCTTTTTTGCCCTCTTGAGTCAAATAAACAGTGGAGCCAATACCAATCTTATCATGACTTTTGGTAGCTTTGACGATTTTAGCATTAGAAAGGATGTTTTGAATTTCTTCGATGCGAGCCTCTACGAGTTGTTGCTCATCACGGGCACTATGGTACTCAGAGTTTTCTGAAAGGTCGCCGTACTCTCGAGCTTTTGCAACACGACTAATCACCTGAGGCAACTTAACACTACTCAACTCTTGGAGCTCGCGTGTGAGTTCTTCAAGGCCTTCTTTGGTTAGTTCCACTTGCTTAACAGCACTCATACTCAGAGATGGTACTTGAGTTTCTTCTGTAGTGTCTACAACTGGTTTAGTTTTCTTTGCTGTTTTTGACATGGCATAAGTATACTGGAGGATTCCCTGACCGCAAGTGGATAAAAAATATTTATATAGGATTCCAGCTCATATAATACACATCAAATACTTCTTATTTAGTCCCATAGATATTTACTTACAGCTTGAATGGTGTACAACTTGATTTCCTCGCGGCTCTGCCGCGCAGCACAATGGAGGAAGGTGCGGAAACCCTCGGTTTCTGCGACAATTGAGGGATGAGTCCTGTTAAAACATTTCACAACGTGTAT